>CAZCLE010000004.1:0-45641 GCA_964499445.1 uncultured Dehalococcoidales bacterium
CCTAGGACACCGGCCTTTCAAGCCGGTAACAGCGATTCGAATTCGCTTGGGGGCATTTTAATTTACCCTTTGGCGGGAGAGACGTTGAAAATAGAACCAAAGGGTAAACAGTTAAGTCAACCGCTGGAAGGCAAGCTGGCAACCAGAGACAAGGGACAAATACGCATTGCTGGCGAATCTATGCCGTTAAGCCTAATTGGTCAGAAGGCGAGAGCATCATCAACGGTAACTTTAACTACATGGTTTACCTTCATATCACGGGCGGCATATTCCTTAGTCAACCTGTCGAAAAGTTCTCCGGAAGTCATTATTTCCGCCTTGCCCCAGATTCGGCACCCCTTCCTCGTAGACGGATTGAGGCATATAATCCCTATCTGAGGGTTTTCCTTAAGATTAGCAATGGTGCGCGGCGACCGGATATCAGCAAACACAAGATGCTCATCGTCAATGACCTGAAGAGACCCCTTCGCTGAGACGTTAGGTTGGCCGTCTTTATTTGCAGTGGCTACCAGTGCTGGAGAACATTCAGCGACTGCCTTCTTGACCTCGTCCGACATTTTCATAGTTGACCTCCCTCTATTAAATCTCCTACCGAAGTTAGTTTTTCGTTTCGTTTATTCTGTTGGTCATTCTAAAAGTTATCTTATATCAGTTACAGTAATGAAGCACGCGGTGCTCGCAGTGGGAAGAGCCGTTTTGCCCAAGAGCTTTGCCCATTGTCGAAGCTAGCTCTTCCTATCTAAAGTGGGCGATACTGGACTTGAACCAGTGACCTCTTGCGTGTGAAGCAAGCGCTCTAACCACTGAGCTAACCGCCCGTAATCATATATTTTAGTTCAGAAACTCCTATTTGTAAACTAGGGACTCTTGCTTCGTCAAGATTTTTCCCCGATATCGGAGCTTTGCCTGTAGCGAGGAGCAAGTGTCGAAAATGCCGTATGTCAAATCTTTATTATCTCGGCCTTTATTTCATCGTCGATGGTCACTAGTCCAAAGGAGTCTCTGGCTCGGCCCGGGTTGAACAAAAGGCTTCCCCGGATATACTGATTAGCTGGCTGGTGGGAATGGCCGTAGATGATAAGCTCTACATCGCTAAACATCTCTCTTACTCTACCGGCTATTCCCCGAGGCCCTCCCGAACCGTGGGTGAGCCCGATTCTTTTTCCGTTAACTACAAATAACTCCTTGGGTGGTAACATTCTCTTGAGTTCGTCTGAGTCCATGTTGCCGTGGACGGCTTTCACTTCACCTAATTTCCTGAGCCCCTCAAGCACCGCCCTTTCGGTGAAATCGCCGGCATGGATAATGAGGTCTACCTCAGCTAGAGCTTTCCGAATTGGGTCTGGAACTTCAGAGAAGGAGTAGGCATGGGTATCAGAGATTACGCCGATTCTCAATGAGTGCCCCCTTTCATCCTCTCCAGGGTTAACCAACCTGGCTATATTTTACTCTATCTTAGGGAGTGAACTCTACCCGCAGGGCATTTTGGTTTATATGATATAATTGAATGCAAATACCTCAATGATGGGCGAAGGGTAGCGGAGGAGAAGTGATGAAGGCAGTCATCCTCGTGGGTGGGGAAGGAACAAGGCTGCGTCCCCTGACCTGCAACATACCAAAGGCAATGGTGCCTATCTTGAACCGGCCCTTCTTGGAACACATGGCAGGCTACCTTAAGGAGCACGGTGTGGAAGATATTATCCTGGCTATGGGTTCTCTTCCTGACCCAATCCAAAGCTATTTTGGCGATGGCACCAAATTTGGGATTAGGATGACCTATCTGGTAGAGGAATCGCCGTTGGGCACAGCCGGGGCAGTGAAAAATGCTGAGGCATTTCTTGATGAGCCGTTCTTCGTTTTCAATGGCGATGTCCTGACTGAGATAGACCTGACGGCTATGATGAGACGCCACCAGGAAATAGGGACTAAAGTAAGCATAGCGCTTACGTCGGTGGACAACCCCACCATTTATGGCGTGGTGGAGACCGATGCCGAGGGTACGGTAAAGCGCTTTATAGAGAAGCCAAGCCGGGATGAAGTGACCAGCAACATGATAAATGCCGGTATATATATCCTGGAACCTGAGGTTCTGGGACATGTCCCGGTGGCAACTCCCTTCATGTTCGAGCATCACCTTTTCCCGCGGCTCCTTGAGATGGGTGAGGTTATCTTGAGCTATCCCTCTGATGCCTACTGGATTGACACCGGCACGCCGGAGAAGTATCTTAAGGCACATCATGACCTGCTTTTGAGGTGGGGTGACCGGGGTATTCGGCTCGGTAGAGGAAGCAAAATCCATTCTACAGCTCGGATTGAAGGACCGGTGCTGGTCGGTGAAGAGTGTGTTGTTGCTGAGGATGCGCAGGTCAAAGGCCCCACCGTTCTGGGGCCAAGGTGTGAGGTGGCTAAAGGTGCCGTTGTAGAAGGGTCAGTGCTGTGGCACGACTCAAAAGTAGGTGAGGGAGCGATACTGAGAAATTGCATTGCTGGCTCCCATAGCTGTGTTCAAAGCGGTAGCCCTGTTCTTGATAGCTGTGTTCTGGGTGATAATGTAACTGTGGACAGGGGAAACCGGCTGGCTAAGGGTGCCCGGGTCTGGCCTGAAAGCTGACCAAAAAGAGGTTATAGCAGCTTTTCTCCTCCTTTGGTCACGCTATAAACAACCTTCCGATTTGAAAGATGAGGGTAGCCGCTATCCAGGCAATGGCAGTGGTATAGACGGCGGCAAATCCAGTCCACTTCCATGAGTTAGTCTCACTCCGGATAGTGCCGAGAGCGGCAACGCAGGGGGCATAGAGCAGGCAAAAGACCATAAAAGCGAAAGCAATCAGTGGCGTCCAGCCCAGCTGGGCAGCAATAGCGCCGCCTAAAATTCCCTCCTCAGCGGCAAATATGGCGCCCATAGTGCCCACCACCACCTCTTTAGCCAGGAAGCCGAAGGCGAGGCTGACCGCTGACTGCCACTGACCGAAGCCGCAGGGAGCAAATATGGGGGCGATGAAGCTGCCAATCTGACCAATTACGCTCTCAGCGCTGGCATACTCTACCCCCCAGGGCAGGCTGCTCAGGAGCCAGACCAGCACTACGATGCCAAAGATGACGGTTCCCGCCCTGATTAAGAAATGCCTTCCCCGCTCCCACATATGCACCAGCACCCCGGTTACAGTCGGCAGGCGGTAAGGCGGTAATTCCATAACGAAGTGGCCGCTGGGACCCTTAAGGATACTCTTACGGAGCACCAGCGCCATGATGATGGCGATGATAATCCCGATGAGATATATGGAGAAGACCACTAGCCCCTGGTTAGCCGTGAAAAAGGCACCGGCCAGGAGTATGTAGATAGGGAGCCTGGCGCCGCAGGACATAAAGGGGTTAATTAAGATGGTGGTCAGCCTGTCCTTGGGGTTCTCTATAGTGCGGCAGGCCATAATCGCCGGGATATTGCAGCCAAAGCCCAGAATCATGGGAATGAAGGAACGACCATGAAGCCCGATTCTGTGCATCAATCGGTCCATAATGAAGGCAGCCCGAGCCATATAGCCGCAGTCCTCCAGGATGGCAATGGCAATGAATAGTAGGAATATCGGCGGAACAAAGATAAGCACCGAGCCGACACCGCCGATAAGACCGTCAGCCAGCAGTGAGCCCAGCCAGTCAGGAGAGACGCCGGCAGCATATCCTCCCAGCCAGCCAAAGAACTGGTCAATCCAGCCCATGAATGGCGCCGACAGGGTGAAGACAAACTGGAACATCCCATACATTAACGCCAGAAATAGAGGGATACCCAGCCAGCGGTTGACCACTACATTATCAATGTTATCAGAGAGGGTAATCCGCTCAATAGGAGGCTTCTTTAGTACCTCCCTGAGCAGTCCGCTAATGAAGCCGTATCTTTCCTCAGCAATTACCGTTTCCGCATCATCACCCAAAATGCCCCGGAGATGGGCAACACTCCTGTCCTTAGCCTGGAGAATCTCTTCCCGGCTCATAGTTTACTCTCTATCTTCTGGAGCACCTCCTTATCCTCTTCAAGGAGCTTTATCGCCAGCCACCTCGGAGGAAACTGGTGCGAGAGCTTTTCATCACGAGAAATGATTTCCTCCAGCTCGTTAATGTGTTCCTCAAGTTCACTTCCGTAGTAGAGCTTAATCTTTTTGTTATTTGTTTTACCGTCAAGGGTGTTTACTATTTGCTTGAGTAACTCCTCGGTACCTTCCTTACGGGAGGCTACCATGGGCACCACCGGCGCCCCTAAAAGGTCGGAGAGCTGGTCAACATCAATCCGGTAGTCCCGGGATTTAGCCATGTCGGTCATGTTCAAGGCGACCACCAGGTTGACTTCCAGCTCGATTAGTTGCACGGTGAGGTAGAGATTTCGCTCCAGGCTTGAGGCATCAACAATGTCCACCACCGCCTCTGGTTTCTCGTCGACGATGAAATTTCTGGCGATAATCTCATCGGGGGAATAAGCGGTAAGGCTATAGACACCGGGCAGGTCGACTACCTTGAGGTGATAGCCTTGATAACTACAGGTTCCCTCCTTTTTCTCCACGGTAACCCCGGGCCAGTTCCCTACGTGCTGGCGGGCTCCGGTCAGATTGTTAAACACCGTGGTCTTGCCCGAATTGGGGTTGCCAGCCAGGGCAATAACTCTCTCTTTTTTGGCCGTGTTCACATCTCCTTCACCACGATTTTCTGAGCTATGCCCCGACCCAGGGCTACCCTCGACCCTCTGAGGTCAATGAGCACCGGACCGGACATCTGACCGTTTATGACCCTTATCTGGACGCCGAGAGTAAGTCCCATATCGGCAAGTCTTTTTTGTAGTCTCCGGCCATCTCTAACCTCGGTTACCGTTACCAGCTTACCGGGTACGACCATGGCTAGCGGCATATCTTGATTCATCTAAGTTGCCTCCACCTGAATACTGGCCGCCTCTTGCTTACGCAGTGACAGGTTGTATCCCTTGACCTTAATCTCAATAGGGTCTCCCAGCGGGGCTACCCTCTCCATCTTGACTTCACTCCCGGACACCACCCCCATATCTAGAAGCCGTCGGCGGATACTTCCTCCGCCGCCAATCTTTACGATTCTACCCTTCTCACCACACTTCAAGTCATTTAGCGTCTTCACTGTCATCTATTTATTACCCTCCGTTTTAACCCCCAGCTCAATTGGGGCTAACTTTCTTCTCTTGTTATTATCGCCCGATTAGTTAGTCTCGTCTAACTCCTTTGTGCTAAAAAAAATTTAGCCTTTTCTGTCACTTTCTCTCTGGCATGTGATGACACATTCCTTGGGGAACTTGCCATGCTCAAGGTAATAGTTAAAGTTCTTCAGCCAGTCAGGCTCCCCTTGTGGTCGGTTCAACACAAATTCTACAAACTTCGTCAGCCTCTCCGATGTAACCGGGCTGACAGTGTGCTCCATCTTGCAGGCATCACTGGCCGCTACCTCCGGGTCAACCTTCAGTATTTCAGCCAGGAAGTGGCGTAGTGTCTCGTGGCGGTGAAATACATCCTGAGCTATCCTTTCTCCTTTGGCGGTAAGCTTGGCCTGTCCATACCTTTCATGCTCTATAAGCCCTTCTTGAGCCAGCTTGGTCAGGGCAGAGGTAACACTGGACTTCTTCACTCCCCGAGCCTTGCTGATTTCGGTTACCCTGGCCGCCTTGTCCCCCTCGCTGAGCAAGACTATGGTCTCAAGATAATCTTCCATACTGGCGCTTTGTTCTTTTTCCACGGCAAACCCCGTTAAAATTTATAGTTTTATAAATGTTAAACGAGACTAACATTTCAGTATAATATAACCCTCAATTCTTGTCAAATCCTGTCTAAATCTAGCGGCCAGATAATAATTTTGTCTATTGGCATAGCCTAATGTTCCTCCAGTTGTTTATTAAATGAATCAAAAGGGGCGAAGCCCCTTTAAAAATTCCGTTCCCTCTCCCTTTCATAAGGGGAGAGGGATAAAGGGTGAGGGGTTGATACACAATCTCTATATTCCTCTCGCTTGATACTGGAGGGTCTCCAGTGTAAAATTAAGGTCATCTTTGGAAGTTAAAGATTTAATTTGTCGAGATATGGAGATGATGAGAAAAACTAAGATAGTGGGCACTATCGGACCGGCCAGCAGCTCAAGCCGGATACTGGAAAAGCTAGCCCGAGCTGGGATGAACGTGGCTCGCCTGAATTTCTCACATGGTACCCATGAAGAGCATACTAAGTCCATCCAGGCTATCCGCGATGTTTCGGCAAGATTAGGCATACCATTGGCTATTTTACAAGACCTGCCAGGACCCAAGCTAAGAACCGGTAGATTGGAGAAAAAGGAGGTATGGCTGAAGGAGGGTGATGATTTTTGTCTGACTGGTGAGCCAATCATAGGCAATGAGCACCGGGTGTCGGTAAACTTTCCCGCCTTTCTTAACGACCTTAATCATGGCGACTCCGTCTTTCTCAATGATGGCGCCATTCAACTAGAGGTAATAGCTACTACTGATATTGAAGTCAAATGTGAGGTGGTTGTTGGTGGATTACTGGCTGTGAATAAGGGGATTAATGTCCCGGGGGTGAGACTAAACATACCCTCTATTACTAGTGGAGACCTGGCCGATTTAGCCTTTGGTCTGGAGCAGGGCGTAGATTTTGTCGCCGTCTCCTTCGTACGTGAATCATCTGATATTGTGCGAGTGAAGCAGTTTTTACGGGAAAAAGGGGCAGATGTGCCCCTTATTGCTAAGGTCGAGAAACATGAGGCAGTGGATGATATTGATAATATTATTGCTGAAGCTGATGGCATAATGGTAGCTCGTGGCGACTTGGGGGTAGAAATGCCGTTAAAAAAGGTGCCGACAATCCAGAAGAGGATTATACGTAAATGTAATCAAGCGGGTAAGCCGGTTATTGTAGCTACTCAGATGCTGGAGTCAATGATAAACTCGATACGACCCACTCGGGCTGAGGTTAGTGATGTTGCCAACGCTATTTTTGATGGCGCCGACGCCGTTATGCTCTCCGGTGAAACCGCTATCGGTAGATACCCGGTAGAAACGGTTACCATGATGGCGCATATTGCCACCGAGGTTGAGAAGGCATTGCCCTATAAACATATTTTACTGGAGAAGGGAGAGCGGGTTATACCTCAAACCGATGATGCCATAAGCTATGCCGCCTGCCACATATCTCAGCAGCTCGGGGCGGCGTGTATCGTAGCTTATACCAGTTCCGGGAGTACCGCCCTACGCATCTCTAAATATCGTCCTGAAGCCCCTATCTTGGCCATTACCCCTAATGCTAATGTTGCTAGGCGGCTTATACTCAGCTGGGGGGTGAACCCCTATCTGGCGACTGAGCTGGTCAACGTGGAGGATATCTTTCATGGAGCCGCCCAATTATCACTTAAAATCGGCATGGCCAAAAGCGGTGAACTGGTGATTATTTCCGCTGGTATTCCTATGGGAGTGCCCGGCAGAACCAACCTAATCAAGGTTCAGCGGGTCGAGTAAAAGGGTAAACACTCACTTATTCAGGTCAGTGGGGCTATACTGAAGTTGAGAGGTCATGGAGGAGTCAGCTACCGGAGTTACTATTAACCAGGCCAATCTGCGCATAATTCAGGGAGACATTACCCGGCAGGATACCGAGGCGATAGTTAATGCGGCCAATCCCAGCCTTATGGGGGGTGGTGGAGTAGATGGAGCCATCCACCGGGCAGGCGGTCCTGTCATTCTGGAGGAGTGTAAGCAGATTGTATCAAGGCAGGGGCGCTTGCCCACCGGTAGGGCGGTTATTACCAGTGGTGGCAATCTTAAGGCAAAGTATGTTATTCATACCGTTGGTCCTATCTGGTATGGTGGCAAGAAAGGGGAGACGGAGTTGCTGGCTAGCGCCTACCGGGAGAGCTTGAGACTGGCCGCCGAGAACAACATCAAGAGCCTTTCTTTCCCGTCAATTAGCACTGGTGCCTATGGCTATCCGGTGGCTCAGGCGGCAAAAGTAGCTGTCGGTGCTGTTACCGCCTTTCTTCGCCAGAGCACTACCTCAGTCAGGGAGGTGGTGTTGGTGCTGTTTGATTCTCAAACCTTTAGCGTCTACGTATCAGCTCTCAAGGAGCAGTGAAGTACGTTTTAGCCCTCTGCTTGGTGGTTGTCTCCGAGACCTCGATTTGGGGGAGCAGTTCTTCCACATCAGCTCTATGGCACAGTTCGGTGCCCGGGGTTAATACGGCGGCAGTACCCATGGCGGCTGCCAATCGGCAGGCTTCAATTAGGGACTCCCCCTCGGCTAGCTTTAGAGCCAGTCCGGCTATGGTGCAATCGCCGGCGCCTACAGCACTGCGTACCTTTACCGGGGGTGGGACTGCCTTAACAATTCTCTCCTTGGTGGCGGCAATAATACCATCCTTACCTCGGGAGACGACCGCTATCTCAAGATTCATCTCAACCAGGTTAAGGGCTGCCTTAATGATGGCTTCTTCAGTAGGGAGTTTGGTATCAAGCAGCCCCTCGGCCTCGCGGACATTAGGTTTAATGAGGTAGGGTTTAGCTTTTATACCCTCCATTAACCATTGACCTTCAGAATCCAGGATACATCTTATCCCGAAGCCTTTACACTCCGTAACTATATCGTAATAAATATTAGGCGGAATACCAGGTGGTACACTGCCGCCGATTACCATTAACGCTGGCTTGGGGTCAATTCGCCCTATCTTCTGCCTAAATCTCTCCAGCTCTCTTTCTGAGATACGTGGACCAGGAGCATCAATCCTGGTTTGTCTGGAAGCTTTAGTATCCGTGATGATAAAATTGGTGCGCGTTTCCCGTCCAATAGGGGTAAAGCTGAAGGGCACCCCTTCCTCGTCAAGCAATATTTCTACGGTCCTGCCGGTGTCACCACCAATGAATCCGTAGGCAGTAGTTTTACCACCCATCTCATGGATGGCGCGTGATACGTCAATGCCTTTACCCCCGGCATAGAGACGCAAATTTGTCCATCGGTTGGCTTCATCCAATACCAGCCCGTGAACTGAAATAGTTCTATCTATGGTGGGATTGAGGGTAATGGTAGCAATCATAGCCTCCCTCCTCCGACTTTAATATTCTTGATACCACCTTTCTGAAATGGGCGTCAGCTCCCGGGCGGTTACCCCGAACTTCTTATACCAGGGCACAGCGTACTTATTAGCTATCTCAGTTAGTCTTTTTAGCCTGTCGGCGGCTACCGTTGATAAATATTGAGTCCTTTGTCGGGCATCATCAATAAGCATTGCCTCTTGCCAGATAGCCCGACCGCCCAGAAAGCCGGAAGCCCCTGCCTGGCAGGCAATTTCTACCTGTTGGCAAAAAAGTTCGAAGTCAACACCGGCGCTTAGGATAACCCATGGCACCTGAGATGACGTGTCTAACCGGCGACAGAGGTTGATGAGCTCAGACTTGTCCTGTTTATAGTGTAGGTCAGCGGGGAACTCGGCCTTTAGCACGTCTATGGGTAGGGCGGTAATCTCCTGGGCGGTTCTGATTACCAGCTGTTCTTTCAGGGCAGCAAGCTCTTGGGGATTATGGATTTTATCGGTTATGGGATAGGTCAGCGGTTCTACGCAGAAGGGGAGGTCATATTTTATACATTCACTGGCTACCATATTAACCGTGTCCAATTGCTTACTGGCTAACTCCGCCAAATCGGGTCGATAATAGACCAGAATTTTTACTGCCGAGGCACCCATTCGCTTAATCTTATCCACGCTCCAGTTGTCTAGTAAATTAGTCAGGCGGTGTTCCTTTCCACCAGCGTAACCAGTGGCTTCGATACTAACCAGGAGCCCGGTATTTTTGGGTAGGATACCGTGGCTGATACATTGAGCCGCCCCAAATATGGGGTCAAGAAGCACAGCACTGGCGTGGTTAGCCAGGCTGGAGCACAGCTCTAGCTTATGCTTAACCATTTCTTCATAGCTGACCTCGGCTGGATTCTCTTCATCAATCATCCTGCGTAAAGACCCTCGGTGGTCCATAGCGCATATAGTAAAGATGCCATCTGAATTGGCAATCTGTTGCAGACCTCTTATCTTACCAATGCTTAACCTTTTCATGCTTTAATCCTTGGTATTTGGTATTATGAGGTAAAAGTTACGTTTAATCAAGTTTTGTTTTTGCCTTAGCCGTAGGGTATAATTTATAACAATGCTAATCTCTTACTGGTGTGGAAGCAAAGTTTTACCTGGGTTCTATTATGTTTGCCGACTAGTAATTAAGATGCTACTACTCCTCCTGACTCACTGGCAGGTCAGGGGCAAGGGGAATGTCCCTGGACGGGGACCCTTGCTCATTGTGGCTAATCATATTAATCTAGCTGACCCGGTTCTAATTGGTGCCAGTCTTAGACGAAAAGTGACATTTATGGCCAAGGAGGAGCTATTCCGTGCCCCATTCTCCAGATTCTTTATGTGTAACTTTGGTGCCTTTCCAGTGCGCCGAGGGCGAATAGATAGGAAGGCATTTAACCAGGCGAACCAGGTTCTGGCTGAAGGTCGAGTCTTAGTTGTGTTCCCTGAGGGAAGGCGGAGCCAGAACAATCAGCTTCAGACGGCTTTTCTCGGCTCGGCGCTAATAGCCTTGCGCAATGGTGCTTTAGTTCTTCCGGTGGGCATCAGTGGGTCAGAAAAGATTAAAGGTTTAGCCTGGATGTTGCGTCGCCCTCGGGTAATGGTTAATATTGGTAATCCTTTCTATCCGCCGTCGGGTAGTGGTAGATTGACTAGGGAGGAACTGGCTGAGCTTACTGATTCTATGATGAGTCACATAGCTGAGCTCCTCCCCCCAGAATATCGGGGAGATTATGCGGGGCGGGGAAACTAGATGGCATTAAGGATTGAAAAAGCGGCTGGAATAGGGTTTTGCTTTGGAGTTAGGCGAGCCATTGATGTCCTAGAACGGGTTGCCCGTGAGCGCGGCGGTGTGGAAACATTAGGTGCGGTAGTGCATAACCAACCGGTACTACAAAGACTGGCTGAGATAGGGGTTAGGTTAGCCCGGGGGGTGGATGATATCAGGGGTGACACGGTAGCCATTGGCGCTCATGGGGTGAACCCTCAGCTGGAGGCAGAGCTTCGGGCTCGACATATTAACATAATTAATACTACCTGTCCCTTTGTTCATCGGGCGCAGGTAGCCGCACGTAGATTAGCCAGGTCGGGTTTCTTTGTTATTATATATGGTGATGCTGACCACGCTGAGGTCAGGGGTGTTCTGGGCTGGGCTGATGGTAGGGGAGTGGCGGCTCTAGATGAGGGGTTTATCGCCACCTTAGACCATTTACCTCGCCGTTTGGGTATTCTATCCCAGACGACCCAGGTACCGGCCCGTTTTACCGAATTTGTGAAGAAGCTTATTGATTCTGCCCTGACTAAAGACTCTGAGCTACGCGTTATTGATACCATCTGTCATGATATCAGAGAACGGCAGGCGGCTGCCCTTGAGCTGGCTAATAGGGTGGATTTGATGCTCGTTGTCGGCGGTCATACCAGTGCTAATACCAATCGCCTTGTCGAGTTATGTTCTACAGCAACTAAGACACATCTGGTTGAAGCTGCTGAAGAACTTCAACCATCTTGGTTTCACGGTCGGTCTAATATAGGGGTAACTGCTGGAGCTTCTACCGCCGAGGAAACTATAAATGACGTATTAGTGAGGCTGGAAGCCCTGGCTCATTCAGTTTTGAAATCCAGAAGATAACCGGTTTAGTCAGCCCATATTGCCAGGCAGGTTACCGTTCGGGAAATGCCGGCGATGGGGTGGATTTTCCCGGTAACCAGGTCGCCGATATCATTGAGGGTTTCTCTTTCTGCTATGGCAATAATATCATAGGGTCCGGTTACAGTATCAACCGATTTCACTCCTTCTAGCTGTCTGAGAGCCGCCACCACCTCCTTATTTTTACCCACCGCGGTCTCAATTAGAACAAAAGCCTTGGCTGCCACCGAATTCACCTCCATTCTGCCGAGCTACTGTTTGTGATTGTTCTTGCCTGGGTTCACCAATACGCAGAGACTGGTACTAAGGCGAGCCTAATTATAGTTTGCCTATATTTGCTTGTCAACTTAATTATTGGCTTGACAGTAGGTATGTGGCTTTGCTTATATAATAAGTTAACTTCAGCCGGAGTGGAGGTGGGAGGTAATGCGAATAAATGTATCTCAGCAGCTTAAGGAACCCATAGGGTCAGTGCGAAACTATGAGGTGAGTGAGGCGGTTGATATTGCTGGTGGTAGTTGCCTGGTTCAGGGTGAGGTTAGGTTGACACGGACTAACCGGGGCATCCTTGCCACGGCTAAACTACACACTGGGGTTGAAGTTACCTGCAGCCGCTGCTTGGGTTTGTTTAGTTGTCCTCTGAGTCTGGATATTGAAGAGGAGTATTTCCCGACCACGGATGTAGTTAGTGGTGCTTCACTACCCTTGCCTGAGGAGCCGGAATGGTTTACAATTGATGAGCATCACATTCTTGATTTGACCGAGGCAATACGTCAGTATGCGCTACTGGCTATCCCGATGAAGCTGATTTGCCGTGAGGACTGTGCTGGGTTGTGCCCTATTTGCGGTCATGACCTTAACCAGGGACCTTGCGGCTGCGTGCCTCAGGGGGCAGGCTCGGACCAGTCAAAGTTGGATAAATTGGCTTAAGCTAGTGATGTAGTAGTAAAAGAAGGGAAAGGATGAGTAAATTATGGCTTTACCAAAGCGAAAATATGCTAAGGCGCGTCAGGGTAAGCGGCGTGGTCATTTGGGGGTTAGCCCTCCGGCTGTAGAGTATTGCCCTCAATGCCATAGCCCTAAACTGCCTCACCATGTTTGTCCTACCTGTGGGAAATATGGGGACAGGGAGGTTATTGAGATTAAAAGCCCTAAGGGGAAGACAGGATAAGGAAGGTTGAATCATGCTCAAAGCTGCAATTTGCGACCTCTTTGGTATTGAATATCCGATTGTTCAGGGGGGGATGGCTTATCTAGGCACGGCTGAGCTTGTCTCGGCGGTTTCTAGTGCTGGCGGATTGGGTATAATTGGTGCCGGTAATTCCGAGCCAGATTGGGTAAGACAACAAATACGCTTAACCAGGCAGCTAACCGATAAGCCATTTGGGGTAAATATCCTGCTGATATCCCCCTTTGCTGAACAGGTGGTGGATGTGGTTCTGGAAGAGAAGGTGGCAGTGGTTACCACCGGCGCCGGTAATCCTGGGCCTTACATTCCTAGATTTAAGCAGGCGGGGATAAAGGTGATGCCGGTATTGGCTAGCGTTGCTCTGGCTAAGCGATTGGAGCGAGCCGGTGTGGATGCTGTGGTGGCTGAAGGTATGGAGTCAGGGGGACATATTGGGGAAGTAACCACCATGGCGCTGGTGCCTCAGGTGGTGGATAGTGTTCAGGTACCGGTAGTGGCGGCGGGTGGTATTGGTGACGGACGGGGCTTGGTGGCTGCCCTGGCTCTGGGGGCTCAGGGTATTCAGATGGGAACGCGCTTTGTCTGTAGTGAGGAATGTATTGCTCACCCGGGATATAAGCAGAAGATTCTACAGGCACACGAGCGGTCTACAGTGGCTAGCGGACAAACCACCGGGCACCCGCTGCGTTGCTTGCAGAACCGGCTGACACGGCAATTTCAGGAAATGGAGAAGGCGGGCGCATCTAAAGAGGAACTGGAATCGTTTGGCATGAATAGGTATTATCAGGGTGCGATTGAGGGTAATCTTGAGGATGGCTCACTAATAGCCGGACAGGTTGCCGGATTAATCAAGGAAATTAAACCGGTTAGGGTTATTATAGATGAAATGATGGCTGAGGCTGAGGCAATAATTGCTGGTCTTTAAAATTCCTATTCAGAGGATTAATTGTGGCTGAGCCGATGAAGGTAGCCTATATCTTCCCGGGACAGGGTTCCCAGAAGGTAGGCATGGGTCACGACCTTTATGATAATTTTGACTCAGCCAAGGCTGTCTTTAAACAGGCTGACGAGGTTTTGGGGTTTCCTCTGTCCCGATTATGCTTTGAGGGTCCCGAGGAAGAGCTTCGTCAGACTATCAATGCCCAACCAGCGCTGGTAACCGTCAGTTTTGCCTGCTTGAAGGCTATCGGTGAGGTGGATAGTAGCCGAGGGTTACCACCTCCGGCTTTTGTCGCTGGTCATAGCCTTGGTGAATATACCGCACTGGCAACTGCCGAGGTGATTGATTTTGCCACCACGGTCTATTTGTCACGGGAGAGGGGACGGTTGATGCATGAAGCCGGGCTGAGGCAACCCGGGGGTATGGTGGCAGTAATGGGGCTTGATGAAGCTTCGTTGGTTGAGGTGTGTAAGGAAACCGGTACCCTGATGGCTAATATTAACTGCCCGGAGCAGCTAGTAATCAGCGGGGCAAAGGAGAATTTAGCTAGGGCGGCCGATTTGACTAAAGACAGGGGGGCTTATCGCACCATCATGTTACCGGTAAGCGGTGCCTTTCATACGCCACTGATGCAATCAGCGGTTGATGGTATGGCTGAGATTATAGCTAACCTTCCCTTTTACCAACCGATGATTCCTATTATAGCTAACACTACCGCTCGGCCATTGACTACTGCTGAAGAAGTGAAAGCAGAACTGCTTAGTCAGTTGTGTAATAGCATTCAGTGGCAGCGCTCTATTGAGTATATGATAAATGATGGGGTTACTACCTTTATTGAGATAGGTCCAGGGAAAGTGCTTAGCGGTCTGGTTAAGCGAATAAACCGGGATGTTGAAATCCTGAATATAGGGGATGCGGAGGCGGTTAAGCGTATAGTTTGTTGAACGGGCTTGCCCGTAGACCAGCTTGCTTATTAACGCCAGCTTGAAGGGGCAAGTCTATTATTAGTATGCTATAATGTTGGTTTAGTTTTGGGGGGAATCTATGGCAGGGGCGCGGCGAAAAGCCAGGACACTGGCTCTCCAGGCACTATATGAGATTGACACGGTGGGGCATGAGGAAGAGGAGGTGGTAAGCCGGCTTCTGGCTGGGGGGGGGTTATCTGAGGAAAATGTTGCCTTCACTCGTGAGCTGGTGGGCGGTGTTGTCCAGAATAAGGAGAAGATTGACCATAATATTAAGAGTTTTGCTCCTGCCTGGCCAATAGAACAAATACCGGCGGTTGATAGGAATATCTTGAGGCTTGCAATATTCGAAATTTTACTTGATAATAAGGTGCCAGTTAAGGTAGCCATAAATGAAGCCGTGGAGCTGGCCAAGACCTTTGGTAGCGAGAGTTCATCCAAATTTGTTAACGGGGTTTTAGGCTCGGTTAGCGCTGTGGCTAGTAGATAAAAAGTTATGATAAAGGGGGATAGAAAGTGACGACTATTTTTGAGCGGCTGAAGGCAATAGTTGTCGAGCAGCTAGGGGTAGAAGAGGAGGAGGTAGTGCCCTCAGCTAGCTTTGCTGATGATTTAGGTGCCGACTCTCTGGACTTAGTAGAATTGATAATGACTGTAGAAGAGGAATTTAGCAATCCGACACGAAAAATTGAGATATCGGATGAAGATGCCGAGAAGATGGCAACCGTCCAGGATGCCCTTGATTATCTTAGAGACTTGGGCGTTGAGGAGGATGAAGTAGGGAAACCAGCGTGATTAAAGCCGTATTTCTTGATTGGTTTAACACTCTAGCCCGTTTTGAACCTCCCCGGGAAGAACTTCAGTGCCAGGCTTTACAGGAATTTGGTATCGAGGCGTCACCGAAGCAAGTAATGCGTGGTCTTTTGCGTGCTGATAGGTTTTGGTTTGACGAGGATATCAAATCCAAGGTGACGGCGAGGAGTCCCGAGGAGCAGGCTGAGGTTGGACTCCGCTATCAGGAAATACTGTTAACCGAGGCCGGGGTTGAGGTTACTAAAGAGCTGTTTCCCAAAATTGTGCAGAAGGTGCAGGAATTATATAAGGGCGTAACCTTTACCCTCTTTGAAGATGTATTACCCACCGTAAAAACATTAAAGGGGCAGAAGTTTATTTTGGGCTTGCTAACTAATCTAAATAGGGATATGGCGCCTATTTGTCGCCAGCTAGGTCTGGAACCATATCTTGACTTTGTGGTTACCTCTGAGGAGGCGGGTGGTGACAAGCCTCAGCCACCTATTTTTCTGGCGGCTCTGGAGCGGGCGGGAGTAAACGCCTCGGAAGCTGTTCATGTCGGTGACCAGTATAAAATTGATGTGGTTGGTGCCCGAGGGGTGGGTATCAGTCCGATACTTATTGACCGCTATGAGTTATACCCTGAGGTTACTGACTGCCCTCGAATTTGCCGTCTGACTGAACTGGCTAGATACCTTTAGCGGCTAATTCTTCCGGTTCGTTAATTTTCTTGGTTATCCCCCGGTCCAGTATGTCCTTAACCGGTATATTGCTGAATTTCTCAAAGACCTTGCGGAAATGGAATGCCTGGATGGCGAAGGATACGGTTAAAGCGAAAGACCGGGGATGTCTCAGCAGGGTCGAGGCCAGTAGCTTCCAGTAATACCTTCTTCCCCTTTCCTTGATACCTAAAATCCATATGGACTTAAAGAATGCCCGAACATAGCAAAACTCGAGTTTGCCCTTCCTTTTCCGGTGAGGTTTATACTCCTTTAGAAATGTCTTTATCCGTTCGCAGTAGTGCTTGGGTGAATAAATGGTATCCAGGATGTGCTTATAGCCATTGACGAGGACTTCGTAGTTCATCTTGGGAATGAAGTTGGTGGAAAAGTCGGTATTGTCGCCAGAACCGCCGGGCAATATACGGTTTTCCTTTTCCAGGCGCTTGTAGAGCCTGGTTTCAGGGGGGGCGATTAGTAAACCGACCATTGCCGTAACGATTCCGCTCTTTTGAATAAAATTGATTTGGCTTTTAAATATGGAAAGCGGGTCACTATCGAAACCGACAATAAATCCCCCCATTACCTGAAAGCCGTGGTTCTGGATTTTCTTGACCGAAGCTACTAAATCACGACCTTTATTGGGAAGCTTATTACACTCAACCAGGCTTTCTTCATTTGGGCTTTCGATGCCAATAAATACGGTGTCAAACCCGGCCTCAACCATCAATCGCATTAGCTCTTCATCATCGGCAAGGTTTAGAGATGCCTCGGTAAGAAATGAAAACGGGTGTTTTCTCTCCTTCATCCATTGAATTATTGCCGGCAGGATTTCTGCCTTTAATTTCCTCTTATTGCCGATAAAATTATCATCAACAATAAACAAGCCGCCCCGCCACCCTTGCTGGTATAACGCATCCAGTTCGGCTAACATCTGCTCTTTAGACTTGGTTCGCGGCTTATGCCCATTGAGGACGATAATATCACAGAATTCACAGTTGAAAGGGCAGCCCCGGGAATACTGAATATTTAGTGACGAGTATTTTTTCCGGTTGATAAGTGACCATAGCGGGACCGGGGTTTTGGTTATATCCGGTCGTTCCTTAGAGGTATAAACATGTTTGGCGTATCCCTTGTCTAAATCTTCTAAAAAGGGTGGGAGGGTAGTTTCCGCCTCATCAAGCACCAGATGGTCTACAGTCTCAAACTCAAAGTCTCTGTGGGCGATGGTAAAATAGGGACCACCAGCCACAATCTTAGCGTTGAGCTTGTTACAGCGGTCAATAACCTCCCAGGCTGATTTTTGTTGTACCACCATAGCCCCGATAAACACATAATCAGCCCATTTAAGGTCTTTATCAGTCAGGGTGGTTGTGTTCATATCTACCAGCTTTTTCTCCCACTGGTCAGGCAGCATGGTGGCTACCGTCAATAAACCCAGGGGAGGGAATGAAGCCTTTTTAGAGATGAATTTTAAGGCGTGCTTAAAACTCCAGAAGGTGTCGGGATATTGTGGGCAAACCAAGAGTATTTTCAAATTTCTCTCCCTGATATGTTTGGTTAGTTTGTTCTTACTACATAAAAATTACGCTATTATAACACCTTTTGTTCTGTAAAGTAAAAGGGTAGAGATTTTTGTCAACCTCACCCCCTGTGACTCTCCTGTTAAGGCGAAGGAGAAGGCTCTCTTAAACTCCCCATAAAAAGTGGAGAGCACTTCAATAAGCGCCCTCCACTGAGTTACCTCCTCATTCCCAACTCACTTGTGGTAATCACTACCACACGGGGTCTCTCTTCACCAGATTGACCCCCAACTCAATCTACGAGTCGGGTTTGAGTTCCGCTGCCCTACCTTCCGGTAGGGCCAAGAGTGTCAACTTGCCAAACTCCGTACAGAACATGAAGCTTCATCGCACACCTCCCTTTAAAATATTAGAGGCATCACTCGGCTCCTAGTTCCATTCAACTACATTTGTTTATAATTGTCAAACCCCATCTTCAGCGATATCTAGGTATAAGCAGTGGTTAAAGCGGGAATCAGTGATTTTAGCCACTGCCTCTACCTCGGTGTCATCGCTGTTCAACCAATCAGAACCTCTTTAAATCAAAAACAAGCCTATGAGTTACCTCAGGTTTTTATAAGGTAATCTCACCCCCTGTGTCCCCCTCTCCTTGGGAAGGAGAGGGGGAAGGATATTAAAAAAGAGGGGCTCCGCCCCTCTTAAACTGCCCCTGTATTACTTTATGCGATAAGACCCTAACTGTCTTTTAGTAACCTAAAGTATTCATCTCGGCTAATTCCAAGAGTCTTTAGATTGTTCCGAATAATGAATACTGGCAAGTCGTTTTCCGCCGGGATAACAAGAGGGCGTTTTAGGCCATCACGTTTATAGATACGATGGTCACCCTCTTCCCTATCAAGCCAACAGCCAGCTTTCAATAAAACACTCTCAAACCTTTGCCAACTGATAGGAACTATGCGAGCCAGTATTTACCCCCTCACACAGGAATTCTTACTGGTTCGTTTCTACATATTTTGTAAACCGGTGGAGACCATTTGTGCTTGTCGGGGGCTTCACACCATCCACACTCTTCCAATACCTCACTTAAAGTGCCCATCGCTGCAATCTCATTGAGAAAAATCGCAACAGCTTCGGCAAACCTCTTGTGAGCTTGCTCCTCGGTGTCACCACAGCTAGAAAGGTCAAGGGCTGGTGAATAAGCAATCACTTTATTCCCCTCTTTAAAAAATAAGACGGGAATTTTAGCCTCAACACCTGCCATAATACCCTCCCCCATTAACTACCCTTAATAACCCCAAACAACCCCCAAGTACCACTATTTACCACTTATACACACATAATACACCACAATACAACATACTTGTCAAGACTTCTGCGGTCTTGTCGCAAGTTGTTATATCTTGACACCTTTTACTTTAGTGCTATAAGCGCACTGAATGGGGGGTGAATATTATGCCGTGGTATATAATAGCTGGGGATTACTTTTGGTTTTTATAAGGTAACCTCACCCCCTGTGTCCCCCTCTCCTTGGGAAGGAGAGGGGGAGGGTATTAAAAAAGAGGGGCTCCGCCCCTCTTAAACTGCCCATATCCCAAAGACTACCTACGCCCTATGGCTTGCAAGAACTCATCTTCATCAATCTCAAGCTGTTTGAGAATATCTGAGAGAAGATAAGGGCTGATGGTTTTGGTTGGATGGATGGGAATAGGAGCCCGGCGACAATCTTGATGGTGGAATATGGCGTGACTACCCTTTGCCTTACCTTCTCAAAGCCCAGTGTCTGGAGACCATTGACTACTTCACGTGCCTTGAGTGAAGGCAACCTTGTCATATGGCAACCGTAACCTGTTTAGTGCCAATCTCCTCTGGTATTTCCTCGCCGCGCTCTCTGCGAAATTCCAGACAAAGTTCAAGTACTTCTTTAATGTTAGCTACGCATTCTTCATAGGTTTTACCCTGGGCATGCGCTTCTGGAATCAGAGGACAGCTAGCTATATAGAATCCGTCAGGCGCTTTTCTAATAAAAACGGTATATTGCATCTCCGTCTCTCCCGCTTGTCCTATTATAGCACCTTTTCTCTCATAAAATAAGGAACTGGAGATTTTTATCAACCTCACCCCCTTAGTCCCCCTCTCCTTGGGAAGGAGAGGGGGAGGGTATTAAAAAAGAGGGGCTTCGCCCCTCTTAAACTGCCCTTAATCTCATACTTACTTAACGCAACAGGAGTAGTGGATTAAGATTAATTCAACATACGATTGTGTAAATCATAAGCACTAGCCAAATAATTAACAGAAACATTGGAAGAAACTTTCTAATGCGCCAAGTTCCTATCTTATTCCAAGGCTTTTTTTGCCTGTTAATAAACTCTTCCTGACACTCAACCAAATTGAACAGCTTCAGAGCAGTCCTTTTCGAAATTTCGTCTTGCATGACCTTCTCTAGCTCTTTCAGCCTTTCGGCTCTCACCTGTGAATACAGATAGTTTCGACTTACTAAACAAAACCAGTTAAAAGAGAGTAAAAGACCGATAACAGACAAAATTAGCTTTTCGGGACATCCCAAGTTTGTGGCAGTAAAGTATGTGATAAGAAAACCACTTATAACTAATGCATAAATATGCTCCCAGTTTGGAAAAATTTGCTCACCTGAAAAGTATGCATTTTGAGTGTACATTAAGTCATTATATATTCTGTCCTCATTTTCTTTCATATACTGCTCCCTTACTTCATCATCCTACTATTATATCACCTTTAATATACATCCCAGCACTCCCTGCCACTCTTTGCCCAGCCGTTTGGGGTGGAGGCGGAGCTGGGTGGTGCCCAGCTTTATGCCGTCGGTTAACAGAGGCTCTAGTTTTTGCCGGTTAAACTGCATACCGGGAAACAGCCTGAGTACGATTTGCCTCTCCTCAGTACTAATGGACTCAATACCGGCTTTAGCCGCCAGAATTTTGATTCTGAGGGCGTACAGCAGGTTTCTAACTTCCGGCGGCGGCGTGCCGAAGCGGTCGCTGAATTCGTCAGCCAGCGCTTTTATATCCGCCACCTTATCCAGCCTGGCCAGGTTCTGGTAAAGGGACAGCCTGGTGTCAAGGTCGGCGACATATTCCTCAGGAATATAGGCGGACAGGGGGAGGTCTATGGTGGGGGGTGGCAGGCGTGATGGCTTGAACTTTTCCCTGGGTATGCCCGCCTGCTTGGCCTTTTGCTCTTCAACCGCCTCCGCCAGCAGCCGACAGTACAGGCTGAAGCCAACGGCACTGATAAAGCCGCTCTGCCTGACGCCGAGTAAAGTGCCGGCGCCCCTGATTTCCAGGTCTTTCATAGCAATGCCAAAACCAGCCCCGAGCTCGGTGGCTTCAAATATAGTCCTCAGGCGTTTCTCGGCGGTTGGGGTCAGGTGCTTCCCCCGCTCATAGAGGAAATAGGCATGGGCAAGGTTAGCCCCCCGCCCAATCCTGCCCCGAAGTTGATACAGTTGGGTCAGCCCGAATTTATCGGCCTGGTTGACCATCAGGGTGTTAACATTGGGCATATCCAGCCCCGACTCAATAATAGTGGTGCAGACCAGGACATCGCTTTTGCCCTGGGCAAAGTCAGCCATCACCGCCTCCAGCTCGGCTTCGGGCATCTGGCCGTGAGCGATGGCTATCTTAGCCTCAGGCACCAGAGACTCAAGCTTACCGGCGACGAAGGCGATAGATTGAACCCGGTTGTGCACGAAGAAGACCTGACCGTTTCTTTCCAGCTCTCTCAGTATGGCTTCCCTGATGAGCCGCTCATTATACTCGGCGACATAGGTCTTGATGGGCAGTCGCTCTTCGGGGGGAGTTTCCATAGTGCTCATATCCCTTACCCCCACCAGAGACATATGAAGGGTGCGGGGGATGGGGGTGGCACTGAGGGTAAGCACATCTACCTCCCGCCTCATTTGCTTGAGGTATTCCTTATGGGCAACGCCGAAGCGCTGCTCTTCGTCAATGATTAACAGCCCCAGGTCTTTGAAGGCTATATCCTTTTGCAGCAGCCGGTGGGTGCCGATGCAGACGTCCACACTCCCGTTAGACAACCCGTCAAGGATAGCCGACTGCTCTTTTGGTGTCCGGAACCGACTTAATACCTCGATTCTTACCGGGAAGGCACCCAGCCTCTGGCTGAAGGTGAAAAAGTGCTGCTCGGCGAGGACGGTAGTCGGCACCAGCACTGCCACCTGCTTATTGTCCATTATCGTCTTGAAGGCGGCACGGATAGCCACCTCGGTCTTGCCGTAGCCGACATCGCCACAGACAAGCCGGTCCATAGGTTTGGCTTTTTCCATATCCTCCTTTACCTGTTTCTGGACATCTATCTGGTCAGGGGTCTCAACATAGGGGAAGGCAGCCTCAAGCTCCTGCTGCCATACCGTATCCGGTGAGAAGGTAAAGCCGGGGACGACCTCTCGGGAGGCATAAAGAGCCAACAGCTCATGGGCAATGCTCTCTACCGATTCCTTAGTTCTCTGCTTGGTCCGTGTCCATTCCTGAGTGCCCAGTCGGCTGAGCACCGGGGGCCGGTCACTGGCGCCTATGTAGCGGTTGACCCGGTCTATCTGGTCGGTGGGGACATAGAGTTTATCCCCAGCCGCATACTGGAGGACAAGATATTCCTTTTCGGTGCTGTTGGTGCTCAGGGTGGTAACGCCGGCAAATCGGGCAATGCCGTGCTCAATATGCACTACATAGTCGCCCGGGGTTATATCAACAAAGAGCTTGTGGCGGGGCACCGGGCGTTTCTTCGTCAGCCGGCGCTGTTTGACAAAACCGAAGATTTCGGCATCGGTGAACAGGTGGGTGTTATTCATAACCCAGCCCTCAGCCAGTGAACCCTGAACCAGGGTCAGTGAGCCGGGTGGAGGCATTTGCTTGATTTCAGCAAGGGGTGGGGCAATAATATCCACCTCATCAAGTAGCTCGGACAATCGGCTTGCCTGATGGCTGACGAGTATGAGCCGGTGTTTTCGCTTTAGGAGCTGCTTGGTCTTTTTAATGAATAGCGGAAGCTGTCCGGCATAGCTGGGGGCGGGAATGAAGTTTAACCGGCGTGGTGGTTCATCGTCGGTAATACCCCAGGCGGTGAGTTTCAGGCACTGCCTGTCTTTCATTCTTGACTCCAGCTCTGACCAGGTGAAGTATGGTCTGGGGAAGTTAGCTGGTAGCTCTCCCCCTTCCAGCTTCTCCAGGCGCAACTCGCTGGCTTCGGCATCCAGGTCATCTATGGTTTGCTTAAGGTTATGTTGTTCATCAAGTATCACCCAGGCATCCCGGGGCAGGTAGCTCAGGATGCTGTCCTGGTTAAACAGCGGGGCGTAAAACTGAATATTATCCGGTCGCTGTTTATTGAGCAGTATGGCGAGTTCCTGCTGGAACTGCTGGCTCACCCCGGGGCTACAGCCAGTCAGGTCGATACTGTTCAGAGTTTTCTCTAGCACCCGTTGGCTGGTTAACCGGGGCGTTAGTAGTTCGGTGGCGGGACCGATAGCTACTTCGGACACGGTGGTTAGCGAGCGCTGACTGGTCGGGTCGAAGAGGCGGATGCTGTCTATGGTATTACCCAGGAACTCAAGCCGGGCGGGCAGGTCACTGGTGGGAGGGTAGATGTCAATGATGCCGCCACGGTGGCTGATGGTGCCCGGCACCTCTACTATATTTTCTATCGTGTAGCCCATCGCCTCCCACTGGCTCAGCAGGTTAAATGGCTCGGCATCCATTCCCAGCTTTATGGTGTGGCCGGTAGCGATAAAATCGCTATAAGGCGTTATTTTCTGCATAATGGCGGGGGCAGAGGTGACCACTAATGGGGCATCTGGGGTTGGCACAATTTTAGCCAGAGCCGAGAGCACCTGAAGCCTTTCCAGTTCGGTGGAAGTATCTGAGGCGATGCGCTGGTAGGGCAGGGTATCGGGCTCGGGGAAGAGTTTTACCTGGGTAGAAGCACACCAGGTTAAGAGCTGCTCGTAGAGCTTTTTGCTGTTTTCAGGTTGGGCGGTAACTACCAGAATAGGTAATCGCTGGCGGTGGTAGAGAGCGGCGATGAGATAGGGCTTGGCGGCATCAAGTACGGCTGTAGTGGTGCTGCCGTTAGGTACTTCAAGCTCGTCTACAAGCTGGCGATAGGCAGGCATCTCCTCAATGAGAGGTAAAAGCTGAGTCAGGTTTAACATTTTCTTCCCCAAACGCCTCTAGGGCTAGCCGAAACCGACTAGCCCTCCGACAAAATTCTAGCACAGAAGCGGTGACTCAACAAATATCCTGAACTAGTTCAGATAGATATGACGGGTGGTCTGTCATTGCGAGGAGTTTTAAGACGAAGCAATCTGGGGGGAGTGGGATTGCTGCGCCTTCGGCTGGCAATGACAGAGAGAGGAGTCCAGGTGTCATTAATCATATGAACGAGTACATCTCCTTGTTCAACTTGCCTCAGCTTGCTATAATGGAGCTAATTTATTCAAGATGGCTAAAATCAGAAAATCTAACCTAAACCCTTCAACTGTGTCCTATCACCGAATAGTGGCTAAGTTTGGCACCAGCCTGCTCACCGGCGGTAGCGACCACCTGAATCAGGGCATAATGTCAAACCTGGTGGCTCAGGTGGCACAACTGCATAAGCAGGGTTGGGAGCTGCTGGTAGTTTCTTCCGGAGCTATTGCCTCAGGCAGGTCTAAACTGGGGTTGACCAAGAAGATAAGGGGTATTCCTTACAAGCAGGTGCTGGCTTCAGTAGGACAAAATCGCCTGATGTATGTCTATGAGCAGTTGTTTAGCCAGCATAATATTACTGTGGCTCAGGCGTTGCTGACCAAGGCTGACCTTTCCGACCGGGCTGGTTATCTCAATGCCCGCAACACCCTTCTGGCTTTGCTGGAGCTAAAGGTGATATGTGTTGTTAATGAAAATGACGTGGTCGCCGTGGACGAGATTCAGGAGGCTAAGTTCGGTGATAACGATAATCTATCGGCTATGGTAGCTAATCTGGTTGATGCTGACCTGCTGTTAATTCTTACCGATGCTGCCGGGCTATATACTACTGACCCGCACCGTGACCCTGATGCCCGTCTTATTCCCCGGGTGGACAGGATAGACTCGGAGATTGAGCGCCTGGCGGCGGATACCCCCAGCCGTCTGGGCACCGGGGGTATGATTACCAAGATAGAGGCGGCCAAGCTGGCTATTGCCTCCGGGGTAACTGTGGTTATCGCTGACGGCAGGGAGCCGAATATTATTTTGCGGCTGGCTGCTGGTGAGGCTATAGGCACCCGCTTCTCGCCCATTACCAGCAAGCTTGAGAGTCGTGAGCGCTGGATGCTCAGCGGGCTTTCCACCAAGGGCAGGCTGGTGGTAGATTCGGGGGCAGCCCTGGCGCTGAAAAAGCAGAAGGGAAGTCTGCTGGCAGCTGGCATCAGTCAGGTTGAAGGTAAATTTCAGCGTGGTGACATAGTCAATATCTATGACCCTCAGGGGACCAGGCTTGGCTGTGGCATAACCAATTATGGCTCCAGCGATATTGACATTATTAGAGGGGCACACTCCAGAAAAATTGCCGCTCTACTTGGTTACGACTATGGCTCAGAAGTAGTGCACCGAAATAATCTAGTAGTACTCTAGAAAGGGAGGTTTAAAGTTGAGTGTAGGCAAGCTCTATAGGGCTAGGGGTGGGGAGTTTGTGGCGACGGTTAATTACAAACTCTACGATGAGTCAGCAACGGGTTGGTGGGGAGAATTCACTCTTACCGAGTATATGCGTATTAGTGATGGCGATGGGTATATGATTGAGCTGGAAGATGAGCGTAAAGGCAAGTGTTCCCTCAAGAAGAAGGTTAATAAGGCAGTGTCCGGAGTCCCTCCCCTCTATTACTATCGTTTTAGGGGGAGCGGTTCGTTTAAATAAATAGTGTGCTGAAATAATTTGGTGGTATTATAAATTAGGGTGTGGGGTTATGGATGAATTAAAGACCGATGTTCTTTATTTTGGTGATAACCTGGAAATACTGCGTAAGTATATCCCCGATAACTCCATTGACCTGATATACCTAGACCCGCCTTTTAGTAGCAAGAAGGACTATAACATTATCTTCAAGGAAGCCACTGGTGAACGGTCTGAGGCGCAGATAAAGGTGTTCTCTGATACCTGGACTTGGGACAAGATTGCTGAGAGAACCTACTATGATATTGTTCAGACGGCGCCGCCAGATGTAGCTATGCTGATTGATGCCCTGCATAATGTCTTGGGTAACAATGATGTGATGGCATATCTGGTGATGATGACTCCCAGGCTGGTTGAGATGCATCGGGTGCTAAAGGACACCGGCTCTCTCTATCTCCACTGCGACCCCACCGCCAGCCACTATCTAAAATTGGTGCTAGACCAGATATTTGGGCCGACCAACTTTAGAAATGAGATTATTTGGCATTATAGAACAGGTGGAGTTGGTAAAAGATGGTTTGGTAGAAAGCACGACACTATTTTCTTTTATGCGAAGTCAAGTAATTATTGCTTCAATCCACAGAAGGAAAAATCCTACTTAGAGCACAAATATGGATTCTCAAATATTCGTATAGAACAGGACGAAAGAGGCTATTATACTGACGCTTTTATGAGAGATGTTTGGAGCATACCAGGTTTGCGAGGCAATCAACCTGAAGTGCTTGGTTATCAGACTCAGAAGCCACTTATCCTGCTGGAGCGCATTATTAAAGCCAGCTCCAACGAGGGAGACGTTGTCCTCGACCCATTCTGTGGCTGTGGCACCGCTCTTGTTGCTGCTCAGAAGCTAAACAGGCGCTGGCTCGGAATTGACATTACCCATCTGGCAATAAGGGTTATGAGCAAGCGCCTCAAGGACAGCTTCTCTGGAATTGAGTTTGAGGTTGTCGGCGTGCCAAAAGATGTGACTTCAGCACGAGCCTTGTCTCTACAAAAGCCTGATGGGCGCTATCAGTTCCAATGGTGGGCGCTGAGCCTCATCGACGCCCAGCCCCTTGGTGAGAAAAAGAAGGGTGCTGATAAGGGGATTGACGGGGTTATCACCTTTCCCGATGAGCGCCCCACCAGAGCCAAGCGGGCAGTAGTTCAGGTTAAGAGTGGTCATGTTCATGTCAAGGACATCAGGGAATTAAAGGATATTGCCAGTCGCAACGCAATGGGCATCTTTATTACCCTAGAGCCACCCACTAGAGAGATGCGAACCGAAGCGGTGGGCGCTGGCTATTATCATTCACCACTCTGGGAGCGAGACTACCCCAAGATTCAAATCTTGACCATTGAAGAGCTTCTTGCTGGCAAGACGGTTGACATACCTTTACCAAACCCACCCTTCCCCAAAGCGCAGAAGATACCTCAAAAGGAAGGGGAACAGCTATCTATGGGTTAAAGGGGAGTTCAAGAGGGGCGAAGCCCCTCTCAAAAATACCTCCCCTTCCCTGGGGGAAGGGGACACAGGGGATGGGGTTACCATATAAAAGGAGTAAATACCATGAAATCACCTGTTGAAGAGCTGGAAGCAAAAGGTAAGGCGGCTAAGGCGGCGTCTCGTCGTATGGCTTATCTTTCGGCTGAGGTCAAGAATAGGGCGTTGCATAATATCGCTGATGACCTGTTAGCCAAGAAGGGTGAAATACTGAATGCTAATCAGCTTGACTACAAGGAGGCTGAGGCGTCAGGGATGAGTGAGGCCATGCTTGACCGGCTGATGCTGTCGGAAAGCCGCCTTGAGGCTATAGCTCAGGATGTGCTGGCGGTGGCGGCGCTTCCCGACTCGGTGGGCGAGGTATTTGATATGCGCACCCTGCCCAATGGCTTGCAGGTGGGTAAGAAGCGGGTGCCGCTGGGGGTAATCGGGGCTATCTACGAGAGCCGACCTAATGTTACCATAGATATCTCCTCCCTTTGTCTGAAGTCGGGCAATGCCGTTATCCTCAGGGGTGGTAGGGAGGCAATTCACTCTAATAGTGCTTTAGCTAAATTAGTTCAACAGGCGGTAACCAGAGCTGGAGTGCCTGACGGGGCGGTGCAGTTTATTGAAAATACCGACCGAGCCCTGGTTGAGCACCTGCTGAAGATGAACGACATCATTGACCTGATTATTCCGCGGGGTGGGGCTGGGCTGATAAAGTTCGTCTCGGAAAAGGCGGTGATGCCGGTAGTTAGCGGTGGGATTGGTGTGTGCCATACCTATGTGGACAAGAGCGCCGATGTGGCCAAGGCAGTGGCTATAGCCTTTAATGCCAAGGTGCAGCGCCCCACGGTTTGCAATGCCTTGGACTCCCTGCTGGTTCACGCTGCTCTTGCCGAGCGCTACCTGCCTCTGGTGGCGGCGGAGTGGGCGAAGGCGGGGGTGGAGATGCACTGCGATGAGCGGGCGTTGGCTATCCTTAAGTCGCAGCCTTCTTTGAAGCTCGTCCCGGCTACAGACGAGGATTGGGGCAAGGAGTTTCTATCGCTGGTGGCGGCGGTTAAAGTGGTGGATTCTCTGGATGAGGCGCTGGAACATATTGAGTGCTACGGCTCAGGACATTCTGAGGCTATTATTACCGAGGAATATCAGTCAGCGATGCGTTTCCTTAACGAGGTAGATGCCGCCTGTGTCTATGTCAATGCCAGCACCCGGTTTACCGATGGCAGTCAGTTTGGCTTGGGGGCTGAGGTGGGCATTAGCACCCAGAAACTGCATGCCCGGGGTCCGCTGGGGGTAAAGGAACTGACTACCTATAAGTGGATTATCTTCGGTAGCGGGCAGGTAAGACCTTAATTTATCTATTTAAGCGTTTCCATGGCAGCCTGCTGGACTTCAAACAGCTCTTTGATGCCCTTTTCGGCCAGGGAGAGTAAGGAGTCAGTGGTCTCCTTGCTGAAGGGCTTGGTTTCAGCGGTGCCCTGAATCTCAACAAACTTACCCTGCCCGGTCATCACCACATTAAAGTCGACCTCGGCAGAGCAGTCTTCATCGTAGCACAGGTCCAGCATCATGTAACTGTGCACAATACCGACGCTGGTGGCGGCTACGGCACTACTTAGCGGTATGGACGACAGCACCCCCATATTGGTCAGGGTCTGCATGGCCTGGTGTAAGGCTACATAGGCGCCGGTAATGGCGGCCGTTCTGGTGCCGCCGTCGGCCTGGAGAACATCACAGTCTACAATCAGGGTTCTTTCCCCCAGTGTGGTGAGGTCGGTTACTGCCCGTAGTGAGCGCCCGATGAGGCGCTGAATCTCCTGGCTTCTACCGGCAATCCTGCCCAGTGATGAATCGCGTGGGGTTCGGCTAACGGTAGCCCGGGGCAGCATGGAGTATTCTGCCGTAACCCAGCCCGTGCCCTCCCCCCTGAGGAAAGCAGGCACCCTGTCCTCAACGCTTACCGAGCACAGCACCCGGGTCATTCCCAGTTCTATCAGTGCCGAGCCTTCGGCAAAGCTCTGAGCGCCGGGGGTTATTTTTATCGGTCGCAGTTCATCCCAGGCACGCCGGTCAGCTCTTTTCATATTAAAATCTTTCCTTCTAGCTGGTGATGTATGCCAGAGTATAGCATTGGTGGGTGATAATGACAAACTGGTGATGCAGTTTTAATCTACCTCACCCCCTTTAGATTTTTATTAGGAAACCCCATCCCCTTTATCCCCTTCCCCTTGATAAGGGGAAGGGGGCTTATAGGAGGGAGGCTTCGCCTCCCTCTGACTCTCCTTTTAAGGAGAGGGGGAGTTTTAAATAGAAAGGGCTACGCCCCTTAAACCCCCTATTGATTATCAACCTTATTGCCCATAGTGTACTTCTACAAAGGGGGGAGGATTTTATTAGAAGGGGCTAACGCCTCTTAAACCCCCCTTCTTGCGGTTATTTAGTAAAGGGATTAAAAGGGACGAAAGTCCCTTTAACAAATTCTCTTCCCTCTCCCCTTATGAAGGGGAGAGGGATAAAGGGTGAGGGGTTGTTAAAACAATCTCTTTCTTAGTAGATAGCATCTAGGTTGTGAGCTTTGACCATCTTTCTTGATATTGGTAGAATAGTTATTATGAATATCAGCCCTGAGATTGTTAGCCTGATAGACGAAATCGTGAATGATAAGGCTCATGGTGCCAGCCAGCTGGCGAGGCAGGCGGCGAAGGTATTAAAGGTGGCAGCTGAGCGTAGCCAGGCGGACAGCGCCAACCAGTTTTGGCGGGAGCAGAAGGCGATTGGGAAGGAGCTGATGTCAACCCGTCCGGCGATGGCGCCTATATTCAATATCGTTAGCGGTTTACTGGGCTCAATAGCTGGGAAAGCCGCGACAGATTTGGATTCAATAAGGCAGCTGACCATAGATAAGGTTGATGAAACGATTAACGCTTCTTTACAGGCGGTAGCCCGGATTGCCGAGTACGGCTCTCAGCTAATTGCTGACGGCGACAGAATAATGGCTCATAGCTATAGCTCAACAGTGGTGGCAGCGCTGAAGGCAGCCTTTACCGGGCACCGGAATTTTGAAGTGATTACTACTCGGTCGGGCCCGGGTCGCAGTGGCGAGATGCTTGCCCAGGAGCTCAGTCTTTACGGAATACCGGTTACCTTTATTGATGATGCGGCGGTAGGGCTTTATATCTCAACGGTGAATAAGGCAGTGGTCGGTGCCGACAGGGTATGTGCTGACGGCAAGGTGGTTAACGGAATCGGGACCTGTCAGCTAGCTTTGGTTGCGGAAAGAGCCAGCGTCCCCTTTTATGTATTATGCGAGACGCTCAAGTTTGACCCCAGGCTAAGGGGTGACGAGGTTGATTTGGAGGAAAAGGAGACGGGGGAGGTGGTTGAACCGGGGAGATTACCGCCGGAGGTTAGGGTTAAAAACCCTTCCTTTGACATTACCTCGCTGGAGCTGGTTACCGGGATAGTTACCGAGAATGGCTTACTTACGCCAGAAGAAGTTATCGGTTATTTGCAAAAACATTCAGTTAAGGCTGGCTGGAGCTTAGATAACCCGGGCTAGGGTCTCCTTTAGCTTGGGCACGGTTGGGTAGTTATCAATTTCTTCAGGCTTTATCCATCTTACCTCTTTGTGTTCCCAGTCAATTTTGATTTTATCCCGGTCTTTTATGTGGAAAAGGTAGGGGTGAACCACCCATTTGACACCGAGCTTCTCATCTCTAATATGTAGAGGTTTGCCCCGTTTCACTAATTTAAGGTCGTCTCCGTGTAGGCTGGTTTCCTCGGCTATCTCGGTTAGTGCCTGCTCATCAGGGGTGGTCTCTACATAGCCGCTAACCCCGGCCCATCTTCCCTGATAGCTGCCAACCTGTTCGCTGCGCCGCAGGAGCAGTATGTCACCACTAGATTCGAGAAAGCAGGTGACCACCTGTTTTTCCGGGAGGGGTTTATTTATCAACCTCACCCCTTTAGATTTTTATTAGGTAACCCCATCCCCTTTATCCCCTTCCCCTTGATAAGGGGAAGGGGAAGATGTTTTCTCTAGAGGGGCTACGCCCCTCTAAAACTCCCCTTTTTTATTTTCTCCTTCAAAGGAGAGGGATTGCTTTTGAAGGGGCGAAGCCCCTTCATTCTTCCCTTCGTAAATAGTCTCTACTTCAGGCTTATCAGGTATTCTTTTAGCCAGCTTAAGATGGCTTCAGCCGCATCTCGCTTATTTTGCTCCCGATTTCCCGAAAAGTTGTGTTTCTGGCTATAGGTTCCCGAGGGACTTGATAATCCGATGTAGAATAGCCCCACCGGTTTTTCCTGGGTAGCCCCGCTGGGTCCGGCAGTACCGGTATCAGCCAAGCATATATCTACGGCAAATACTTTCTTGCCGCCCCGTGCCATCTCCTCAGCTACCTGGTAGCTTACCGCACCATATTTGTTGATGGTATCCTCTTTCACCCCGATTACTTTAATCTTGGTCTCGTTGCTATAAGCAGTAACCGACCCCTTATAGTAATCCGAGCTACCGGGCACATTGGTTATCAGGTGGGATATTAGCCCACCGGTGGCTGATTCAACTACCCCCAGGGTTAGCCCTTTCTGGCGAAGCAAATTGCCCACCTCTTGCTCCAGGCTGGTCATGGCGTTATATAAATCCTTTCGTGAGGCATATGGTTTTCGTCTGTTTGGTTAAATTTCAGGTTAAAGGTATGGATTATTTGTCAACTTCGTGCTATTATCACCTACTAGTTGGATTATATAAGAACTATAGGATAAAATAAAGCCGAAGCGTGTCTAGCGCTTTTACCTAGATATTAAGAAGGAGGTTCTATCATGGGAATAACGGCTTTGATTATTGGTATCGTGGGCGGGCTGTGCGCGGCGATGGGTGTTGTCACGGCGATGGGTGTTGACACTATAGCAGGAATAGTCCCGTTAGTCAGTGCCACCTATGCCTGGGTCTTCTGGTTTGGGCTGAGTATAATTTTACTTTTAATCTGTATCGCTTTCGCTGTCAATCGTGGCGGAGTTGGTGAATAGCTAAGCCCTTTTCCTTCTACGGCGACGCCAGTAAATAATACCAAGGATGGCTCCCCACAGGGGCGAAAAGATTATCAGCCAGATAGCTATAGCGCCCAGCCATTGCCCGAAGATAACGATTCCTCGGACGGCAGATTTAAGTGCCTCCAGAGCACTCCAACCAGCACGAACCAGCGGCTTGGCAGTAGCTTCCGGCTTTAGATTTGTTGTTATCAGGGACATTGACGAGGTTCGCTCCAGATACTGCATCCGACCCTTGATTTGCTCTATCTCGCTCCGCACCCGGGACAGACTTTCATAAATGCTGAGGATGTCCTCTACATCAGTGGCTTTTTCCAGTAGAGCCAGGTATTGGCTCTCGGTTGCCTCGGCGTTCTTGAGCCTGGACTCAAGGTCAACATACTCCTCAGTTACATCCTGGCTGCTGGTGCTCTCTGAGGTTACCCTTACTGCTAATTCCCTGAGTTCAGATAGTGCCTGCTCAAACCTGTCATCAGGCACCCGAATGGAAATGCTCCCTCTCATATCCTGTTCTTCACCCCAAATCCGGGATGATACTACATAGCCGTCAAACTTTACCGCTAGCTGGACTATCTCATCCCGGGCAGTAGTTATATCTTTCACCACCAACGACATATCTCCGGTGCGGACTATCATTCGCTCTTCGGCTATTGATGGTAAACCCTCACCCTTATAGGCTTCTTCCCGCTCAGAGGGTGGTGGCATTGGTGCTGGCGTTGGGGTTGGCATTACCTCTGATGGTGCTTTGGCGCAGGAAGCAGGCACCAGCAGACACATTACCAGAATGGTCACTATTATTAACGTGAACCTTTTCATGATGTGCCCCTACTTGCTATTTATATGTCCACTATACTACAACGCTGGTGGGAAGAAAAGGTTAGCATAATTCATTGCCTTTTCTCTACCTTCACCCACAGCCTATCGCCATCGGTGATGAATTCTATAGTGTGGCGTTCGTCAGTTTCGCTGTCGTAAGTTTGGTATATACCCTCTGAGCCTAGCTTTGCCTCAAGTCTGTCTATAACCTCGGGGGTGGGGTGACCGAATCTATTATCGGCACCTACCGAGATAACGGCTAGCCGGGGATTGACCACGGCCAGGAATTCGGGGGTGGTTGAGGTGGCTGAGCCGTGGTGCCCAACCTTGAGTACGGTGCTACTTAAATCAGCCCTCCGGGTGATAAGCTCAAATTCTCCTTCCCACATTATATCCGCCGTAAGCAGGAAGCTTACTTTATCCAGGCTTATACGCAATACCACGCCATTATTGTCTATATCGGACTCGGTGTCAGTTAAAGGGGGTCTTGGGGGGTTGAGCACCTTTACTATTACCCCTTCGCCTAAATCAATCTGCTGTCCCGCCTGAGCTATAGTATGTTCAATATTCTTTTCTTTGAGCAACCTGAGCCACTCATCATATATGTCAGACTTGAAGTCTAAATCAGGGTAGAGCACCTGCTTGACTTTGTATCTATTTAGAACCTCAACCAGCCCGGTGACATGGTCGGCGCTGGGATGGGTCAATACCATCAACTCAATGGTTCTATCCCAGAAGGGGAGCTTTTTACCCAGTTCTATGCCTATAGCCTGGGGGCTGGGGCCACCGTCAACCAGAATCTGCTGATTTCCTCTCTGAATAAGAATAGCATCGCCCTGGCCGACGTCAAGAAAGCTTAGGTGAAGCTTATCATCGGGCATAGTCGCCGCCGTGAGCGAGACCAGAATAGCCATCACCAGTAGCGGCGGGATGACCCATTTCTTAGGCAGGTTTGAGGTAAAATCGCTGATTTTGTTTATACCTGACTTTACCGAGGTTAAGGTGCTCGCCTGCCGATGGTGACTACTAAGCCAGAGGGCTAGGGCTAGCCCCAGATAGTAAGTCCAGATTAGATTACTTTCAATGGAAGCTACCTCTAGAGAGGATAAGGGGAAAGCCGCTAAACCGTTAACTACCACCAGCATATACGATAGAAACAGCCAGGCCAGCCAGCCGACTACCTGGGCGACGGGCAGGGCAATAAATCCCAGGACCCCGGCTAAAGCCCCGGTGATAATAATGCCGGGCAATGCCGGTAGGGCGAGGAATGTAGCTAGGGGAGCCACCAGTGAGATAATGCCAAAGTAGTAGGCGATGAGCGGCCAGACGGCTATGATTGCTCCTATGGTTACACTGAAGCTATCGGTAATAATATTGGCGGTGGTTGCGGCGGGATTGTCTTCGCCTATGGTAGCCGTGACGGCTCTTCTGCCTAGAGTCCGCAGAGGAGGGAAGACGAAGATTAACCCCGACATAGCCAGAAAGCTCAACTGGAAGGAGGCATCCCACAGGATTTGGGGGCTGATGCCAATCATTACTGCGGCGGCAAAGGCAAGGGCGGTGAAGGCGCTGCGCTGTCTGCCTAATAGCTCAGCGGTGAGGAACAGGCTGGCCATAATGGCACCTCTGACCACCGGTGGGTGCATACCGGTGATTAAAGCATAAAGCCAGATTGTGCCCAGGGCTAGCCAGATGTAGACGTAGCGCCGCTTACCAAACAGCCATATACCGAGGCTAAGCAGGATGCCAGCGATGATACTGAGGTGGAGACCGGAGATAGCTAGCAGGTGGGCAGTGCCCGACCGAGAGAAGTCAGTTTTGACTTGAGTGGGAATATTGCCCCGAATACCCAAAATAATGCCCTGAGCTAGTGATGCCTGTGGCTCGGGTAGTATCGTCGCCAGGCTTTGAGATAGGCGGTTTCTCAATGAATAGACACATGCTAGTGGCTTAAAGCCCTTTCCCCCATCCAGGATTTCTATTTGGGGGTAGAGCATAGTGGAATATATTCCCTGGTGAGCCAGGTAGCCTTTATAGTCAAAGTCATCAAGCTGGGGTGGCGTCTCCAGTTTTCCGGTTACCTGGAGCACATCGCCATAGCTATGAGTAGGGTATCTGGGCACAAATAGTAGCGCCGTCCCTGATACCTCCTGCCATCCGTTATCCAGTTTTATTTCGGTAGCTGACAGGCGGAGGTGAGTGGTTTTCTCTCTAAGCTCAGGGTCTCTATTGACCAACCCTTTGATGGCTACTGTTTCTCGGTCGTTGTAGAACTGAAGAGAGCCCTCATCTACGGTGGGCTGGCTTGACTGGAAGTAGACGGTGCCACTGAAGAAGATGGTGAGCGATAGACTGACTAAAATTATTGGTTTCCGGTGGTGGCGGAGGAAGAAGAGTAGGGGGAGGGGAATAAGTCCGGTAAGGGTGAGGGCTAGGGGTAGATTAAAATATGACCCCAAAAAGATACCAGCCACCCAGGCACAGCTAAGATAGATAAGCGACACTAGCCTCCGTCCTTAATATTAGTCGGCTACAGTAACCAGGTGTTTAACCTGCTCGTAGGTAGTAATGCCTATGCCGTCTACTTTGGTTAGCTCATTAATATTGCGGAACCGCCCGTTTTGCTGGCGATAGTCTATAATAGCCTGAGCCCTGACTTTGCCAATTCCGGGTAGAGCCTCAAGTAACCATGATTCCGCCCGATTAAGGTTGACTTTTTGCGGCTTTTCTCCCTCTCCTAACTCGGGAAGGTAAAGTTTAAGCTGGGTGAGGTCGGCGCTACCGGTAGTTCCGCCGGCGGCTTGAATAAGGGCTTCTATACTGTCGCCGGCTTTCAGGGGATAAAAGCCAGGGTTACTGACGGCGCCACCGATGTAAATCTCGGCGGGTAACTCTTGGGCTGGGGGCGTAGAAATCTCTATGGGCTGACTGCCACTATATCGTGCCCAGACTACCATACTGCCAGTGGTAATAATGACTATCAGGAAAATAATAACCAGTGTCCAATACCTGTTAAACTTGCTTGCCGTCATGGTCGACCTCCCCACATTAGCTCCATTTAGTATAGCACTACTGTAAACAGTGGTGAGCGACGGAATACGTTCTTGCCTACAATGTAGGGAAATCGGATATCAGAGGGGGGGGAGAATTGTTTTGGGCTTGTTTTAGTCGCCCCTCAGGGCGGCTCGTAGCGCTTCTTCTGACTCTGGAGTGGTAACCGCTATTACCCGGTCTCCAGCCCGGAGAATGGTACTGGCCGTAGGCAAACGAGGCTTGCGTTCCTTAGAGCAAATTAGGGCTAGCTTGCTCTCTTTTGGAAGCGTAAGCTCCTTTATTGGTTTGCCTACTATAGTAGAGTCAGGCAGGATTTTTACTTCTACAATCTCCAGTCCCTTGTCACTAATAGTTAATAGGTGAGTCAGGGGGTGTGTGGGCACCACTGCTTCTATTTGTTCCAGGATGACATTAGTGCTGCTTACGGTAACGTCAATGCCTAGTTTCTTGAAAATGGCTTCATTTGCCGGATTTCTAATGCGGGCTATAGTCCGTGGCACATTAAATTTGTGCTTGGCTACCTGGCAGGCGACTAAATTATCTTCGTCATCACCGGTTACCGCAATAAACATGTCGGCTCGGCCGGTACCTATTTCAGCCAGGGTTGATGCCTCACAACCATCGCCCCGAAAGCAAATACTACCCATTTCTTCCGTGATGACTTCGCATAAATTTACATCTTTTTCCACGATGAGGACTTCATGCTCTTCATCTAGTAGAGCCTTAGTTAGATAGTAGCCTACTCTACCGCCACCAACAACTATAATGTACATATTTACCTCAGCTCTCCAGTTTTTCCTTTAGTATCTGGGCAAATACTGTGGTCGGGCTAATGGCTTCTAGACCCAGGGCTTGGTAAAGGTCTCGGCGTAGCGGGTCATAGATACGACAGATTACCTTGGGCACGTTAAAGATGTGTTTGGCGATTTGGGCTGCCATGACATTGCGGTTATCCCCCTGGGTTACCACGAAAAAGGCGTCGGCTTTCTCAATCCCGGCTCTCTTGAGTACTTCTTGGTCAAGGCCATTGCCTATTAGCGCGGTGCCACCAAAGTTGGCTGGCAGTCTCCGAAAACTATAGGCATCAGTATCCAGAACAGTAACCGAGTGTCCGTCAGCGTCTAGTAACCCGGCTAGCTGAGCTCCTACTCGTCCACAACCCATAATGACTACATTCATCTGATAAACTCAATTAGGTAGTGTATTGATGGTATAGTATAACCCGGCAGGGAGCATTTTTGAGCACATAAGGCACCACACTGCCTAAGTAAAACTGGCCAAAACGCGTTTTGTATTTCACCCCCATCAAGATTAAGTCAGCCCCTCGCTCTACTGCTTCATCGACAATTGCTGGACCGGCATCACGGGCTTGAAGCAGGTCAGTTTCTATTTCACTGTCTTGTTCTTCGGCAATTATCTCTATACGGTCTAGTATCTCTTCACCCTTTTTGATTTCAGGTTCAATCTCAGCATCTAATGGCAGGGTACGTTTTATGGTGACAACATAAACGACATAGATTTTACTTTTATTCCTCTTGGCCAGCCGGCAGGCTAGCCTGATGGCCTCTTCATCGGCTTCAGTGCCCACTACTGGCACCAGAATCTTATGAAACTCCACTGCTTTCTCTTTCCATATGGTTATTGAGTAAAAGGTATTATAATCCTGTTATTGCAAATCTGCAATATCCTTCGTCTTGTGGGTTAAAGGCAAGTGTTTTTTTCGCCGATAGAGGTAGTAAATAATCAAGCCAGCAACCATCCAGGAGATTCCAACCCAACGGCTATAGGGTTGGGTAATTAATATGATAATCCATATTATTGCTGTAGCCGCTAAACCTAGGATAGCACTTATTGGCATCTCTCGCCCCTTAATCCGTATATTCCAGCCAATCTTGAACGGGCGTGGTAGTTCTGGCTTTTTGGCTCTTAGGCTGAGGATGGAGGCATGGGCGAACATAAAGGCTAATAGTGAGCCAAAGGCATATAGCGTCCCCATGTTCTTAAAGGCATCAGCCGCCAAAAAGGCTGGAACCAGGATGAGAAGGGCTATTATGCTGAACAGAATTATTGAAATATGGGGCGTCTTGAATCGGGGGTGCACCCGGCTGAGGGCTGAGGGTAATAGATTGTGGCTACCTAGGGAGAAGGCAAGCCTTGAGATGCCCATCAGCCCGGCATTGGTAGCTATCAGCAAAATAGTACCGGCTAATATGGCGATTAGAGGTTTAAGGATGCCAGTTAACCAAGCCAGAGGAAAGCTAGCCGCGATACCAGCTACCGGGTCTCTTGACCATTCAGAGGCAAGTTCCTGAGGGGTCATGGCTGACAGAGATACCAGGGAAATACCAGCGAAGATGACCAGGACAGCAATTATCATCATTATTAGGGCTCTAGGCACCCTTTTCTCTGGCTGCCTCGTTTCTTCAGCCATCTGAGACATAGTTTCAATCCCGGTATAGGCGATGGAGGCTAAGGCTATGCCCAGAATCAGGTTACCGGCTGTTGGCCAGTTATCAATGATGCGATGAAACAGGACTGGCGGATTGAACAGGAGTATAAAGCCGATAACTACCAGCGAAACCTGGGTGGTAATATCTACTATGGCGGCGCCGATATTTACTATTGAGGTCTCCTTTACTCCAATGATATTTATGGTCATAAGAAAGGTAACGATTCCCATGGACATGGCGGTGCCAATAATGGGGGATTCCTTGAAGGGTACCCAGAAGAAGCCCAGATATGGGGGGATGGTATAGGCTGAGATTGAGATGGTAACAATATAGCTTAGCATTAATGCCCAGCCAGCGATAAAGCCAGCAGCATCGTTAAAGCCATGTCGGGCAAAAGTGGCTGAGCCACCGGCTTCAGGAAGCATGGCGGTGCCCTCAGCGTAGGTAAGGGCGGTGAATATGAAAAGAATGCCAGCAATACCCAGGGCTATGGGGGTAGCCCCCACCGCTACCAGGGCGACAATACCCAGAGCATAGTAGATTGATGAGCCTACATTCCCGTAGCCAGCGCTGAATATAGCCGGAACCCCTAATACTCGTCTTAAGCGGTAGTGCCTAATTCGTCGTGGGCGGAAAATCCTATCACCGGGTTTAGGTTGCCAATTGGAGTTCATATTTCTGTGTCTGCCAGATTATTTAGTACCTGCAATCGGGGAATTTTACTCGTCTCTCGGCTGCATGTCAACTTGTGTTGGCTTGACAATTGTATCTACCTCATCTAAACTCACAGAGAAAGTAGCCGTAAATTAATTTCTTTCTATCCCCTGATTTCTAATCACTGGCTACTTTAATAAGCCTTTGGCTAGCCGAGGAGGAGTAGTAGTGTTTAGATTTCCTTTCATACCCAGGGAGGAGAAGTTTTTCGGACTTTTTGAGGAGAGTGCTCATAATATGGTAAAGGCAGCTCAGGAGTTAAAAAAGATGGTTGATACCTGGGAAGATGTTGGGGAAAAAGCAGGTGAGATAACTGAGCTGGAGCACCAGGGGGATACTATTACCCATCAGATTATGGCTCAGTTGAATTGCACCTTTGTTACTCCGTTTGATAGAGAGGATATAGCCCTGCTGGCTCATACCCTGGATGATGTGACCGACTTTATCCAGGCGGCGGCTGATACCATGTTTATCTACAAGGTGGGTCATTCCAGCCAGAGAGCTAAAGAGCTAGCCGATATCATAGTGCAGGCGGCGATTGAGGTAGAAAGGGCAATGCCTCATTTGCGACATCGGTCTGAGTTGAAGCAGGTTTTCGAGCGATGTGTGGAGATTAATCGGTTGGAGAATATGGCTGACCGGGTGTTCCGCTCAGCGATGGGCGAGCTTTTTGAGGATGTTACTGATATTGCTGATGTTATTAAGTGGCGCGAGATTTATGAGTATATGGAGAGTGCCACCGATAGGTGTGAGGATGTGGCTAATGTCCTGGAGGGGGTAGCCCTCAAGCATGCCTGATGCCTCGCTTTATCTTCTTATCCTTATTATCCTTCTAGCGGTTGGTTTTGGAGTAGTTAACGGTTTCAATGATGCCGCTAATGCCATTGCTATCGTGGTTAGCACCCGTGTCCTTCCCCCACGGAATGCCATAATATTAGCTGCTTTCTTTAATTTTGCTGGTGCGGCTACTGGTCTGGCTGTCGCCCGGACTATTGGTAAGGGGATTCTAACTCCAGAAGTTATCTCGCAGTTTCAATATGTGCCAGTAATTGCCGCTTTAGCCTCGGTTATTATCTGGACAAGCCTGGCTACTTACTACGGTCTGCCGGTAAGCTTGACCCATGGCTTTATTGCCGGGCTAGCCGCCGCCGGGATAGCTGTGGCTGGTGTTGAAGCGGTGGTGTGGGGTGTCTTGCAGCGGGTTATGTCGGCCGTGGTTACCGCCCCTGTCCTTGGCTTTATTGGCGGGTTTGCGCTGATGGTTATTCTATTTTGGGTGTTCCGGCGTAGTGCCCTGGCTAGGGTACGGGCTATTTTTGGTCGCTTGCAAATCCCGGCGACTGCTTTCGTGGCGTATAGCCATGGCAAGAATGACGGTCAGATGCCCATCGGTGTCATCACTATGGCACTGGTAGTCTTTTATAACGATACCAGTCTGTGGGACCGTCTTTCCTTGTGGGACCCCGGCACAGGGTGGATAATAGTTATATCAGCCCTAGCTATTAGCTCAGGCATGGCTATTGGTGGCTGGCGGGTTATTAGAACGATGGGGATGAAGATTACTACCCTGAGACCGGCTCATGGCTTTGCGGCTCAGGCCTCGGCAGCTGCCGTTATTGAAGCAGCTTCACAATTGGGCATTCCGGTAAGCACCACTCATTGCATAAGTTCCGCTATTATGGGGGTGGGTGCCACCAAACGGCTTTCGGCGGTGCGCTGGGGGGTGGCGGGCAATATTATCGCCGCCTGGATATTTACCTTTCCTATCTGTGGTGGACTGGGCTATTTGTTTGCCTGGTTGTTAAAAATGTTCCTCTAGTTAGCTTATAGGACAATCTCTCGGGGAGTTATCCGGCACTTCTCTGCAGTAATAATGGACTTAATGTCCGATATTGCCCGGTCAATGTCGCCCTGTTTGTTGATTACCACATAGTCAAATAGGGGTAGTTGTTTTATTTCTTCTTCGGCAGTTTTTAGGCGTAGGGCTAGGTCAAAGGGTGATTCAGTATGGCGTTGCTTGAGTCTCAGGGTAAGGTCTTCCATTGACGGGGGCGTCAGAAAAATAAATACTGATTGGGGCAGGATTTTTTTAATAGTAGCCGCCCCTTGAGTGTCAACCTTTACTATTATATCTTGCCCCTTGTCCAGTGCTTGCTTGATGGGTTGCTTGGGCACGCCGTACCAATGGCTATACACATTCGCCCACTCTAGCAACTCATTCTTTTTAACCATCTCTTGGAACTTTTCTGTTGAGACAAAGTGATAGTCTATATTATCCCTCTCCCTAGCTCGCTTAGGTCGTGTGGTTACGGTTACAATGTGTTCCAGAGAGTGGCCCGATTCCTTCATCCGGGACAAAACGGCATCTTTACCGGTTCCCGAGGGACCGGAGAGAACTATGAGTAACGACCTTCGTGGCAGGTGGAACGAGGCTTGGCTTTCATGGCTCACCTTTTTCATCGCTTTGCTTTGGTTTCAGTATTGCACCTCCTCGCCCCGTTTGTGACCTACCAGCGATAGTTTCTGGGGCTAGGGCAGCTAGAATAATGTGTCCGCTATCGGTGAAGATAACCGCTTTTGTCCTTCGGCCACTAGTCATATCAATTAGCAGCCCCTTATTTCTCCCATCCTGAATGGTGCGTTTGGTAGGCGCTGAGTTTGGCGAAACTATAGCAATTGTCCTATTCATGGCTAATATATTACCAAAACCAATGTGCACTAATTCAACGGTCATTATCATTACCCCAGAGGATTTATTTTTGTTGATGTTAGATTAAATCTTTAATGCCAAAACGGAAAAGTTATCTGAGCATCCGATTGGCTTAATTGAGTCTCATTAAATATATTGTTTCAATGATTAGCGAGGCGTATCACCCCCTTTCATAGGTTACTTTTAATTGCGGTGCCTTTTATCTTATACCCTTAGTGGCAATTAAGCAATACTTAATGACTTGAATTATACCCAATTTAGTGATAAATTATAACATTGATTGAATATGAATGAGGGGTTATCGCCAATTTTGGCTAGCAGAAAAGGAAACGGGCTATCTCTGAAATTGTTTCTTCAAGGAGATAGCTCATTTTTTTGGTTTATTTAACCAATTGAAGTAGATAGGAACACAGGGGGTGAGAAATAGTTGTATAAGATATTGTTGAAGCAAGACCTGGTACCCGGCATTCATCTGTTTAAGGTGGCGGCACCTAATGTAGCTAAGAAGGCTCGTCCGGGGCAGTTTGTCGTCATCAGGATTGATGAGAGGGGTGAGCGTATCCCACTGACGGTTGCCGATTGGGACGAGAAAGAGGGTAGTGTTACCATCGTCTTTATGGAGGTGGGCACAACCACCGCCAGGCTAGCCTTGTTAGAGGCTGGTGACTCTATCGCTAATTTTGTGGGGCCGCTGGGTTTGCCGACCCATATTGAGAAATTTGGTACCGTAGTTTGTGTGGCGGGAGGGGTTGGTGTGGCTCCTATAGCGCCCATTGCCCGGGGGTTAAAGGAAGCTGGGAACAAGCTTATCTCCATCCTGGGGGCTCGGAGCCAAAACTTGCTCTTTTGGGAGGACGAACTGCGCCGGGTCAGCGACCAGCTAATAGTTACCACTGATGACGGCTCTTATGGGCGTAAAGGATTGGTAACCGAGCCACTGAAGGAGCTACTTGAAAGCGGTGACGGGATTGATAGGGTTGTGGCTATTGGCCCGAGCATTATGATGAAATTCTGCGCCAAGACCACCGAGCCTTTTGGGGTTAAAACCATTGTTAGTTTGAATTCCATAATGGTTGATGGCACCGGGATGTGCGGGTGCTGTCGGGTATCTGTTGGCGGCGCGACCAGGTTTGCCTGCGTAGATGGCCCTGATTTTGATGGTCATCAGGTGGACTGGGATTTGCTTATGGCCCGCCAGCGTATTTATCTTGATGAAGAGAAGCGTTCTTTTGAGCAGTGGCGGGGTAAATCCGGCAGTTGTTCCTGAATAGGAGTCTGGAGGTAAGTATATATGGCGAAAGTTAACTTGAACCGAGTGCCGATGCCGAGGCAAGACCCCAAAGAACGGGGTAGGAACTTCAATGAAGTTGCTTTAGGTTATAGCCTGGAGCAGGCGCAGGAAGAGGCGAGCCGCTGTATCCAGTGTCCCAAGCGCGCTTGTACTGAAGGCTGCCCGGTAGAGGTAGATATTCCTGATTTTATCCAGGCTATCCGCGATGGTAATATGCCTGAGGCGGTAAGGATACTCAAGAGCAAAAACAGCCTGCCCGGTATCTGCGGGCGGGTTTGTCCTCAGGAGACACAGTGCGAGGAGACCTGCTCTCTGGCTAAGAAGGGAGCCCCCATTGCCATCGGTCGTCTGGAGCGATTTGTGGCTGACTGGGAGCGGGCTAATATGCCCTCGGCAGGCTCATCGCCGGTGCTGCCTAAGCCCACCGGTAAGCGGGTGGGGATTGTCGGCTCAGGACCAGCCGGATTAACCGCGGCGGCTGATTTGGCTAAGCTGGGACACAGTGTTACCATCTTTGAGGCACTGCATGTTGCCGGCGGGGTACTAATGTATGGCATCCCTGAGTTCAGGTTGCCCAAAGAGATTGTCCAGGCTGAGGTTGATTATGTCGCTTCCCTGGGGGTGAAGATTGAATTAGATTCGGTGGTGGGCAAGCTGATGACTATTGATGAATTACTGAGTAATGGCTATGATGCTGTCTTCTTGGGCACCGGCGCTGGACTACCCATGTTTATGAACATCCCCGGGGAGAACCTTAACGGCATTTATTCGGCAAACGAGTTCCTGACCCGGGTCAATCTGATGAAGGCATATCAATTTCCCGAATATGATACACCGGTGAAGGTGGGCAAGCGGGTGGCGGTGATTGGTGGCGGTAATGTAGCTATGGATTCGGCCCGGTGTGCCCTCAGGCTTGGTGCTGATGAGGTCTATATTGTCTACCGTCGGTCTGAGGTGGAGTTGCCCGCCCGTCGGGAGGAGGTGGAGAATGCTATGGAGGAGGGTATTAAGTTCAAGTTTCTGACCAACCCCAAGCAGTTTCTGGGTAATGAGCAGAACTGGGTGGTGGGTATGGAGTGCTATGAGATGGAGCTGGGTGAGCCTGATGAGAGTGGTCGGCGGCGCCCGATTGTCAGGCCGGGAAGTGAGTTTATCATTGATGTCGATGTGGTGATAGTCGCCCTGGGCACTACCCCCAACCCCCTTATTGCGTCAACTACTGAGGGTCTGGAAACGACCCGGTGGGGCACGGTGGTGGCTGATGAGGAGACGGGTAAGGCGGTGAAAGCTAAGGTATGGGCAGGTGGCGATATAGTTACCGGTTCCGCCACTGTCATCAGTGCTATGGGCGCCGGCAAACGAGCCGCCGCCGATATAGATAAGTATTTAAAGGGATAGGGTTTACTTTTTAGCTTGCATTAATTAGGGGCCTTACTGCTGAGCGGTGAGGCTTCTTTTTTTGGGGAGTCTAAGAGGGGCGTTAGCCCCTCTTTTTAATATCTTCCCCCTCTCCTTATCGGGGGGGGAAGGGGATAAAGGGGATAGGGTTACCTATTGCTTGGGTTCTTTCAGTTTAGGCATAGATTTTAATACCCCTATCACCTAAAGTCCGCTCAATCTCTGCCCTATTAGGCAAATCATCTGTAATTACACCCTCGCTAACGCATAGCAATTCTACGCCAATCGGCGTACCATCTTTGGCAAAATCTATACGCCTCTCATGGTCTAAATTTTTGCCGTAGGCGTAGGGTGCATCGCTAAGATATATATAGATAGCATCAGCCTTTTTGTCGTATTCCGCCCTCATTTTCCCTCTCCCTTAATCTATTAATCCTCTACTGTAATTACTACTAATGGATTCTCTTTTTGAACTACAACTTTAATGCATCTTTTGCTTACATGTACAGTATATTTGGGATTCCCCTTCTTGTCTCGGTATAATATGTCATGATTTTGAAGGCAAGCCTCCACCTCAGCTTCAGAAATCCTCCGTTGCCTCATTCTTTTCTGGGCATGAGGTAGGTAGTGCAATTCCATCCCTTGATATCCCCAGCAAACAACACAACATTCCTTAACGCTTCCATGAATACACGTGTATTCTCTTCTATACTCTTTATATCATACACCACAATGCACCGCACTTGTCAACACCCATTAGTGTCTCTGAGTATCCCCGAAAGTATCATTTACCTTGACACCCCTTACTTTAGTGCTATAATCACCTCGAAAGGGGGTGAGGTAGATTTG
>CAZCLE010000005.1:0-36035 GCA_964499445.1 uncultured Dehalococcoidales bacterium
CAGCCAAGCTGGCTAAGGAGAACAACCTGTATACCGTCTATGTCACCAATGGCTATATGACCCCGGAGGCACTGGATACTATCGGACCCTATCTGGATGCCTGGCGGGTGGATGTTAAGGGTTTCTCTGATACCCTTTACCGTGAGCTGGCCAAGATTACTCGCTGGCGAGGGATACTTGAGGTTGCCAAACGGGCTAAAGACAAGTGGAAAATGCACGTTGAGGTGGTTACCAATATCATACCAACCATGAATGATGATGACCAGCAACTTGAGGGCATTGCTAGCTGGATAAGAGATGACCTGGGTGAACTAACCCCCTGGCATGTAACCCGTTTCTTTCCCCATCATCATATGATGCACTTACCCCCAACCCCGCTGTCCACTCTTGAGCACGCCTACGATATTGGCAAGAAAGCCGGTCTTAAGTTTGTCTATGCCGGTAATGTCCCCGGGCACCAGAGTGAGAGCACCTTCTGCTCCTCCTGTGGTAAGCTTATCGTGCTCAGGTCTGGCTATCAGACTGAGGTATTAGGTCTGGAAGATTCACGATGCAAGTTCTGCGGGGCAGAACTTAATTTCAGGACGTCTGGGGCAGAGAGGAGACTATCATGAGCAGGAAGCCAGTCGTCGCCGGGCAATTCTATCCAGGCTCACCTTCCCAGCTTAGGGCAATGATTGAGCAGTTGGTTGGTGAGAAGGGAGCCAAAGAAGATGTAATCGGTCTGGTGTCACCTCACGCCGGCTATGTCTACTCAGGACCGGTGGCCGGTGCGGTCATATCCAGAATTAAGTTCAAAGATACCTTTATCATTATGGGTCCCAATCATACCGGAAGGGGAAAGCCGCTCAGTATCATGACTCAGGGGACATGGGAAACACCCCTGGGTGAGGTAGAGATTGACTCAGAGCTGGGCAAGCAGATTTTAGCTACCTCCAGTTACTTACAGGAGGATAGCATGGCGCATCAATATGAACACTCCATTGAGGTTCAGCTCCCGTTTCTACAATATTTCAAGCCGGATATTAGGATAGTGCCCATCGTCCTCGCTTACTCTAGCGGTGATATCTATAAGGAGATTGGTAAAGATATAGCCAGAGCGGTTAAGGATTTGAACAAAGAGGTGGTAATCATAGCCTCAAGTGACATGACTCACTATGAGCCCCAATCGTCTGCCCAGAGGAAGGATACCCAGGCTATAGAAGCCATACTGGATTTGAACGAGGATGAACTGCTGAAGCGGGTTGATGAGTTAAATATATCAATGTGTGGCTATGCCCCTACCACCAGCCTCATCTCGGCCGCCAAGGAACTGGGGGCAACCGGGGCGGAACTGGTTAAATACCAGACCAGTGGTGATACCTCAGGCGATTACTCCAGCGTGGTCGGCTACGCCGGGATAATAATAACCAGGATGTCTCCACTGGTGAGATTAGCCAAAGAAACGGTAGAGACCTATGTTAAGGAAGGTAAGACCCCCCAGCCAGAGGAGCTTAGCCCGGAGATGAAGCCGAGGGCTGGGGTCTTTGTGTCAATTCACAAGTTGGGGGAACTTAGAGGCTGCATCGGCACCTTTGAACCAAATGAAGATAATGTGGCTGAGGAAATTATCACCAATGCCGTCAGCTCGGCGACCCGAGACCCCCGCTTCCCCCCCATCGCCCCCAATGAGCTTAAAGACCTTGACTACAGTGTGGATGTCCTGACCACCCCTGAGCCGATAGATAGCCAGGACCAGCTTGACCCCAAGAAGTATGGGGTTATTGTGGAGTGTGAGGGGCGGCGGGGCCTGCTACTCCCTGACCTTGAGGGGGTGGATAGTGTGGACTATCAGATTGACATCTGCCGCCAGAAGGCAGGCATAGCCCCCGACGAGCCGATAAAACTATATCGGTTTGAGGTGAGGAGATATAAATGACCACCTAAAAGGGGAAGATTGAAGGGGCGGAGCCCCTTCAAAACCAATCCCTCCCCCATTCTTCTAGGGAGCAAGTAAAAAAGGAGAGTTAAAGAGAGGCGAAGCCTCTCTTACACAACCAATCCCTCCCCCTCTCCTTTGAAGGAGAGGGGGACAAAGGGGGTGAGGATGGTATGATTGCAAAAGAGATTGACCAGATTAAAGAAGAAGATTTGCAGACTTTAATAGATAACTCGGTGTCAGAGCGCAAAACTATAGAATATAAGCAAGCATTGCCGGGCAATCCAGATTCTGAAAAGATAAAGTTTCTTGCATCTGTTTCTTCCTTCGCAAATGCCAGTGGTGGCGACTTGATATTTGGCATAACCGAAGATAGAAGAACAGGAACTCCAAAATCATTGGAGGGGCTAAGTATTGATAATATTGACCAAGAAATCTTAAGACTGGAAAATATGATAAGGGACGGAATTCAACCAAGAACACTATCGGTAATCATTCAGCCAATTCCTCTAAAAAACTCAAGAATCGCTTTAATAATCAGAGTCCCTAAAAGCTGGATTAGTCCTCATCGTGTTTCTTGTAAAGGTCATGATAAGTTTTACTCCAGAAGTTCAAATGGGAAATACCCTTTAGATGTTGCAGAGTTACGAGTGGCTTTCAATTTATCAGAGACGGTAACAGAGAGAATTAGGAATTTCAGGCAAGACAGAATATCAAAGATATTTGCTAATGAAACCCCTGTGCCCTTTTATGAGAATGCAAAAATAGTGCTTCATCTGATACCGATTATTTCATTCAATCCCGCTCAAAATTATGACATAAGTGAAATAGCTTCCCATCCTGAAAGAATGCTGCCAATATACAGTGGTGGAGGGAATAGTAGGTATAACCTTGATGGTTTCTTAACTCATTCTAAAGACCAAGATGGGGAATCGTACTCTTATGTTCAACTTTTTAGAAACGGAATCATTGAGGCAGTTAATTCATCAATGCTAGAACCTCGGGAAGGAAAGTTCCTCATACCTAGCGTTGGCTACGAACAAGGATTGATTAAATCATTTACTGACTATCTTTCTCTTCTTAAGACGTTGAATGTTGAGCTACCGATTTTTGTCTTTCTGACTTTACTCGGCGTTAAAGGCTATTCAATGGCTGTAAGTGAAAGATTTTTCTTTGCTAGGAGCCACACAGTTGATAGAGATATTTTGCTATTACCAGAAATTATCATAGAAAGTTATGACGTCAGCGCAGAGAAGGAACTCCGGCCTATGTTTGATTCTATTTGGAATGCTTGTGGCTTCCCAAGGTCATTAAATTATAATGACGAAGGAGAATGGGCTCCAAAAGGATAAAGAAGCAGCAGTATGGATATGTTTGAGCAGAAATATGAGGAACAGGTGGAACGGGAGGCGCCACTGGCGACCCGGACTAAATTCATCTTCACCAAACTGCGCATGACACCGGGTACTAATACTGTTTCCAGACTTTCCATTATTTGCTCTTGTGTGGGCACAGAATCTCCTCCTTCTAGTGCAGTCGTTCCATGAGGTTGGGGAGTTTACCGACCGAGTAAAGTTTTACTGCCTCATCAATGCTGGCAATGTCAGTGACGACCGGCTCGATGTTATGGCTTTTCAGGCTCTCATATGCGCCCCAGCCCATGCCGCCAGCGATAAGAACCTGACAATCAAAGATAGTCTCAGCCATACTCGCATGCCTTACCTGGGAGCCAGCATCATAACCATGTCTTTCCCCAGGGGCTAAATCATGGTGGTGGGCGGCAAAAGTGTGGTGGCCGGTCTTAGCTCGTGTCTCCTTACCCACAATCTTGCCCTCTTCTACTGTTACCACCACATAAAATGGTGCCCGACCAAAGTGCTGGCTGATAGTAGCACCATCTTCCGTTATTGCAGCAATCTTCATAGTTTATCCCTCCCAGTTTATCTAGCTTACTTTAAGCTCGTATTCAGGTTTATCCGTTTCAAATTGGCTGGTTGAATACCTTGGCTCAAGGTCAAACGAATCCATACGCCTCTCACTCCTACCTGTATTAATGTCTCCAGCACCGCTCGCCGGTAGAACAAGGCGATGTTTCACACCGCTCTTCCCGACCACAGCAGGTGGCACCCGCTGTGTTACCCCTGTCCTTCAACAAGCTGGGGGCGGATATCAGCTTCTCCAGATTCTGGCTGCCACAGCTAGGGCAAACTAGCGTCCTGCCATCCGCAGAACTGGACACTAAGACCTCGGACACCTTCCCGCACTCCTGACATCTGAAATCGTAAATCGGCATCTTATCTCCTCATTTGGACAGATATTTTGAGACTATCTCCCACAGCACTTCTATCTGATGAGATACACCGTTCCGGCTATACTCCACAACCGGCACGCCTTGTATCATTGCTTCAGTCACAACTTTATCAAAAGGAATCCGAGCAGCTACCTCCACTCCCTGGCTGAGGCAATAGTTCTCAATCTGATGCGTGTTTTTTTCGTTGATGTCATACTTGTTGATGCATACCAGAGCTTGGACCCCAAAATGGTGGCACACGCCGAGAACCCTCTCCAGGTCATGGATACCAGATAACGTTGGCTCGGTCACCAGAAGCGCCAGATTGGCTCCGGAAAGAGATGAAATAACCGGGCAGCCGATACCCGGCGGCCCGTCACTGATAATACAGTCAAAACCAGCTTTCTCCGCAAGCTGCCTGGCCTGCTGCCTGACCAGAGCTACAAGTTTCCCCGAGTTCTCCTGGGCAATTCCCAATCTGGCATGGACGAGAGGACCATATTTCGTGTTAGAGATAAACCACTCTCCAGACAGGTTTTCCTTCATAGTAATAGCCTCAACCGGGCAGATATGGAAACAAAAGCCACAGCCCTCACATGAAATAGGGTCAACTATACAGTCTTTTATCGCTTTAAAGTGACACAATTCCTGGCACAAGCCACATTGCGTGCACCTTTCCTTATCGATTACGGCAGTTTGCCCGCTCCAGAACTGGTGATTCTCTCGAACTGCTGGATTTAGAATGAGGTGAAGGTCAGCAGCATCCACATCACAATCAGCCAGCACCTTATTTTTGGCTAAGGCGGCAAAAGAACCAACGATGCTGGTTTTCCCAGTACCCCCTTTACCGCTGAGGACTACAATTTCTTTCATCTAATATCTCCCGAATCCCGTCAAGAACCTCTATAATACTGGACTTCCACTGTGGCATACCCTCGACCAGAGCTATTCCTTTGGAATAGAGACGGGCAATCTCGGTATCCAGAGGAATAGTAAGCATTATTGGTATATTCTCTTCCAAGCAGTATTTTTCGACGTCCTTGTATCCTACTCCGACGCGGTTCAGTACTACACCAAACGGGATATTAAGTTCTCTCACTGTCTCTACTGCCAGCATCAGGTCATTAAGCCCGAATGGTGTCGGCTCCGTTACCAAAATGCAGAAGTCACTGCCCTTGATTGATTCCACTACCGGGCAGGATGTCCCCGGCGGAGCGTCAACGATAACGACTCCATTATTACTGGCCTGTTCTTTTACCTTTCTAATGATAGGCGGCGCCATAGCCTCACCAACGTTAAGCTTACCGTGAGCAAACTCAATACCATCTGAGTGTCCCCATTCCACAACACCGCCTTCTCTACCTTCCTCTGAGATTGCGTTTTCGGGACACAGGTAACTGCAGGCACCACAGCCATGACAGAGCTGGGGAAATGTCAGCACGTGCTCACCAAGGACCGCGATTGCATGATATGCGCAGACCTGGGCACATTTACCGCAGTATGTGCACTTATCTTCATCCACCTTGGGTACTGGAGTATAAACAGATTCGCTGCTAGTTATAACAGGCCTCAGGAATACGTGAGCATTGGGCTCCTCAACATCACAATCGAGAAGCTGCACCTTTTCTCTCTCTTTCAGGGAAAGGGCAAGACTGGTGGCGACCAGGGTCTTTCCGGTGCCCCCTTTGCCGCTGGCAACCGATATTATCATATTATTCTCTTACCATCTTGGTGCCGCACTTTGGACAACTCATGTCGTAACACGGTATTCCCTGCTTGTGGGGTACCTTTTCCCCGCAGCCGGGACAAATACAGTTGCCTTCGGGGCCAGCGCCTGGTCGGCTTCCTCTCTTTCTAGCCCCCCTTTGTGCGCTGTCCTTTGGCGGGCCAGTCCCATCTCCTTTAGGCATTATGGCACCTCCGGTAAATAGCTGGCTTTCTTTGTTATTTCTGAAAGTGTAATCTCAACCTCCCCTGCCTCGCCCCATACCCATTCCTCTGCCCCTTCCTGAACCTCTTCCCATGCCACGCCCTATGCTCCTTCCAGATCCCATACCAAAGTGGCCCGGCACGTTCGGTTGGGTGCTGCCTTCAATATTGCCTGATTTGTAGCTTTGGACTGCATCCCGAACTTTGCCTGACACTCCAGTTATGACCCTAATACCAGCAGGGGATAATACTTGATAGGCGTTAGGACCACAGTTGCCAGTTAATACCGCTTCAACTCCTTTACTGACAATCGTCTGTGCTGCGGAAATCCCCGCTCCTCCAGAAGCCATAGCACTGGAGTTCTCTACGCTTTCAAACTGCATAGTGTCCGGGTCAACAATAACGAAATACCGGCAGCGCCCAAAACGAGGGTCAACCTCGGCATCAAGGTCTGGTCCTGTCGCTGAAATTGCAATTTTCATCACTTACTCCTTACGGTAGACTTGCTCTCCGTGCTTCTCAAATTCTCAATCCTGGCCTCAATCTGCTTTCATAGAGCTATTCCTTCGATTCGTTGGCATAACACCGCCTCCCATATTTACCTCTACGATGCCTGCCAGAATCCGTTCTACCCCGGCCAAAATCAGTTGGCTGGAGCGGTGAGATGGTTGTCGTCTCGCACGTAGGGCAAAACTTAGGAGGTGCACTTTCCAATGCTTCAAATGGTACATCCCATTCATGACCGTTAAAGCACTTGAATCGGCGTGAGGCCATCTCGAAGTTACCTCCCTCAATCCGTATCGCTTTGCCGTTAAGAAGAGCATCAGCCATTTTCTGCCGGCCTGATGCCAAAACCCTTTGAAAAGTTGGGCGAGAGATGTTCATCCTCTCAGCCCCCTGTTCTTGTTCCAGTCCTTCCATATCTTTTAAACGTATTGCCTCAGCCTCCTCCACAGACAGGCGCACCTCCTCAAGCGCTCTTAACGGTATACCGGCCGGCTTGAAGTAAGTCACATCGGGTAGATATTCAACTCGACGGCATTTGGGTGGTCTGGGCATGCTTAATCTCCCAATTTATTATGAGCATATGCTCATAATTATTATAGCAATAACCCCATTATTTGTCAATATCTGTTGCTTTAAGACTAGGAATTAATGCGGAAATTATCAGGAAAGGCGAGGATACTCAGGTGCCAAATAGGGATCTGCTATATGGTGAGCTTATAACGTCTGGAGAGAAGTAACCGGGCTAGCTGATATTCAGGTTACGGGTAAGTTACACCCACCATATGTTAGTGCTACTTCAGTTGAACGCCCCATGTTAAAGTTACTAAGCATAACAATCCGATGAAATATGTAGTCAGATTTTGAGAGGCAACGATGCCTCTTTCGGTAATAATATAATTATGACGCAATCTGCCCACTTGACAATAATTTTGAGATATGCTAAAAATTGGCTGTTGTGGTAGGAGATACCCTATATAGGGAGCCGAAGGGGAAAAAGGTATAGAGTAAAGACTGTGCCTTGAAACTCTCAGGCAAAAGGACTACCGTAAGCAAAAACCTCTGGAGAGACTTCTTTGTGAGGTCACCGAAGGGGCAGCCTGCTAATAGCAGGTAATCTCTCAGGTAGAAGGACAGAGGGCAAGTTGTAATGAAACTTGCCCTCTGTCTGTTTGGGGGAAAGTAGAATTAGGGAAATATTGAGATGGTAGCTCCAGAAGGGGTCAGGTCTTCGAGAGCGCTATGGGGGCTGGAGAATGTTACTCCTAGGGAAGGAGGTGATAGAAATTGAGCGATAGTAGGCGGTAAAGGAGCTAGGTAAATCTCATTATAGGAGGTTTTAATTGAAAAGGAAGAAAGTTTCAATATTAGCTGGTGTTATTTGTTTGGCCTTAATAATCGCAGTTATGCCCTTGGTGGGTGCCTGCACTGCTGAAGAGGCACCAGCACCGTCACCGACACCAACGCCAGAGCCCGCTGAAGAGGTGTACGAGTGGCGGATGCAGTGCCACTGGCCTGCCGGGGTACAATATTACACGGATGTCTTCCTTCAGTTCGTCAATGATGTCGAAAAAGCCAGCGGTGGGCGAATTGATATTGAGCCATTCGCTCCTGATACCATTGTACCAACTGCGGACATGTTTGAGGCTGTGGGTAATGGGGTATTTGAGATAGCCTGGGGCTTTCCAGCGTATTGGATGGGTAAGTGTCCCGCGGCGGCATTTATCAATGGTCAGATGTACACCTGGGAGAGTGTCGAGGAAGACTACTACTATTTCTACACGATGGGGGCGATAGAGCCAGCGAGGGCAGCTTATGCCCAATTCAACAATTACCTTATTTCCCCGGTGACTTGCGGTAATGGCCATGTTCTTTGGTCCCAGAAGCCAGTTAGGACATTAGACGACCTTAAGGGACTGAAAATAAGGACTGCGGGGATACTCGGAGATGTACTGTCGAGAGCAGGAGCGGCCCCGGTTTTCTTTCCGGCAGCGGAGCTGATGCCAGCTCTGGAACAGGGTGTCGTTGAGGCCACCCACTGGGGCGGCACCGCAGCCGGCTGGGAGATGCACTTCCAAGAGGTTACTGACTATATAATTATGCCTCGGCTATGTGGGGTTACCAATTGTGAAATTTTTATGAACTTAGACTTGTGGAATTCGCTGCCTGATGACCTCCAACAGCTTTTGCAGGACGAGGCAATCGCCACCATGCTCAAAAGCGAGAGCTGGTTTGAATATTGGGATGCTTTTTGTGAGAAAAGATTTATAGACGAGTATGGCGGCGAGGTTCTCTGGATGGATGATGCAAGCGTGGACAAACTGCGAGGATACTCCCTGGAAGTGATGAGAGAATGGGGTGAGAAAGATGAGTACGCCCGTGAGATGGAGGAAATAATGGAAGAATTCCTTGAGATGACGGGTCGCATGCCAAAGTGATAGGCAATACAAGAGCGAAATAGAAGCGGGGCCAGTTCTTCAATAGGGGAGGGAATAGGTACTTCTATGTCCGGGAGCAAGCTGTAACCAGTGTTCTAGTGATTAAAATTTTCAGCAAGCTGAGGGCCGCAACCTTGTGCGCTGCTCATGAGGCGCGTTGGTAAGAAGAATACCCTGTTGACAAAAGGTTGGGACCGGTATCCAGCAGGATAGAGTTCTGGCAAAAGTAATGGAGTAACTTGATACAGGGCTGAGCTATGAGAACTGGCCCGGCGCGTTAATTGCTGTGGGTTTTCGCGTTTTTTGAAGCGCGAAAGTCTTCAAAGTGTAAATATAATATTCAAGCAGAGGAAGAGGTTAAGCGCTTGTTCACCAAGATGCTGGATGTTATAGATGCTATAAACGAGAAGGCGGGGCGTGGTATAAGTTTTCTAATTTACCCCGGCCTTCTTATTATCGTCATTGAGGTCATCTTAAGATATGGATTTGACAACCCTACGGTATGGGCCCACGGATATTCTCAGCGCATCTTTGCTGTTTATTTCATACTTATAGGAGCTTATACTCTCCTATATAAGGGCCACGTCCGAATGGACCTGATCTATAGTCGCCTTTCCTTGAGGGGAAGATTGTTTCTGGACTTGTTGGGCACAGTGCTACTTGTTGCATGGTGTGTTGTATTGTTATGGAAGGGCAGCCTCTTCTTCTGGTTGTCGTTTACTATACGTGAGGTGGACGAGGCGGTTCTGGGTCATCCAGTCTATCCGGTAAAATTCTTTATTCCTGTCGGAGTGTTTTTCCTTATCCTTCAGTGGCTAGGAAACCTATCCCGCACTATTGCTGCCGTCCGCAAGGGGGAGAGATGACTACTGGGGTCTGGCTGACGGTGGGGATGTTCGGTGGATTGCTGGTAGCTATTTTCGCCGGAGTGCCGCTTGGGTTCGCTCTGGGAGGCATTGCCGTTATTACTGCTCTAGCTATGTGGGGTATCACTGGTGCTACGCCGGCTGTGTATGCCATCTTTAACTACATGTGGATGGTAGTCTTAATAGCTGTTCCGCTTTTTGTCTTTATGGGGGTAGCATTGCAACGGTCAGCCATAAGTGAAGAACTGTTTGATGCCTTTCTTAATTGGTTTGGCCGTCTGAGAGGTGGATTAGCAGTCGTAAGCTGTTGGATGGCGGCTGTTCTTTCCGCGATGGTGGGTAACTGTGCCGGGTCTACTGTTACCACAGGTATTGTAGCTTTACCTGCCATGAAGAAGCTTAACTACTCGGACACTTTGAGATTCGGCTCTGTAGGAGCCGCTGGCTCAATGGGGATTCTTATTCCTCCTAGTATACCACTAATTCTCATTGGCATGGCATCAGGAGTATCAATACCGAAATTATTTGCTGGTGGCATGACTGCTGGCCTCTTTGTTGTAGTCATTTTAACTATTTACATACTATTGGTGGCGTGGATTAGGCCAAAAGCAGGTCCTGGTGTTGCCAAGACAGTCAGTTTTAAAGAGAAAATCGGCTACTTGAGAGTGGTAATCTTGCCTTTATTTATCGTTGTGGCAGTTTTGGGGACTATATTTGGCGGCATAGCTACTCCTACCGAGGCGGCGGCAGCAGGTGCTTTTGCTGTCGGCATATCTGTGGCTATCCGCCGGCGATTTACTTGGGAGTTCCTCAAGAATACGACACGCGACACTGCGGTTCTCACCGGCATGATACTATGGATTACGTTTGGCTCTGCCACTTTTGTCACTGTTTACGCTGGTGGCGGAGGCGGAGCCTTTGTGTATAATCTCTTGCTCGGGCTTGAGGTCAATCGGTGGGTCATTTTCGCCATAGTGCAGGCCATGGTTCTCTTTTTGGGAATGTTCGTAGACCCTGTAGGAATTATTCTCATCTGTGTTCCCATCTTTTTCCCTGTAATGGAGGCTCTAGGGTTTGACCTGGTCTGGTTCTCTATAATTTTCACCCTCAATTTGTGTATAGGCATGATAACCCCTCCTTTTGGATATAATCTCTATTATATAAAAACACTTTCTCCTGAGACAAATATAGGTCGAATTTTCAGGAGCATGTTACCTTTCATAGTCCTGATGGTCTTGGCTATGTTGGTCATAACACTGGTTCCAGAAATAGCTTTGTGGCTTCCATCAGTACTAGCAAAATAAGGCTATGCACTTGACTCCCCAAAAGGATGCCTTCAAGCGCTCTATAGGACTGGCCAAACAGTGGGGACTTTACCGCGGTGGTATCTATAGTTTGAGAGAAAGGAGGAAGCATGGAAATTAAAATAACAACCTTGAGCGAGAACACGGCAAATATTGGCTTTATTGGTGAATGGGGATTGAGTATCTTAATAGAGGCCGATGGATTGCGGATTCTCTTTGATACCGGGGCCAGCTTCACAGCAGTTTATAACGCCCAACTTTTGGGGATTGATTTTTCTAGCGTCGACAAGATTGTGCTGAGCCACGGGCACTGGGACCATACCGGAGGGCTGGTCAATGTCTTGAGAAGAAGAGGTGAAGGGGTGGATATCATTGGGCATCCTGACATCTGGGCGGCCAAATATACTCAGGGAGAGAAGTACGGCGAGAGATATATCGGCATACCGTTCAATAGGGAGCAATTGGAGGGACTGGGTGCGCACTTCCTCTTAACAAAAGAGCCCGTATGGATAACTGACAATATCGTAACCAGCGGCGAGATACCTATGGTGACCGAGTATGAAGACATCGACTCTTATCTCTACGTCAAGGAAAATGGGGTCTTTAAGCCGGACCCCCTCGCTGATGACCTGGCCATAGCCATCAATACCGAACTTGGCTTGATAATCATCTTAGGTTGCTGTCATCGGGGGATAATCAACACCATACACCATTTCCGAGAAATCACTAGACAGAATCAAGTTAACTGTGTCATCGGCGGGACTCATCTTATGGACGCTTCACCTGAACGGCTGGCAAAAACTGTAACTGACCTTAAACAGTTCGGAGTTCAGCGGTTGGGTGCCTCCCACTGCACCGGCTTCGAGGCATCTTCCCGGATGGCTCAGGAGTTTCCTGATATGTTCTTTCTCAATAATGCCGGCACCCGGTTGAGCTTACCTTGAAGAGGATGAAATTAGATTACGGGTGTGATAGAAAGCAGTAGGAACTCAGGAGGTATTCCTGTGAGGGAAGTCCAAAACCGAAAGGAGGTTGAAATGGCTTCTACTCAACAGTTGGAAAAGCTTAAGAAACAGATTCAGGATGATGTGGATGCCCGTCGGCCGGAGCTTATAGCTCTAAGTCTTAAGATTCATGCTAACCCTGAGCTTGCCTGGGAGGAGGTGAAGGCTTCGGGCTGGCTAACCGAGTATTTGGAGAAAAACAGTTTCAGAGTGGAAAGAGGTATTTGTGATTTACCTACGGCCTTCATGGCACGCTACGGGCAGGGAAAGCCCGTCATCGCCATCATGGCTGAATATGACGCTTTGCCTGACATCGGTCACGGCTGTGGCCATAACATTATAGGAACTTCTGCTGTTGGGGCAGCGGTGGCGGCTAAATTCGCTGTTGAACAGAGCGGTGGCACAATTCTAGCAATAGGCACTCCAGCTGAGGAACAATTGGGAGGCAAAGTGATTATGGCGAAAAAAGGTGCCTTTAGTGGAATCGACACGGCTATGATGGTACATCCTAGAGGGCAAGACAATCCCGTGGGAGCTCGAATGCTAGCAGCGGTAACTCTTGAGGTCGAGTTCTGGGGCAAAACATCCCACGCTGCCGCCGCTCCGTGGGACAGCATCAGCGCCTTAGAAGCGCTAATCTTGGCTATCAACAACATCAATGCTCTGCGATTCCACATGAGGGATATAAGCCGTGTCGCTGGCGTTATCACCGATGGTGGCAAAGTTCCCAATGTTGTGCCTGCCCATTCTGCAGGAAGTTTCATGATTCGTGCTACTGACGACAAGTCCCTTGATGAACTGTGTGAAAGGGTACTGGATTGCTTTAAGGCAGCAGCCCTGTCCACGGGAGCCAGTCTGGATTATCGCTGGGGACTGAAATGCTCGACAATGCTTAATAACCTGGCTCTTGCTCAGCTTTGGACTAATAACATGCAGACACTGGGCCGCCGGGTTGATGAGATTATAGATATTCATGCCAGCACCGATATGGGTAATGTCAGTCATCTTGTGCCTAGCATACACCCCTGGATAGCCATATCCTCGGAACCACTAGGCGTACACACCCCTGAATTTGCTGCCGCAGCCTCGGGTGATGCGGCGAACGAGGCACTAATCGACGGTGTCAAGGCTCTAGCTATGACTGCCGCCGACATACTTACTCAACCCGACATCTTGTTGCGAATCAAGGAGGAATTTCAGCGAACAAGCAACCGGCAGGAGGGATAGATGACGATGACTTGGCAATCCGGTTCCGCACCGCGGTAATTACCGAAGGGTTACCGAACTCGGTGATAATCCCTTCCTGCTCCAGAGACCATTACCTGAGCCTGTTCTCAGAGGGATTATCAGTTATCCTTTTGGCTTGAAATCTCTGATAAAAATAGTGTGCATGCCACTACCCAACTTTTTTAGCTGTTGCGAGATACATCTCAGCAGCGTGAAAGGAACTACGTACCAAGGGACCGGAAAAAACAAAGGCGAACCCCGTTTCTCTCCCTATATTTTGATATTCTTCAAACTCTTTAAGGGGGATGTATCTGACTAGTTTGTAGTGCCTTAGTGAAGGCTGCAGATACTGACCTATCGTCAGAATGTCACATCCGGCCTGCCTGAGGTCGGCCATTACTTCAATGACTTCCTGCCGGGATTCACCTAATCCCAACATGAGCCCAGATTTGGTCAAGAGCTCACCGTTGAGCAGTTTAGCTTGTTTCAAAAGCTCAAGTGACCGCTGATATTTTGCCTGAGGACGAACCTCAGGATAAAGTCGTGGTACCGTCTCCACATTGTGATTAAGAACTGTCGGAGAGGCATCTGTAACAGTCTGCAACGCAGAGAGAGCGCCTCTGAAATCGGGAATTAGAACTTCAACTGAAATCTCGGCATTATAACTTCGTATAGCTTCAATGGTCTGGGCAAAGTGCGAAGCACCACCGTCAGGAAGGTCATCCCTGGTTACAGACGTAATAACCACGTACCGAAGCCCCAATTTGCTGACCGCCTCCACAATATGCTCTGGCTCCTGAGGGTCAGGCGGCAGAGGCTTCCCCTTTTTTACTGCGCAAAACGTACAATTTCTAGTGCAAATATCACCCAGTAACATGAAGGTGGCGGTACCTTCAGCAAAGCATTCTGTCCGATTGGGACACTGTGCGCTTTCACAAACGGTATGTAGCTTGAGAGCACGAGTGAGCTTCCTCATCGGGGCTAAGACAGTCGGGTCTAGGGGGCTTAGCCTTAGCCACTCAGGTCGTCTAGTGTAGCCAGCCAATTGTCATCTCCTTGCTCACATTTTAATCCGAGTATTTCCGAGAACGAATCAAGTAAGTTCCCTATAACGGTCTCGACTTCTACAGGGTGCCCCAGTAATTTTGAGATTGAGGTCATTACTTCACCCTTGATGCCACAGGCGTTTATGTAGCTAAAATACCGCAGGTTGTTACTTACATTCAGAGCAAAGCCGTGCATAGTAATGTAGTGGCTGACATGTATACCTACTGAACAAACTTTCTTCTCACCGACCCAGACACCGGGGTAATTTGCCACCCGCTGGCTCTGGATACCAAGACCAAGCAGGAGCTTGATGATAACGGCTTCCAGCTTCCAGATATATTCGCGCACACCAAGCCCGTTTTCCTTAAGGTTAAGAATGGGATAGCCAATAAGCTGTCCCAGCCCATGATAGGTGATGCCACCTCCCCGGTTGGTATGAAAGACGGCTATTTCCTCTTGAGCAAGGGTCTCCGGGGTAGCAATTATGTCTTCTTCTCCCCTAAATCGCCCTATTGTAAAAACTGACGGATGCTGTAGAAGCAGTAATACATCAGGAACGCTACCTTCAGCTCTCGCTTGCACTAATCTTCGTTGTAGCTTTAAGGCACGCTCGTATGGCATTACTCCTAGGTAAACAGCAGTACACGTTTTTTTACTCGTGGTAATAGTCATCAGTAAAGCCCTACATTCTTCGGAAGTGGATTGCACCGTCCAGTTGCCCCATGGCTGCCTCTCGCACTGCCTCAGGCAAAGTGGGATGGGCGTGAATAGTATGGACAATGTCCCTTGCAGTTGCCCCCAGCTGCACGGCAAGCACACCTTCAGCAATCAGGTCGCTGGCATGCGGTCCCATAATGTGCATTCCCAGAACCCTACCATTCTCGGCATTACAAATCATCTTGACCATGCCCATTGTCTCGTCCATAGCAACAGCACGGCCACAGGCGAGGAAGGGGAATTTACTCACTTTATACGGCATACCGCTATCATTTGCTTCCGCCTCGGTAATGCCAACACCGGCTATCTCAGGTTGGGTAAAGAAGCAACTAGGAACTGCGTGATAGTCTGCTTGACGGGGGTGACCAAGGGCATTCTCAACCGCTACCTCTCCTTCATAGGACGCAACATGAGCCAGCATGCTCTTGCCCAGAACATCCCCGATGGCATAAATACCATCGATATTTGTCTTAAGGTGTTCATTTACCACAATGGCTCGGCTATCCATTTTTATACCGAGCTCTAATAAGCCCAGTCCCTCAGTATGAGGTTGGCGCCCGGTAGCCATTAGCACCATCTGTCCGTCAACTCCCTGCTCGCCTTCTGGAGTATCCCAGACCACCCTGAGAGCTACCCCTTCCTTTCTAATAGCCTTAACTGCAGCTCCAATTTTGACTTCAATGCCTTGTCTGGGTAGAGTCTGGGCAAAACGTCGTCCAATCTCTTCGTCAATTGGCTCCAGGAGAAGGGGGCGCCGCTTCACAATGGCAACCTTCGTCCCCAACCCATTAAAGATGCTGGCAAACTCAACGCCCACGTGACTGCCGCCAATGACCACCAGGCTTTCCGGGAGCTCTTTTAACTCAAGGATATCATCGGTGGTGAGCACCCCGGGCAGGTCTAAGCCAGGGATAGGTAGCAGAGCCGACTCAGCGCCGGTAGCGATAATAAGCTTCTTGGTTGCTATCTCCTCATCGCCTACTTTAACTGAGTGTGGAGACAGGATACGCCCTGTCCCCCTATAGACACTTATCCTGTTTGCCTTCATTAACTGCTCGACACCGGACACTAATTTGTCAACTATGCTGCGTTTACGAGCCATAATTTTTTGGAAATTCGTCTCGATATTGCCAATCTCTATGCCGAACTCATTTGCCCGTCTCGCTTCAAGGAGCACCTCCACACTTCTGACCAGAGCCTTGGTGGGAATACAACCCCGGTTAAGGCAGGTACCGCCCAGCTTATCCTTCTCCACCAGCGCCACGTTCGCCCCCAGATGAGCAGCATGGATGGCGGCTACATAGCCAGCCGGACCACCTCCAATTATGGCTATATCCTTTTCAACCAAAGTGTCGACTCCTAAAAATGAAATCAGTCTTCCGTCTTTTGGCTACCCATCTCCCAGTGTAAGTCTGGTTTTCTGGCGGCGGCAACCTCATCCAGTCGCCTGACGGGGGTGTTATGGGGGGCGGTGTGCAGGATTTCGGGATTCTCATCCGCCTCCCTAGCTATTTCTTTCATAGCCTCAATGTAAGCATCCAGCGTCGCTTTGCTCTCAGTCTCCGTAGGTTCAGTCATGAGGGCTCCATCAACCACTAGAGGAAAATAAACGGTAGGGGGATGAAAACCAAAATCAAGCAACCGCTTGGCGATATCTAACGTCTTAACACCCTGTGCTTTTTGCCTTTTATCAGAGAATACCACCTCATGCATACAGGTACGGTCATAGGGCAGGTGATAATATGCTTTTAGCTTCTCCTTGAGGTAGTTGGCATTGATGACCGCGTTTTCACTGACCTCCTTTAGTCCTTCTGCGCCCAGTGAACGTATATAAGCATAGGCCTTGACCATCACCCCAAAGTTTCCGTAAGCGGCGCCCAGGCTGCCTATAGACTTAGCCGGTGAAGTAAATGTGTACCCTTTCTCCTTCTCAACCACCAAAGGCGAAGGCAAAAATTCAGCCAAATTTGATTTGACACAAACGGGGCCTGAGCCCGGTCCACCACCTCCGTGGGGGGTGCTGAAGGTTTTATGAAGATTAAGCTGGACACAATCAAAACCCAGGTCTCCAAACTTCACCTTCCCCAGCAGAGCATTCAGGTTGGCTCCATCACTACACAGCAGTCCGCCTCTTTCATGAATGAGCTGACTTATCTCAGCTATTTGGGGGTCGAATAAACCTAAAGTAGTCGGCATGGTCAACGTTAGAGTGGCAACTTCCTCATTCATTACGAATTCAAGGCTTTTCAAATCTAGGTTGCCTTCGCTATCAGAGGGCACGCTGATTGTCTCAAACCCGCACATAGCGGCAGTGGCTGGATTGGTACCATGGGCTGAGTCTGGCACCAGTATTTTCCTCCGCAGCTTATCCCCTCGGGCTTGGTAATATGCTTTTACCATCAATAGGCTGGCAAGTTCACCCTGAGCTCCCGCTATGGGTGCCAAACTGGTGGCACTCATGCCGGTAATCTCGGCTAAATATTTCTGCAGCTCGAACATAAGCTGCAGTGCTCCCTGAGCAGAGTCTACTGGCTGGTAGGGGTGTATTGAAGTGAAGCCTGTGAATTTGGCAACATCTTCATGCCATTTTGGATTATATTTCATGGTGCAGCTACCTAAAGGGTAAAACCCAGTGTCCACTCCGTAATTAAGCTTACTTAGGGCGGTGAAGTACCTCACCAGCTCAACCTCGCTTACCTCAGGTAACTCAAGCCCCTGGCGAAGTAGCTCATTGGGAGGCAACCCTGCTGGAGGTACATCCAGAGGTGGAAGACTGCAACCAATCTTGCCCGCTTGGCTAATATCAGGAAGCAAATAATGGTGACTCATTTCTCGACCTCTCTATAGTGCTCCTAAAATTTCGACTAACCTATCTATATCCTGTTTGGTGTTTACCTCGGTGACACAGAGCAGCATACCATTATCTATCATTTGGCTTAGGTCCAAACCACCGATTATCCTTTCCTTGAAAAGTACTTCGTTAATCTGGGAGGGTGCCACTGGGCAGCACACCACAAATTCCTTAAAGAAAGGCTGCTGAAAAACGAGAGAGTATCCTTTCAGCTTACCTATTGCCTCAGCAGCATAGTGAGCCTTGTGGTAGCAAAGCTCAGCTACCTGGCGAAGTCCTCTTTTGCCCAAGGCGGCGAGATAAACCGTTGCTGCCAGGGCCACCAGAGCTTCATTGGTGCATATATTGGATGTAGCCCGTTCCCGTCTTATATGCTGCTCACGAGTCGCTAAGGTCAGCACATATCCTGGTTGACCACCAACATCCGTGGTTTTACTCACAATCCTGCCTGGCATCTGCCTCAGGTATTCCTTCCGGCAGGTGAAAATACCCAGACCTGGTCCCCCGAAGCTTATCGGGCTGCCCAGCGCCTGACCCTCAGCGACAACAATATCAGCCCCATAATTTCCTGGCGGCTTAAACATCCCAAGAGAGATAGGGTCAACGATGATGATGAGTAATGCTCCCATATCGTGGGCTTTTTGAGTATATGCTCCTATGTCTTCAAAATGGCCAAAGAAATTGGGCTGTTGCACTATTAAGCAGGCACAGTCCGAAGCCAAACCATCTAGGTTTGGCTCTACCTTTTCTGAGGGAATATCATGGCCCTTAGCATAAGTATCAATCACCTTGCCGTACCCTGGATTTACCGTGGACAGTACTGCGACCTTGTCTCTCCTCGTGATTCGGCATGCCATCAGGGCGGCTTCAGCAACCGCTGTGCTACCATCGTACATCCCGGCGTTGCTCACCTCCATGCCGGTGAGCTGGCAGATTAGCGACTGATACTCGTAGATGGTTTGTAGCGTGCCCTGGCTGGCCTCGGCTTGATATGGAGTGTAAGCGGTATAGAACTCGCTGCGACCGGTAATGTGACCAATCACGCTGGGGATGAAGTGCCGATAGTAGCCAGCCCCTAGGAAGCAAACATAATCATCCAAATTTGCATTGTGGTTTGATAGCTGGCGAAGTTCCTCCTTGAGTTCTAGTTCAGAGAGAGGAGGCGGTAGTTTGAATCGGACATTGCGGAATTTTTCGGGCACATCATGGAATAGCTCATCAGCCGAGCTGACTCCAATCTCTCGCAACATAGCCCTGCGGTCAGTATCAGTATTCGGTAAATAGGGTGATGACATTGGTATTAGTTGCCTCCTGCTTATTCTGACTCTTCTTCCAATCCGGCTACAAATTTGTCGTACTCGTTGCTATTCATTAAGGCATCAAGTTCCGCAGGGTTACTCAATTCTAACCTAACCAGCCAGCCAGCTCCGTAGGGGTCTTGATTCACCAGTTGGGGCTCATCAATGGCAGCTTGGTTAACTTCTAATACCCGCCCACTAATCGGTGAGAAGAGGTCTGAAACTGCTTTCACTGATTCTATTTCACCTATCTTCTTGGACTGTTCCACTTGAGTTCCCGTGGCAGGCAAGTCAAGAAAAACTAGGTCTCCTAATTGGTCTTGGGCATAATCGGTAAGCCCCATTTTCCCCTTATCCTCGGAATCAGGACAAATCCACTCGTGCTCCCGGGTATATTTGTATTCTTTCGGGTTCATTTTAGGCTCCTCTTTTGTAGAATCGCTTATTAACTATGTGAGCTGGGACTGGTTTGTTGCGAATTATTATCTCAATATCAGTGCCGACGGCCGCTAGCTCGATGGGAACATAACCCAGGCCGATATTAACCCCTAGAGTTGGTGCATACCCACCACTGGTAACCCTGCCTACCTCTTGACCAGATTTGGAAATTGGGTAGCCAGAGCGAGCTATCTCTCGCCCTTCCATTTGAAAGCCGATCAGCTTACGCTTAACCCCCTGACGCTTAATCTCGAGCAGAGCGTCCTTGCCGACAAAGTCACTATTATTGAGGTCTACCAGCCACTCCAGCCCAGCCTCAAAAGGATTGGTACTTGTGTCCATGTCTTGCCCACACAGCATCATGCCGGCTTCCAATCGCAAGCTGTCGCGTGCTGCCAAACCGCAGGGTCTGACACCCTGTTCCATAAACGCTTCCCATAAGGGTAAGGCATCGGCAGCATCGGCTATTATCTCAAACCCGTCCTCTCCGGTGTATCCCGTTCTAGCTACAAATACACTTAAACCGTCAATCTTCGTTTGGGCGTGACCAAAGCGAGTTAAGCGAGAGACGCCCTTCAGGTTCTCAAGTTGGGAAACGGCTGGACCCTGGACAGCCAGCATAACCGTATCAGGGGAGGTGTCCTCAATGATGATATCGGGGTCTGAGCCTGACCAGCGAGATAACCAATCAAGTTTTTGCTCAATATTGGCTGCATTCCAAACTATTAAATACCGGTCGGTTCCTACGTGATATACCCACAAGTCATCTAGGATACCTCCATCCTCTAAACACAGGAGGCAGAGCTGGGCGGAACCTACATCCAGCTGCTGAGCAGGCTTGGTTAGCATCCTATCAAGGAAAGCTCCTGCCTTCCTTCCCGTCATCCAGACTCTACCCATGTCAGAAACATCGAACATACCGGCTTCAGTGCGAACAGCCCTGTGCTCCTCCAAAATAGAGGTATACCAGACAGGCAGCTCCCAGCCGGCAAAATCTATCATTCTAGCCTTCAAGTCGTGATGTACCTTATTAAGAGGCGTTTTCTTTAACGGCTTCATTATTTAGTTTCCTGTAGAATCTTACCTTTCCCAAACAAAAAAGGGGCAAGTTGCATTACAACTTGCCCCTGTCCTTTTACCTGAGAGATCACCCGCTAGCTATTTGCGGGCTTGCCCCTTCGGTGACCTCACACGGAGGTCTCTCCAGAGGTTTTTGCTTCCGGTAGTCCTTTCGCCTGAGAGTTTCAAGACATGGCATTAAAACCATATCTCTTTCCCCTTCGGCTCCCTACAGGGTATCTCCTACCGTCGCAGTAAGATTTTAGGATATTTTACTACAATTGTCAAGACCGTGTGCTCATTCGTAACAAGCGCCTGTGCCGTGGATTAAAGATAACACCCCATAAAATATATCGAGTTACCTATACCATCATGAATTCTAGGTTTTGACAAAAGGCCATCATTATTATTATTATATTCGTGAGTGGATATCCTTAGGCCATGAGGCATAGGCGGGCAATATTAGCCAACCGACATGGTTACATAAGGAAGTTTGTCTAACAGAATAGGTAACAGATGAAGGTACTTATTACCGACCCAATAGCTACGGAAGGTGTCGACATTCTCCAGCAGTATGCTGATGTCGATATTCAGAAAGTCCTAACACCGGAACAGTTACAATCAATTATTGGGCACTACGAGGCCCTGATAGTGCGCAGTCGGACTAAGGTGACGGCCAACATTATCGATGCCGCCAACAAGTTGTATGTCATAGGTCGGGCCGGGGTTGGAGTCGACAATATTGATGTGGACGCAGCTACTCGCCGCGGCATACTTGTGGTCAATTCCCCCGAGGGAAACATAATCTCCACCGCCGAACATACTATCGCCATGCTTCTAGCCCTGGCGCGTCATATTCCCAAGGCAGATAGCCTGCTCCATGCCGGGGTGTGGAATCGCGAAATTAAAGGCTCCGAAATTCGCAATAAAATCCTGGGTATTATCGGCCTTGGCAGGGTGGGTACCGAGGTAGCCGAGATGGCTAAGGGATTGCATATGAACGTTATTGCCTATGACCCCATGATATCCGAGAGCCGGGCTGAGAGGCTAGGTGTACAGCTCACCGAACTGGAAACCTTGCTGGCAAGGTCAGACTTCATAGCGATACATGTACCTCTCAATTCCACCACTAGGGGGTTAATCAGCAGTGACCAACTTAAGTTGGTAAAGCCGACAGCCATGATTATCAACTGCGCTCGGGGTGGTATAGTAGATGAAAAGGCACTCTACGACGCACTTAACCAAGGTCTTTTGGCAGGGGCGGCCGTTGACGTTTTCAGTCAGGAACCAGCCCTAGACAATATCCTGTTAAAGAGTGATAGAGTAGTCGTAACGCCTCACCTAGCAGCATCCACTATTGAAGCGGAGGCAAGTGCCAGTATAGATATTGCCGAACAGGTAGTGGCAATTCTTAAGGGTTATCCGGCTAAGTTTCCGGTGAATGCCCCTAGGATTTCTACAGAAGCTATGTCAGTACTTGGTCCGTATGTTCAGGTAGGGACAACGATTGGCAGGGTTGTTGTCCAGTTGATAGAAGGGCAGTTGAAATCGCTGGCCATTCGCTATCAGGGAGATATTGCGAAAGAGGACACCAATCCCATCAAAGTCGCGGTCTTAGCTGGTCTCTTGGAAACATTGACTGAAGAGCGCGTTAATATGGTCAACGCAGATATTATTGCCAACAATCGTGGACTAAGGGTCACCGAACAGAAGGATAGCACTTGCGAGAACTATGCCAACATGTTAACGGTGGAGGTGTACACCAAATCTGGAAGCACGCTGGTAGCGGGGTCATCACTCCGAGGCAAGACCCATCTGACACGGGTGAACGACTTCTGGTTGGAAATAGAGCCATTTGGTAGCTACATGGTGTTCACAGAACATAAAGACCGTCCCGGAATGATCGGCGCAGTAGGTACTATAATCGGTAATGCTAACGTCAATATTAGTCAGATGCAAGTAAGTCGGAACGTACAGCGTGGCAGTGGAGCGATGATGGCACTCTGCTTAGATGAACCTCTTCCTGTGGAGTGCTATCAACAAATAGTGGCTATGCCCGATATGCATAAAGTGCTCATAGTAAAACTAGCCAGATAGTACAGGAGCGGGATTCCAGTAGAAGACAAGTACTGGCTCCGTTTCAATATAGCGTAGAAGCTCCATCAGCCATGGTGGGCCACGGCAGTAGCCATCGTTATCAATACTACATGTGTGGTAACGCCCGCAGAAAGGGCAGAGAAGTATGCCCGTTACCCAATCTACCCAAGGATAAGGCAGAGAGGTTTATCATTGACCGCATCAAGAACTCTATACTTACCGAAGAGAACCTGGAGGAGCTGGTGCGGCTGACCAACGAGGAGTTGGCCGAGACCTGTGGTGAGGAGAGGGAGGAACTGCAGCAGGCAAAGGCTGATGCAGGGGAGGCGCTACGCTGTCAAGCCGTGGGTATAGCTGACCCCCGGATGGTGCGGCACTACGTGGGTGACCTGAGAGGCTTGTTAGAGAGGTCTTCTATCGTTGAGCAAAGGAGCTTCCTCAAGTCCTTTGTGGAAAGAATTGAGGTGGATGACTCGGAAGTTAAAATATACTATACTATTCCCATGCCCCCATCCAGCATGTCGGGGGCGACAGTCGGAGTTTTGCCTTTCGTACACCATGGTTGAAGGAGAGGGGGACAAAGGGGGTGAGGATGGAGAAGGATATGTTTGAACAGCAGTTTGAGGAACAGATGGAGCGGGGGGCGCCGCTGGCGACCCGGATGAGACCGACCGCCTTCCACGACTTCGTCGGGCAGGAGCACCTGGTAGGTAAGGGGCATGTGTTGAGGAAGGCAATTGAGGCCGGTCAGCTGCCATCTTTCATCCTGTGGGGTCCGCCCGGCAGTGGTAAAACTACCCTGGCTTATATTATCGCCAATAACACTGATTCACATTTCAGCCCGGTAAGCGCGGTCAATGCTGGTGTGAATGACCTGCGCCGGATAATAGAAGAGGCTAAAGAACGGCGCAAGATGACCCATCAGAGAACCATCCTGTTCATAGACGAGATTCATCGCTTCAATAAGGCTCAGCAGGATGCAGTTCTACCCTTCGTTGAGGATGGCACGGTCACCCTTATTGGTGCCACCACGGAAAATCCCTCGTTTGAGGTTATCTCTCCTCTTCTCTCCCGTTCTCAGGTGCTTTCCCTGAAACCCCTTACCGAGGATGAAATTCGCATCATCGTCCTGAGAGCACTGAAGGATAGCCTTAGGGGTCTGGGCGCATTAAAAGTGGAGCTGGATGTCGAGGCCTTAAACCACCTTATCGCTATGTCGAATAACGATGCCAGGGTTGCCCTTAATGCCCTGGAGATGGCTGCCCTGACCACACCGCCGGATGCCGATGGAAAGCGCCGTATCCCACTATCTACTATTGAAGATGCCATCCAGCACCCGGCGTTGCGTTACGATAAGGCGGGAGAGCAGCACTATGACCTCATCTCCGCCCTGCACAAGTCAATGCGGGGCTCAGACCCTGATGCCTCCCTCTACTGGCTGGCAAGGATGCTGGAGGCAGGAGAGGACCCCCTCTATATTGCCCGCCGTTTAGTCCGCTTTGCCTCAGAGGATGTGGGTATGGCTGACCCCCAGGCACTGGTAATAGCCATGGCGGCTCAGCAGGCAGTTCACTTCATTGGCATGCCTGAGGGCAATCTGGCTCTGGCTGAGGCAGCCGTCTATCTGGCTACCGCCCCTAAAAGCAATTCATTGTATCAGGCGTATTCCCGGATTCAGGAGGAGATTAAAGGTGGCTCCGGCGAGCCAGCGCCCTTACACTTGCGCAACCCGGTAACACCATTGATGAAAGATATAGGTTATGGTAAGGACTATAAATATGCTCATGACTACCCGGGGCACTTCGTTCCGCAACAGCACCTACCTGATTCTCTTCAGGGCAAGCACTTCTATACCCCCAGTGACCAGGGATACGAGAAGGAGGTTGTAGCTCGGCTCAAAGCCTGGTGGGGAGGGAAAGAGAAAACGGGAGAAACAAAAAGGAAAAGGACTAAAAAGGGAGATAAAAGCTCATAAAAACGCCTTGACACCCTATTCGGCTAGCGGTTATACTAAAAGACCATTTAAATAAAGTCTGAATACAAAGAAACTTCGGCGCGGGGTGGAGCAGTGGAAGCTCGTCGGGCTCATAACCCGAAGGTCGTTGGTTCGAATCCAACCCCCGCTACCAAGATATTAAGGGGGGAGTAGTGATGCTTCCCTTTTTTGTTTAATGCTACGGATTTAACATCCAAATCCCCACATTCAGGGAAGTGGCAATTCCCAGCCAGACAATATATGGAATAAGTAACCCACCGGCTAAGCGTGATACTTTGAAAAATTGAACTATAGTAATAACCACGGCAATCAGGAGTAAGATGATTACGATAAACCCTCCCAACGGCGTTTTTAACCCAAAAAAGACTGCTGACCACAGGATATTTATGACTAGTTGCACCCAGAAGATAATAAATGCTGGTTTTACTCCTTCGGTCTTTAATCCTTTGCGCCAAACTAGAAATATAGCTATACCCATGAGGAGATAAAGAGTAACCCATACGGGAGAAAACACAGCATTGGGCGGGGTAAAAGCTGGCTTGGCTAAAGCTTCATACCATGTAGGAATAGCTGGTGTGGTAAAGATGGCACCAATACCGCCAGCACCCTCACAGGCAGCAATAGTGCCCACAAGCTTACCTATGTCCCTTCTTTTCATCCTTGTCTTTACCATCTAATGGTTAGGACACGATTATATTAGGCCTTCATTGGATAGTCAATATCCGTCATTCGCCCTTTCGAATCCAACCCCCGCTACCAAGGAAAATTAGGGAAGCAGTGATGCTTCCCTTTTATTTGTCAGCTTGGACACAGCCTTGACCCACTGCCCTGTTCGGTAGCGTGTTGTCACACAGTCCCGGGGCCAGGTGGCGAGGGCATGAGGTTAGACTAGATGTAGCCTCCCGAAATGTAATCATTCAAAAGACGGACCTGCGCCTTGGACTCTTCTAGTTGCGACTCAATTATGTCCCGCATCGAGATCATGCCCCCAAGTTTTGGCCCGACCATTATGGGGAGGTGTCTTATCCTTTTCTGAGTCATGATGCTCATGACATAATCTAGGTCGTCTTCAGGAAGTCCTATGGCTACATCCTTAGTCATCACATCTTTGACCTTGGTGCTGCCAATCACACTACTACGTTGAGAGCACTCTTTCAATAGGTCTCTTTCGGAAACGATTCCCAATATCGCGCCCTTGGCGTCGCACACCGGGAGCGCCCCGATGTCATTCTCGACCAATTTCTGAATGGCTGCTTGGACGGTTTCATTTGGGCCAATAGTGGTAACTGCCCAGCCCTTGATTTTCAAAAGGTCTTTTATCTTCATACCGGCGGATTTCCCATTTAGACTCGTGATGAGGACTGAGAGTTGCCTCATCGCTCTTGCCATTAATGATATGCCAACGTCACCTAGCTGTCAATACCTCTCACAAGTCCAGAATCAGCTCCCGTGCCCGCCATTCGTTGGTTCGAATCCAGCCCCCGCAGCCAAGGAGTTCAACAGGTATGTATCGGTGCTTCCTTGCTAGCGAAAGCACACATTTAACCTGCTTGCCATTCTGTATTATGTATCGCGGTGGGGTCAGTGTGGTAAAATGATGGTCAAGGGGCGTAGAAGTCAAATCAGTAGCGCCAGCTAACAAACAGTATTTTGGGGAGAGTAGACGAGTGCCTGTAGCTCAGCAAATAGCTGAACACGCTAGCTCTTTGTTTGATGTGGTTGGTGCCAGCCAGCTGTCCAGCGGTGATTACCTGCTGATTATGGGGCTTGAGTCAACAGCGGAACGTGACCTTGACGAATTCGGGCATCAGGACGGTGCTTTCCAGATGTATGGCTTTGAAAAGCACGTTGGGTCCAGGTTGGAGTCAGTGCTCAATTTCATTCGTGGTAAGGGTTTTTCCGCTGAACCGATTGGCCGGTATGGCTATCCCCTTGAAGGGGAGGCCAACCTGAAAGGGGAGGTAATTCGCGCCGGGCTGGGCAGGCGGGGCAAGAGCACGGTAGTATTACATCCCAAATATGGTTGCTGGCTTCGCTTTATGGCCATCAGGACAGATGCCCCACTGGAGCCGCTTGTGGGCTCAGCTCTGGCAGACGAAGAGAACCCGGTTTGTAATGGGTGTTCGATATGCATTGATGTCTGCCCTACCAAGGCTCTTGAACCCTACCGCATGCCCGATATATCACTTTGCCTCTCCAACATTACCCCTATGACTGAAGACGGACGCTCCGTCCTCTGCGATAAGTGTCTACAGGTGTGCCCGGCGGCTAAGACGAATCACGACTTTTTAAGGAGGAAGAATTGAAGCTACTGGCTATAGTCGGCAGTCCCAGGCTGAAGGGTAACACCAATTACCTGGTGGATGAGGCTCTGGGGGAAGCGGCAAAGCTGGGGGCCCAAACTGAGAAGCTCATCCTCAGCCAGTACGAGGTGAACCCCTGCCTCGGACATGAGGACTGTGCTTCCTTCGACTCCTGCCTGCAGAAGGATGACGCCGGTTGGATTCTGGACAGGTTCTGCAAGGCGGACGGGGTTATTTTGGCAACCCCGGTTTACTATTACAATGTTACCGCCCAGATGAAAGCCTTCTTCGACCGCAACTACTTCCTGTACAAAAAAGACAGGAGGTCTCAGGCAAGAGTGGTGGGCATCATCGTGGTAGCTGAAATGGAGGGTATTGAGGATACCCTGTATGCCTTGAAGCAATTTGTCGACTGGTCTTTCGATGTGGAAGAGAATAGGAGATTCATCGCCAGCGGCTATGCCGGTAGGCCAGGGGAGGCTAATAATAACCTTCCCCTGGTGGAAGAGGCCCGAAAGCTGGGCAGGCAAATAGTGGAAAGCTTGAAGGAGGGAAGCTGATGGAGGTTATCCCCTCCATCAATTTGATAGCCTTTACAGTTGCCCTGTCTTTTCTGTTTTACTGCTCTCATTTTATACCCTTTTTATACCTTGACACCCCTTACTTTAGTGCTATAATCGCAAGGTGCGGCAGTAGCTCAGTTGGTAGAGCACCTTCCTGTTAAGTCGGACGTCGTGGGTTCAAGTCCCACCTGCCGCACCCTCCCCTTGACAAATAGTAAGGAGTATGTTATGCTCATTATCAACAGGAAGGTCATCCACTGAGTGGAATGGCGCCGATGCAAACGGGCTGGAAGATGGCTATGGCAAACATCTCCAGCCTGTTTGTTTTTTGCGCCTTGACAGAATTATTGTTTTTATGCTATTTGTCAAAGTATGTGGGATATAAACGAACTTGGCTATAAGATTAAGCCATTGTACAAAGCCAATTACACTATTCGGGGTGGCATAATATTGGCTGTATTGTTTATCGCATTCATTGTTCTTTGGGTTTTGGGCGTCATTCAGATTTGAGCGAATTATAGTAATCCCCTTCCTCTACTTGCCTCCAAGGGATAGTTACCTTAAATTATAACTATACCAGGACACCCTCGGGTTCAATAATGGGTAGCGGTATGTCACTCCGCTTTACAGGGAGCGCTGACTGTGATATAATTGTGCTTTCAGTTTTACAGCCTGATGGTTGCTGGTTTGAATCCGGTTCCTGCTACCAGGCTTGACTTTTATCTTGTTCATTTTTATAATACTCAAGCCAATTAGTATTGATTGATAAGGTCTGGTGGACATAGTGCCCGAGTGGCGCAATGGCAGCGCAACCGACTTGTAATCGGTAGGTTAGAGGGTTCGAATCCCCTCTCGGGCTGTGAGTTTTACCGGTGGCATTAGGAGGGGTGCCGGAGTGGTTAATCGGAGCAGTCTGTAAAATTGCCGCCTTAAATGGCTTCGCAGGTTCGAATCCTGCCCCCTCCACCATAGAGGTTGAGCCTAAAGTTAGGCAGGATAGCGTTTTATTAAAAAATAATATAATATAAATGGAGCGAATGCCCACATAGCTCAGTTGGTAGAGCACGTTCTTGGTAAGAACGGGGTCACCAGTTCGAGTCTGGTTGTGGGCTCGGAATAAAGGGGGTTATAATGGCTAAAAAGAAATTTGAGCGAACCAAGCCGCATTGTAATGTGGGCACTATCGGTCATGTTGACCATGGGAAAACAACGTTAACTTCGGCTATGACCTGGGTGTTGTCCAAGGTTGGTTCTACGGGGTTTCGAGAGTTTGACAGTATTGATAATGCCCCTGAGGAAAAGGCACGGGGGCTGACCATTGCCATTGCTCATATCGAGTATGAGACGGAGAAGCGGCATTACGCTCATATAGATTGTCCCGGTCATGCTGACTACATTAAAAATATGATAACCGGGGCTGCCCAGATGGATGGGGCTATCCTGGTGGTAAGTGCTCCTGATGGTCCCATGCCTCAGACCAGGGAACATCTCTTGTTAGCCCGCCAGGTGGAGGTTCCAGCTATTGTAGTTTGTCTTAACAAGGTAGATGCGCTGGAGGACGAAGAGCTGCTGGAGCTGGTGGAGCTGGAGATGAGGGAGTTACTTAATAAATACGAGTTCCCCGGTGATGAGATACCCATAGTGAGGGTGAGTGCGCTTAAAGCTCTCGAGTGTGGCTGTGGTAAGCGGGACTGTCCGTGGTGTGGCGGCATCTGGAAGCTACTGGATGCGGTAGATAGCTATATTCCTATTCCGGTGCGACCTAAAGACCAGCCCTTCTTGATGTCGGTAGAGGATGTTTTCAGCATTAAGGGTCGGGGTACGGTGCCTACAGGAAGGGTTGAGCGGGGTGTGATTAAGGCCGGGGAAGAGATTGAGATAGTCGGCTTACACCATGAGCCCCGGAAGACGGTGGCTACCAGCCTGGAGATGTTTCATAAGACTCTGGATGAGGTTGAGCCCGGGGATGCGGTGGGCATTCTGATTAGGGGCATAGACCGCGATGAGATAGAGCGAGGTCAGGTATTGGCGGCACCCGGCTCGATTAAGCCATATACCTATGCTGAGGCTGAAGTATATATTTTGAGTAAGGAGGAAGGGGGCAGGCATACTCCCTTCTTTAACGGTTATAAGCCCCAATTTTACATTAGGACTACCGATGTTACCGGAACCGTTGAGCTACCGGAAGGGGTGGAGATGGTTATGCCCGGTGATAATGTAGGAATGAAGATAAAACTTATCTATCCGGTAGCCCTGGAGAAGGGTTTGCGTTTTGCTATCAGGGAGGGGGGTAAAACGGTAGGCGCTGGAACCATTAGCCGTATTATAGAGTAGATATGGCGAGAAAGGCTGAAGCCAGGGTTATTATTCACCTTGCCTGTACTGAGTGCAAGGAGAGAACATATACTACTACTAAGAACAAAAGGAATGACCCCCAGCGGTTGGAGCTTAGAAAATATTGCCCGCGTTGCCGGGCTCATACACTCCATAAAGAGGTAAAATAGAGCTACAAGACTGGGAAGTAGGAGAAGGGTCCTTCTGTGGTACACCGTACTGATATTACCAAGCGAGGTAGTTCAAGATTTAGGTTTATTGGCGAGACTATAGCCGAATTAAAGAAGGTAGTCTGGCTCAGTAGACGAGAGGCTATTTATCTAACCGGTCTGGTGCTGATTGCCGCTCTTGCTGCTGGTCTATTTCTGGGGGCATTTGATTTTGGTTTTGCCGAACTTGTCAATAAACTTTTTTTGGGTGGATAATTGAGCTGAGACATTATCCGGGCGAGGTTATTGGTGGAAGAGAACGAAAAGCAGTGGTTTGTGATTCATACCTACTCTGGGTATGAAGACCGAGTTAAGAAGAATTTGGAGCAACGCATTAAGGCCATGGATTCTGTAGATGAGGTCTTTCAAGTGACTGTGCCTACTGAGGAAGAGATTGAGGTTAAAAATGGACAGCGGCGTACGGTGACTAAGAAGATATTGGCCGGTTATGTCCTGGTTCAGATGAAAATGAGCGACCAGAGCTGGAATGTAGTGCGTAATACCCCTGGTGTCACCGGCTTTGTTGGTACCGGGAACAAGCCTGTTCCATTGCGGGAGGAGGAAGTTGACCAGATTTTGAAGCAGATGACAGCTGAGGCACCAAAGGTTAAGATTGGCTTTCGGAAGGGACAGAGTATACGGGTGACTGATGGTCCTTTTATTGATTTTGTCGGGGTAGTGGATGATATAAGCCCGGGAAAGGGTAAGGTTAAGGTGCTTCTCTCTCTTTTTGGGCGTGAGACACCGGTGGAGCTTGACTTCTTGCAAGTGGAGAAGTTGTGAACCCGGTTAAGTTTTCCGGTTAGGAGATATAGGTGGCGAAGAAGATTAAGGCGGTGATTAAACTGCAGATTCCAGCCGGCCAGGCAAATCCAGCGCCTCCCGTGGGACCGGCTTTAGGTCAGCATGGGGTTAATATTATGGGCTTTTGTAAGGAGTATAATGAGCGTACTTCTGACCAGGCGGGGTCTATCATTCCTGTCGAAATCACCGTCTTTAAGGATAACTCATTTACTTTTATTACCAAAACACCGCCAACTACAGATTTACTGAAGAAGGCGTTAGGTGTGGAAAAGGGAGCTAGTACTGCTGGTCTGGAAAAAGTGGGGACGTTATCCCGGGATAAACTTCGTGAAATAGCTCAGCTTAAGGCAGAGGACCTAAATGCTACTAGTATTGAAGGGGCGGAGCGAATTATTGCCGGCACCGCCCGAAGTATGGGGATTGAAATAGAGTAGAAGCAATGGCAAGGCGCGGTAAAAACTATCAAGAAGCAGTTAAACTGCTGGACAGAACCAAGGCTTATGAGCCACAGGAGGCTATTGAGCTGGCTAAGAAGATGGCTCACGCCCGGTTTGATGAGACTGTTGAGCTTCATATTCGGATGGGTGTTGACCCCCGGAATGCCAGTCAGCAGGTGCGCGGTGTTGCCCTTCTACCGTACGGGTTGGGGAAAACGGTGCGTGTTTTAGTTTTTGCCCAGGGTGAGGCGGAGAAAATTGCTAAAGAGGCAGGAGCCGATTTTGTTGGTGGCGATGAGTTGATTAAGAAGATTGAGGATGGCTGGTTAGATTTTGACACGGCTGTGGCTACCCCTGACATGATGGGTAAGGTGGGTAAGCTGGGGAAAATTTTGGGGAGGCGGGGATTGATGCCTAATCCTAAGTCAGGGACGGTGGCATCTGCCGATGACCTGCCCAGGGTAATTGAAGATGCCCGTAAAGGTCGGGTGGAATTTAGGCTGGACAGGACATCTATCATTCATGTGCCGTTGGGTAAGGTTAGTTTTGACGGCGATAGGTTGATGGGTAACCTGGTGGCGGTGATAGAGGCGGTGGTCAAGGCTAAACCCAGCGGGGCTAAGGGTCAGTATGTTAAGACTGCCTCTTTGACCACAACTATGGGTCCTGGTATAGAACTTGACCTCAAACCAACCCTTTCTTTAAGTTCCAGTTGATAATTAGGGAAGGTTGATTAATAATTTAACAATTTCCTGAGACAGCAGGTGCCGATTAAGGCTTAAATTAATGTGCCTACCGAGGAAAAAGGCTTTACTTAACCGGATTTGGTGGAGTCCTTGTGTGGTCGGCGCAAGGGCTTATTTTTTAACCAGATGTTCAGCGGTGTTAGTTAGGAGGTAATGAAGGATGCCTAGAGAAAAGAAGGTGCAGAGTATTGATAGGCTACAAGAGGGCTTTTCTAAATGTAGCATTGGTATTTTAACTGACTATCGGGGACTATCAACTCCTGAGATGACTATTTTGCGCCGTAGATTGAGGGAGTTGGGGGTTGAGTATAAGGTGGTGAAGAATACGCTGGCTCGGTTTGCTGCGGAAAGGGCAGGCAGGAATGATTTGGCCAGCGTCTTTGAGGGTCCGGTAGCTATCGCTTTTGGCTATGGTGATATAGCTGAGCCGGCCAAGGCTTTGGCTGACTACATCAACACCTCAAAAGCGAGTCTAAGTATTAAGGGGGGCTTTCTCAGTGATAGATTACTTACTTCAGAGGAGGTGAAGACCCTTTCCACATTGCCATCAAGGGAGATATTACTAGCTAAGGTTGTGGGTGGGATGCAAAGTCCTATTACGGCATTAGTTAGTTGTCTGACAACTCCTATAAGAGGAGTTATAGGGGTGCTACAGGCTAGAATTCAACAATTGGAGGGAGAATAGGATGTCAGAAAAAGAAGTAGAAGCGGGACAAGAGACCGTTGAGGAGAAAGTAGAGGGTGAACAGCAACCATCTGCCGAACCGGTAGCGGAGAGTGAACAGCAGCCACCTGCCGAAAAGGCGGTAAAGAAACCTAAGAAAGCCAAAGCCGTCGCTGAGGAACCGAAAGCCGAAGTAGCCGTTGAGGAGCCGAAGGCCGAGACAGTCGCTGAGGAGCCGAAGGCAGAAGCCGTCGCTGAGGAACCGAAGGCAGAAGAAGCCGTCGTTGAGGAACCGAAAGCCGAAGCAGCCGTTGAGGAGCCTAAAGCTCCGGCCAAGGTTGAGAAGAGGTCAAAAGTCGTTGAGGAGATAATAGCTACTATAAAGAATATGGCCGTGTTTGAACTGGCTGAGTTAGTAAAGGCTTTGGAGGCTGAATTTGGCGTTAGTGCTGCTGCCCCGGTGGCGGCAGCGGCTGCGGCACCAGCCGAGGCTGGAGCTCCGGCGGCTGAGGAGAAGACGGAGTTTAGCGTGATTCTTAAGGATATAGGGGCTAATAAGATTAGTGTGATTAAGGCGGTGCGGGAGGTGACAACATTAGGACTGAAGGAGTCTAAGGACTTGGTGGAGAGTGCCCCCAAACCAGTGAAGGAGGGGGTTGGTAAGGATGAGGCAGCGGCTGTAAAACAGAAATTGGAGGCCGCTGGAGCTACCGCTGAGATTAAATAAATCTGGTTGAAAATAGCTGAAAATAGGTTATAATTAAAATAGACTCCGGTTTGTAGGGGTGGGGTATGCCTTATGATGATTGGTTAATGCTGGTGGGCATAGGTGGTTTATTTATCCTTCTTGGTCTGGCCGGGATTATCTGGGGCAAGAGTGAGGAGGGGGGTTACTATGATTCCCTGACTACTCAACATGATGTAAGGGAATATCTGGAGCATTCGCCAGGGCGTCCCGAGCCTGGGGCGTTGAGGATAGGCGGTTGGATATTCATTACTCTTGGCATACTTATGCTGGCCGGGGGCGGCGCCCTCTGGTTCTGGGGTTAAGCTTGTCTATCTCCCGTACTTTAGCTTGGCGAAGAGAAGCCCGGCAACAAGGACTAGGGAAGCCGCATTCCAAAGGATGACCGGGGCGAGTTCAAAAGCAAGCCCGTAAGCTAACCAAAAGACGACGCCTAATAACAGCAGAATGGTAAACAGCAGACTTATCTCATGGGCACTCCTAAGTTTGAAGACACGAAGAACCTGGGGAATAAGACTGCAGGTTACCAGTGCTCCACCGACAAAACCCAGGGATTCTAGAAGCAAGGTCGGCACCTCCTTTTGAGCTTATTTCGCCCCATTGTAGCCCCGGTAGTAAATATTATTCCTCCGAATCTGTCTGGCTGGGCGGTGATTCTGGCTGGAGGATTAGCTCTTGCAGGTCGGCCTCAATCCTAAGCGCATTGGCTTGAAAGCGATGGGATGGCATTACTTTGCCATCTTTAAGCACGAGCCAGCTGGCTTGTTGCCAGTAAGGTTTTTCATCCCAGGCGGTAACATGTGTCATGTCAACCGTGACATGCCATACGCTGGTTCCGTCCTTAAGCAGTTCTGAGTTAGCCTTCCAGTTATCACAGGTGGCATAGAAATCGGCAAGGTATACCTTCGCCTGATAACTTTCAGCTTGACTGAGAAGGTGTTCATAAACAGCCAGGATTGCCCTGTCCTCGGTGGTGATGGCGGTGGGGGGAGGCGCCTCCACTTCTGTTTCCGCTTCCGGAGACGGTGTGGGAGCCCACTGGTCAAAGCCTTCGCATCCGGCACCCGCCCAGACGAATATGGCAAGTAGAGTAATAATGAGAATGGGTTTTATATACCTCTTGGTCAAATTAGAAAGTAACATTTTTCTTCCTCCTTAGCTTCCCTATCTGCCCTACACCATCCGTCTTGGTCGATACTGGATGGCTTCAGCCAGATGGTGAGCTTTAATTATATCAGCATTTTCCATGTCGGCGATAGTACGGGCTAACTTTAATATGCGGTGGAAGGCACGGGCAGAGAGGTAAAGCTGTTTCATGGCTGCTTTTAGCAGGCTCTGGGCTGATTCTTCTGTCTGGCAAAACTCCCTTACCTCGGTCGGTGTCATTTCAGCATTGCAGGCTAGCTTTGTTCCCTCAAACCGTTTGAGTTGGAGGGAACGGGCGGCGTTAACCCTGGACTGGACTTTCTCTGACCTTTCCCCTAACCTGTCGTCGGCTAATTTCTCGTAGTCAATATGGGGCACCTCAACAAATATATCAACCCGGTCAATGAACGGTCCGCTGATGCGTTTCTGGTATCGGGAGACCAGACTGGAAGGACAGGTACATTGTCTAAACGGGTCGCCATAGTAGCCGCAGGGGCAGGGGTTCATGGCTCCGACCAGCATGAAGTTGGCGGGGAAGGTTACACTGCCTTGAGCCCGGCTGATGGTGACTGTCTTGTCTTCCAGAGGTTGGCGCAATACTTCAAGCAGGGAGTGCCCAAATTCAGGGAGTTCATCAAGGAAGAGAACCCCCCGATGACTGAGGCTTATTTCACCGGCTCTGGGCCAGTGTCCGCCCCCTACCAGCCCAGCATTTGATATGGTGTAGTGGGGGGAGCGGAAGGGGCGTTGTCTTATCAGAGGAGTATCCGGCGGCAGCAGACCACTGACACTATAGATTTTGGTAACCTCCAGGGCTTCCTCGGTAGTCATTGGCGGCAGTATGGAAGGGAGTGAGCGTGCCAGTAGGGTTTTACCGCTTCCCGGGGGTCCCATCATTATGGCATTGTGCCCCCCCGCCGCCGCCACCTCTAAGGCTCGTTTGACATGCTCCTGCCCTTTAATATAAGCCAGGTCGGTAATTGACGAGGGGAGTGGGGGTGGGTTGTATTCCTCGGTTTCATCAGGCTTATATTCCGGGGCGGGTATCTTTCCTCGAGACTAACTCACTAACTGGGGTAGCGAGGTGATAGGGGTGATTTT
>CAZCLE010000006.1:0-35242 GCA_964499445.1 uncultured Dehalococcoidales bacterium
ACTCGGTGCCAAAGGCTAAGGCAGCGATTGCCTGAGCCCCACCCACGCTAAAAATACGGTCAACTTTAGCAATATCGGCAGCCACTAATATGGGCGGAGGCACTGCCCCAGCTAATCTCGGGGGTGTAACCAGAATAATCTCATTGACCCCGGCGACCCTGGCTGGTATCGCTGTCATCAGCACCGTCGATGGGTAAGACGCGGTACCACCAGGAACATAGACACCAACACATTGTAGCGGGCGCATTAGCTGACCTGAGTCCTGACAGGTAAACTCACTCCCAATATTATCCTTCTGGGCAGTATGAAAGGTGCGTATCCGTTCTGCTGCCAGCTTAAGCGCTGATACCAGCTCTCCGTCCACCTCCCGGTAGGCACTGGCGACCTGCTGCTTGCTTACCTCCAGTGAGGTAAGCTCTACGCCGTCAATCTTCAAGGTATAATCCAGGAGCGCGGCATCCCCCCTATTGCGCACCTCACTAACAATCTGCCTGACTGCCTGCTCAGGGTCATCGGTGCCAAACATCTCTTTTATCCTTTGCCTTAGCGCTGGTGAAACCGGATAAAACTCAGCCGGGGCTTGCCGTGACAAGGCTAATTCTGCTGACGGGAAACCCTCAATGATTATCAATTTAGATATCCTCCACTGCCGTTCGCAGGGTTTCAGTAATCGACTTTATTCTTTCGTTCTTAGCGGAACTGGGTACACTATCTTTATTGCCAATCAGGCAAGCTGTCGATTCAAAAAGGTTATCAATAATCTTAAGGTTGTGTCTGGCTATGGTTCGTCCGGTCTCGGTATTCTCAATTAGTAAATCAGCGTCCTCAGGCAAGAAGGCTTCACTGGCTCCCCAGGTAGGAATTATTCGGTACATTCCGAGGTGATTATCCCGGGCATACTTATCAGCTATATTTACATATTCTGAAGCTACGCTAAGTGGCGCCGAGCGCTCACCGTTAATCTGCCTCAAGCCATAGACATCAGACACGGATAAATCCTTACTTACCACGGCGACAATTTTTACCTTCCCAAATTTGAGGTCTAAAAGCCTGATTACCGGGCTGGACGGAAACCGGCAAAGATGCTCCGTAAGCCAATCCTGACCGGTAATAGCCAAATCGAAATTTCCATTGGCTACCTGTAATGGCATATCCTGAGGTCTAATCACCTTAATCCTGACTCCAGCCAGGTTAGTAGTTGGGCGGCGATTGCCCACTGGCGACGGGTAATCGTCAACCTGAATGCCAGCTTTTTTCAACAGCTGAAGGGTCGGCAGTTGCTGATGCCCATCGGGTAAAGCCAGTCGGACTATATCCTCATCCGCCTCCCAAGAACGGGGTTGACCAGCTATTCCCGGTGTTCTCACTGCATCTGCCGAAGAAGAGTGCTTCTCACCAACAACCAGGTTATCCCCAATGGAGGTCAATACATCGTCCATGTCTTTCGATTCCCAGCTATCCTTATTAGCTATCAGAAAAGCGCTAAAACTTAGGACATTGCTTACTGGCACCAGGTCATAGTTAAAAGGCTTCCCATTTACTCCTCCCGGGATTAGTGCCAGGTCAGCACTTTCCGGCGGATAAACCTCAGCCGCCCCCCACAGGGGAAAGATGCTGAACCTTCTCAGACGAAGGTTTAGAGCAAATGACTCAGCCAGGTTAACATACTCGCTAGCAATGCGTATGTTGTCCAACCTCGCTCGTATTTCCTCCATGGTAGATGCTCCCCCGGACCGGCTGGCAACCATGGATAAGACACCGTCTCCGTATCCCAGGTTTCTTACCTTAATTAAAGCCGAACTCGGGTATTTGACCAAAAGCTCTTCCACCCAATCCAGCCCACAAATCCCCAAATCATAGTTTCCCACCGCTACCTGAATAGGAATATCCTTCTCGTGGAACATCTTGGCTAAGAGATTAGGGAATTTCTGTGATTTAGGGCGATAAATGCGAGCCCCCTCATGGTAGCCACTTAACCCCCAGTCGGCTCTCTGCAGCAGGGCAGATGTCTCACCTAAATACCGACCTTTAGGCAAGGCTATTTTTATCTGAGATTGTTTATCCACCTCACCCCCTGTGTCCCCCTCCCTTATGAAGGGAGGGGGAATTGGTTATATAAGAGAGGCTTCGCCTCTCTTTGACTCTCCTTTGAAAGAGGGAAAAGTATGGGTTTTGAAGGGGCTTCGCCCCTTCAAACTTCCCGCCAAATCTTAACCTTATTTAATGTCCATCTTCTCGTAATGTAGTCAAAACCTCTTCAGTAGTTTGCACCTCAAACTTCTTGCGCCTGGCCTGGTCAGTTAAAACAAATGGTGGTGCTTTACTTCTCACCTCCAGCGTCCACCCCAAGTTAGCTGGCTCCTGACCACCCAGATTAAATTCAGCCACATAACCAGCTTCACGGAGGCAGGTGGCAATGCTTAAGCCCTCTTTCACCGCCCCGGGTTCAGTACTAATCAGGATTCTCTGTCCCCGAGGTTTAGCTAAAGCTTCTGGCTTTACCAGCTTCATCAGGCGGTCAAGGTAGAGAGCAAAACCGGAAGCCGGAATATCCTTACCACCCATTAAAGGAATAAGGGCATCATACCGCCCCCCACCACCTACCCCCTCCTCACCGATAAAGAGCCGGAAAATCACACCGGTATAGTATTCAAAGCCCCTACCTGAGGCTATATCAATCCGGTAGTCATAACCCAGCGACTCAAGAAGGTCAACAATATTTATAAAATCATCAAGGGGGGGCTCAAGCTCAGGTAATTTTTGGATAAGCAGAGTCTTCAAGTTTTTGAGAAACCCGGATGATTTCCCTTCCAGAGCCAGCAAAGGAGTCAAAGCTCGGCTCAACTCAGATTTCCCCGACTTTACCCTAGCCAGTGCTTCCACATCTCCGTCTAAAATCCGACCAAGGGCTACGGCTTGTTCCTCACCACTCAGTCCAAGCGCTACCAGCAATGCCCTTATTAAGCCAGTATGGGATAGCCTCAACTCTATCCCTTCAAGTCCTAGCCTTTTCAAAACCTCCAAAGCCAGCAGTATCAACTCTACGTCGGCTGTAGTTGACCCCGCCCCTATAAGTTCCACCCCACACTGCCATCTCTCCCTCGTTTCCTTTCCCGTCTCTTCAAAGATAAAGACATTAGTTACATAAAAGAGCTTAGCCAATCCTTTCTCTTCCATGCTATCGATATAAAGCCGGGCAACAGGAATAGTGCCGTCGGGTCTCAATACTACCCGCTCCCCACTCCAGCCATTCCAATCAAGGAAGGAATACACTTTACCTAACATACCAGGAGTAAGCGTCCCGGTTGAGGTGAACAGGTGAAGATACTCAAGGGTCGGTGTCCTGACCTCCTCATACCCCCATTTGAGACAGGAGTCTCTAAATGCTCCCTCAATTAGACGAAATCCCGCCATTTCCTCGGGAGATAAGTCTCGCGTTCCCTTACATCTTTGGACTCTCATACCCCTCCCTTTTATGAATAGCTGGTAAATTCTACACTAATTCGCCTAGCTGTTCAACTCTAGCCAATTTCCCTTCGCCCTTGGTAGAAGTTTTTTATTGGCAACCCTCCCCCTTATATCCCCCTCCCTTGATAAGGGAGGGGGAAGAAATTTTGGTGAAGGGGCTTCGCCCCTTCAAACTTCCCCTTATCAAGAGGCAGGGAGGAACCGATTATGTAAGAGAGGCTCCGCCTCTCTTTAACTCTCCTTTAGTATCGCCTCCCTTTGACTCTCCTTCCTAAGGAAAGGGTGAAGGAGTAAAAAGAAGGGCGTTAGCCCCTATTAAACACCCCATCGGGTCAGACTCCCTAGCCAAGAGATGGTGTAATCTATATATAGAGACTTTGCTCCTTAAACTTCTATTGATGACCGACCTTATCTCCTGTAACATAATCCTATAAAAGAGAGGAGAAAGAGATTTCAGAGAGGGGCTAGTGCCCCTCTCTTACCTACACTCCCCCATATTATGAGTTTTTTAGCAAGGGGATTAAAAGGGGCGAAGCCCCTTTAAGAATTTCTCTTCCCTCTCCCCTTCATAAGGGGAGAGGGATAAAGGGTAAGGGGTTTGCAATAATATTATAATCACCATATAATTAATAACCTTTTAATTATAGGCCTTATTAGCCGAGCTGATTATGCTGAGAATCATGCGCATTCTACTACTACTGGGCTTATTAACCTTCGCCGCTATAGCTATTGAGGCTCAGGCGGCTACGCCCCGGATTGATGTACTCCAGGTCAAAGGAACCATTAACCCCGTCTTAGTTGATTATATTGAGGATGGAATTAACCACGCTGAGGAAACCAATGCCGTAGCCTGTATTATCCAACTGGATACACCTGGCGGTTTGGACACTTCTATGCGAGATATTGTGCAAAGTATCGTTAATGCCCGGGTTCCCGTGGTGGTATATGTCTCCCCTTCCGGAGCTCGAGCTGCCTCGGCTGGTGTGTTCATCACCATGGCCGCCCATATCGCTGTTATGGCACCAAATACTGCCATCGGGGCGGCTCACCCGGTAGCCATAGGCGCTGAGGGCGAAGCCCAGATGTCAGAGGCTATGGAAGAGAAGATAGTCAATGATGCTGCCGCCTATATTAGAAGCATTGCCGAGGCTCATGGGCGCAACATGGAATGGGCGGAAAAAGCCGTCAGGGAAAGCGTCTCCGCCACCGAGCAGGAAGCCCTGGAACTTAATGTTATTGATATGGTTGCCCCTGACCTTAACATCCTTATTGCTCAACTTGATGGCAGGCAGGTAACCATGCTGGATGACAGTGTAGTCAGCCTGCAGACGCAAGGGACTACTATTAACTACTTTGAGATGAGCGTAATTGAAGATTTCCTCTATACTATCGCCGACCCAAATATTGCCTATATATTGCTAAGTATAGCCATGCTTGGTATAATGGCCGAAATCTTCAACCCTGGGCTTATTTTCCCCGGTGTAGTTGGTGGCATTAGCCTGCTCCTGGCTTTCTACTCACTGGGAGTGCTGCCGGTAAACTACGCTGGGGTGCTACTTATAGTTCTAGCCCTTGGTCTCTTCATAGCTGAAGTACTTACCACAACCTTTGGTTTATTTACCGCAGGGGGAGTAACTGCGTTAGTTATTGGCTCCCTAATCTTATTTAAAGGAGGACCTTTATTTAAGGTGGACATAGGTCTGATTATCGTAATCGCCATCTGCATTGCTGGTTTCTTCGCCTTTGTAGTTCAACGGGTAATAAGAGCCCACCGAAGCCAGGCAACCACAGGCAGGGAGGAACTGGTAGGAAAGACAGCTATAGTTAAGGAAGCTCTGGAACCTGAGGGAACGGTTTTCTTCAAGGGCGAACGCTGGATGGCAGTATCAGAAAAGAGCCGGATAAAGACCGGGGAGGAGGTAATTATAACCAGGGTCGATGGCTTAAAACTATATGTAATCAAAAAGCAATAAAGGAGGTAAATAAATGAGTTCAATTGTTACTGGGGGGTTCCATTGTTTCAAATAGCCCCATGGCTGATTGTCATAATTGTAATCGGTATTGCTGCTTTCCTTGCCGTCGCCATTATTTGGGGAATTCGAGCCCATCAGCAGCAGGTATCGGCAGGCAGGGAAGACCTGGTAGGAAAGACTGCCGAGGTCAAGATAGCCCTGGAACCCAAAGGAGTAGTTTTCGTTGAGGGCGAGCGCTGGACAGCAGTATCAGAAAAGAGCCGGATAAAGTCTGGGGAGGAGGTGGTCATAACCAAGGTTGAAGGCCTAAAGCTATGGGTAACCAAAAAATAATAAAGGAGGTAAACCAATGAGCCCAATTGCTATCGGCATAATTGTGATAATTTTGCTCATACTTATCCCTATGGCGGTCAAAATTGTTGCCGAGTATGAGCGGGGGGTCGTTTTCCGCCTGGGGCGGCTGGTTGGAGCTAGAGGTCCCGGCTTATTTCTCATCATTCCCTTTGTTGACCGGATGGTGAAGGTAGACCTCAGGGTAGTAACCATGGATGTCCCATCACAGGAGGTAATCACCAAGGACAATGTTACCGTGAGGGTAAATGCAGTGGTATACTTCAGGGTAGTTGACCCTGAGGCGTCAGTGGTCAAGGTTTTAGACCATATCAGAGCCACCTCGCAGATATCACAGACGACACTGCGGAATGTGTTAGGGCAATCCGAACTTGATGAGCTATTGACTGCCAGGGAAAAACTCAATCAGCTACTACAAAAGATAATTGATGAGCATACCGACCCGTGGGGGGTGAAGGTCAGCACGGTAGAGATTAAGGAGGTTGAGCTCGCTGAACAGATGAAGCGGATGATGGCAGCCCAGGCTGAGGCAGAGAGAGAGAGGCGAGCCAAAATTATCCACGCTGAAGGTGAGTTCCAAGCCTCAGAGAAACTGGCTCAAGCCGGTGAAGTTATCGCCCGGGAGCCAGTTACACTACAGCTTCGCTACCTGCAAACACTGACCGAGATAGCCGCGGAAAAAAATAGCACCGTAATCTTCCCCCTGCCCATTGACCTTATCGGCATGTTTATGAGAAAAGAGGTGCCAGTCCACTCCTCAGATAAAGAAACTACCAAATAGCCACCGGTCAAAAACTAACCTGATAATAAGTAAAACCAGAGCCTGCTCTGGGCGGTAGGCTCTGGAGAAAATATCCCTGTTTAATCACACAGGGTAACATCACCGGCTACGATTTTAGTCAGACTCCCGTCCGGGTGTCGCAATAGGAGGCTGCCATCACTGGCTACTGATTCAGCGATGCCTTTACAGTCAACTTCGCCTGACCTTATATGGACTCTTCTCCCTATGTTCACTAAACTATCCCGCCACTCCTGGTAAATAGACCCTCCAGTGGGCAACTCCAGGTATAACTTTTCTATTTCAACTAACAGGCACCGTACTAGCTCTAAGGGCGGCACATCTCTCCCCAGCTCATCAGAGAGACTGGTGGCAGCGGGCAGAATCCCGGGAAAATCGGAAAGCTTGAGATTAACATTTACCCCGATGCCTATAATAGCGTAGTTCACGATGCTTCCCTGCACATTATTTTCAATTAGAATCCCGGATACCTTCCGGCCATTAACCAGAACATCGTTGGGCCATTTAAGCTGTGGCTTTAGACCAGTAACCGCTTCAATACTATGAGCCACGGCCAGAGATGCCACCATAATAAGGGAAGGCAAATAGACCACGCTGGGATAGAGAATAATTGACAACGCCACGCTGCCCTTGGGCGATAGCCAAACCCGTTTTAATCGACCTCTCCCTGCAGTTTGCTCAGCGGCAATGACCACCGTCCCGCCTACCGCTCCCCGCTGAGCCTCTTGTTTGGCTAACTCATTGGTTGAAGTCACTCTGGGGTGGTAAATAACCCTTTGCCCGATAAAACGGGTCTCCAACTTATCGGTAATAGACGCCGGTGATAAACTATCTTCCACCATTCCCACCTTGACATCCGGTCAATTCTGATAACCCACGAGATAAGCCCGAGAATAGACTCTACCTAGATGAGTTTGCTGAGAAATTATAGAGTTTCAGGAGCTAGGAGCCAATGGGCTTAAGACTGCCCCTTCTGGTATCTGGCAACGGCTTTGGTTTTTATTCCGCCCCTCTCCCTGTACTCTGCCTCTACCACCATTGAGACCGGGTCTAATAGCTGCACTAAATCTTGAAGAATGCGGTTCACGGCATGCTCCTGCAATATGCCCACATTCCGATAAGAGGTTAGGTAATATTTCAGGGATTTGAGTTCGACTAGAGACTGAGCCGGGATATAGCGTATCACTAATCGGGCAAAATCAGGCAAACCAGTCCAGGGACAAACAAAGGTAAACTCCTCGGTCTCATAGACTATTTCAGTTGATGAGGCAGGAAAGTCAAAGGGAACAGCCTCAAGCACAGCCAGGTCAATTGCCGCTTCCTTCTGAATATCAAACCGCCTTGAAGCATATTTATCCACCACCACTTTATATTTCCTCCAGGCTCAAAGCCTGAATTATCCTTCCCTCAATAGAATAATGACCCTACGTACCTCGTCAACGCCAGTGCTCTGAGTGATAACATCTGGGTGGTCAGCCAAAGCCATGTGGATAATACGCCTCTCGTAAGCTGGCATCGGCTCCAGGGTAAATGACACCCCCTTAGCCTTCACCTGCTCCGCCATACGCCAGGCTAAAGCTTGCAAGGTTTCATAGCGGCGTTGTTTATACCCTTCCACATCAATAATTATCGGCACCCATGTCTTCACCTGATAAGCCACAATAAGCCTGACCAGATACTGAAGACAAGCCAGGGTCTGCCCGCGTCGCCCAATCAAAATACCCAGGTCGTCACCCTCTATATTAAAGGCAATAGGAACAGTAGCTCCTTCCTCTTCCTCAACCGAAGCCGTCACCCCCATCATAGTAAGTAACGTCTCTAAGACCTCCCTGGCTTTCTCAGCCATATCATCTCTTTCCTTAAGTGTAGGCACCAATGGCTCCACCCTAACCATAGATTCCTCAGCACCCAAACCCAGAATGCCATGCCTACCTTCTTTTAGGACGGTGACCTTTACTTCTTCTCGGCTGACGCCTAATTGCTCTAAGGCGCTCTGGATAGCCTCCTCCACGGTCTTTCCGCTCATCTCCAAGCTTCTCATGTGCTAAACCTTCTTCCTGTGTAGAATCAGCGACCACGATATCAGCACCAACATCAGCCTCAACCGAAGATACTTCCTCTACTTGAGCAATACGCCTCCTATACTTTTTATCCCTAATAGCTCGTCTCTCAGCCGCTGGTTTAACTAAGCCTCCCCACCCGGTAACAAAATATTGCATACCAATACTGATAATATTTGATATCGCCCAGTAGAGAGCCAAACCGCTGGGGAATGATAAGCAAAAGAAACCAAACATCAGCGGCATCAGCCACAGCATCATTCGGCTCTGCGCTTGTTGCTTGGGGTCAGCGGTTCGAGGCATTACCATCTTCTGCTGCACCCACATTGTTCCCCCAACCAAAAGGGCTAATATGAGAGTCTTATCAGGTACCGCCAAGTCCAACCACAAGAACTGACTCTCCAAGGGCAGCATAGAATACACCACTGGCCAGGAATAAAGGTATTGGGACAGGTTCAGTAAGCCCTCAGGGGTTACCGCTAGAGCCAGCATAATTGACTGGTAGAGAGCTATCCAAATAGGCATTTGGACGAGCATGGGTAATACGCAACCGGCAGGACTTATGCCCGTTTCCTTATACAGCCTCATCTGCTCCTGAGCCATTCTTTGCTTATCTTTACCGTGTTTCTTTTGAAGCTCAGTAAGCTTTGGCTGAAGCTCCTGCATCGCCTTAGTGGCATGAAGTTGCTTTAAGGTCAGCTTCAGCATCAACCCCCGAATAACAATAGTCAGCACAATAATAGCTAGCCCAAAGCTGCTAAATAGATAGTTGGTCACCACAATGAGGACATTTATCATCGGCTGCAGAATGATTAGGTCCCATACGTTCAATTAAATCTACCTCACTCGCTACTCTTTAATGAGATGGTGGCTAATTTAGCACCGGTATCGGCATCCACCGGATGAATGGTGAAATCTTGAGTGTGAATATAAACAATCCCATCACTAGCACAAAGCGGACCGTATATATCCTTTCCAATATCGGCTAGCGTGTTAATTTGATTACTAGCTGTATCCAAGGCATATACCACCCCCTGCTGTGAAGCAATAATAACCTTGTCATCAACTAAAATGGGGGAAGAAGAAACGGGACTTCCGAGGTCAATAGCATCGGCAACCTCACCACCGCTTTTGGCATCTAAAATATAGACTTTACCATCAAGGCATGGGGCATAGATAACATTATCATAAGCTACTGGTGTTGCCCAGAACCAACTCTCCCCCATAAATTTCCATTTTTGACTACCATCATCAGCATCCACCGCATACAAATACCTGTCCATGGAACCGATATAAACCGTGTTACCATAAACTAAAGCAGTAGAAGCCAGAGCACCTTGGGCTTTAAACTCCCATTCTTTCCTGCCACTCTCAGCATCTAGGGCATAGAGCTTATTATCAAAGGAAGTAATATATACCGTGCTACCATTGCCGGCCGGGGTTGACCAAACCTTGTCTCCGGCTTGGAACTCCCACTCCTCGTCCCCGGTAACCGCATCCAGAGCGTAGACCTTGCCATCGGAAGTACTGAAATAAACCTTATCCAACATCACCATAGGCCCACTAATAATAGGCTTGAGGTAATTCTCACGGGGATATACCCACCTTATTCCCAGTGAACTGGAGTTAAAGGCATAAATTCTACCATTGTAGCCCCCAATGTAAACCAAATCCCCGGCCACGGCCGGAGTTCCGTATATGGCTACCCCGGCTGGGGCGGCACAGCCGCTTCCATAAGCTGGCGCACAGCCGAATCCACCAGACTGGGGCATCTTTAACGACTCTGACCATTGACGGCTACCAGCGGCAATATTAACCACTACCAGTCTGCCCTCCTTAGAACCCACAAAGAGGGTGCCATCGGCTACCACTCCACCTGACCAACCGATAGGCTGCAAACCTCTAATACAGCCTAAACCGGTTAAACCGCTCATTATCACCAGAAGCATCACCAGCAAGAGCAATGTCTTACCCAATATTGGCTTATGCTTAAAAAGATAGCTTACCACGGGTAGCTTGATGAAGCTCCGCCCCAAGGGCGGTAGATTAATAAAGATTCTCTTAAACCACACTTACTTACTCCCCCAATAAATACCGGGTGTCATGGCACCGGGTCATAACCACCCGGCTTAAACGGATGGCAGTGAGATATTCGCTTTACCCCCAGCCACACCCCCTTAAAGAAACCAAACTTGGCAATAGCTTCATAGGTATATTGAGAGCAGGTCGGGGTGAAGCGACAAGACGACGGCAGAACCAGTGATAGAGTTGACTGATAAAGCCTAATTAACTCTAAGGCAAACCCTTTCATTTTCCCTCATTAATAATCGAGCTCGAGATAACAAATCCTCAACCGATTTCTTGAGTTCGGTATAACTGGTGGCAGCCGCTGGCGGACGAGCAATGAATACAATATCCCACCCCGGCTTGAGCGGAGTTACCCGTAAGATTTCACGAAGCCAACGCTTTACCTTGTTCCTGACCACCGCCTTACCTACCTGCCGACTAATGGAAAAGCCAAGCCTGGACAATGCAAGACCGTTAGGTAAAGCCTTCATCACCAGTAAACTACACGCCCACGACCTGCCTTCACTATAAACTAACGTATACTGTGCCCGCTTTTTAAGATTTTCTTCTCCCCGCATTGCCCCGCCTCTTAACTTATTTATCAGCAAAGAGGCCATCTATCAAGAGCAAGGTTGAAGGGGCGAAGCCCTTTTAAGAAATATCCCTCTCTCCTTTAAAGGAAATGGGAATCAGGGGGTAATGTTAATAGATAACTTCAATGAGGGCTCTGCTTCCTGGGTCATACCACAGTTAGTCTCTTACGACCCTTCAGCCGCCTTGCTTTTAAGACAGCCCGCCCACTCCTAGTGCTCATTCTCTTCAGAAAGCCATGCTCCCGCTTTCTTGGAATCCTCTTTGGCTGATAAGTCCTTTTCGGCACTCTAACTCCTCAATAGATTAAAGTGATTATACTTCTGTCACCTCACCACTGTCAATCTGGAAGGTCTTTACCAAGAAGAATTTAAAGGAGGCCAAACCCCTCTTAAATAAAGTGGGGGGAAAGAGAATAGGATTACCAAATAAAAACCCAGGGTGGTAAGGCTAATGAAAAAACTCTAACTTACCAAATTAATCGCCGGTGACAGTAAGTCCCATCTTACGGACGTGAGCTGGCACATATGGCAGTAGGGCCAAGTGCCGTGCCCTCTTTATGGCTACCGCTAAGGCACGCTGATGCTTAGCACAAGTACCACTTTTACGACGAGGCCCTATCTTTCCTCCACCCCATATGTAACGGCGTAAGTTCACCGGGTCTTTATAGTCTATCTCCTCGACCCTGTCAGCACAGAAAGAGCAAACCCTGCGCTTCGGAAAATATCTTGCCCCATTCCACCTTTTATTCTTCGTTTTGCTAAATCTTCGCGTCGTCACTCGTTTTAAGTTACTACCTCCTATCAAGTTTAGCCAAGCCCAACTTCCATCTAAGACGGCACATCATCTAAGACGGCACATCATCAGGCTCTGGCTCTGGCTCTGGCTCCACCTCACCAATCCCACCTTCTTCAATCCTCTCCTCAGGAAGAGGAGCCGCTGCCCGTCTATCAAGAAATATTACCCTGTTGGCTATTATTTCAGGTCGTGAATGCTTTTGACCGTCCTGACTCTCCCAAGTACGGGTGCGCATCCTACCTTCAGCGTAGACAAGCCTACCTTTAGTCAGAAACTGGTTGCATTGTTCAGCCAGCTTATTCCAAGCCACTACAGCAAACCACTCTGTCTCCTGTTTACGCTCACCGTCAGGAGTAGTATATGTCCAATTAGTGGCAACACGAAAGGAGGTTACCGGATTGCCATTGGGAGTAAAGCGCATTTCAGGGTCACTGCCGAGATTACCAATAATCATTATCTTATTTAAGCTTACCATTATCGTGAAGACTCCTTTCGCCCTATCCGAACACCTGCAGGAAACAGGCGCACTTCACTATTAACTACTCAACCTAATCAACAGATGCCGCAGAACCTCCTCAGAAATCTGCAGATTCGCTTCGAGTTCTTGGCTCAACGCCGGCTTCAATTTGAACCGAGCTAACACATAATTCCCTTCCATAAAATGTCTAATAGGATAGGCTAGCCTTCTTTTACCCCATCGATCTACATCAGAAATAGTGCCACCCTTCCCGGTAATAAATTGGCTTACCTTATCTATTATAGCATCAAATTTCTCTTCCCCAACCTCTGGGCTAATAATTAATACCAGTTCGTAGTCACGCAACCGCTTATCCTCTACCGTTAATGCTTCCTTGGGTTCACTTTTAGATACCATCTATTCACCTAATGATTTTTATAGCACATTATAATACTATTCAACAAGAAATACAAACAATAAATGCCCTCATTAATCTAGATTTTGGGGATAAGTTAAGGAGGCGAAGTTAATAAACAAACCAACTATTATCCAGCTTGACACGATATACGGCTCCTGATAGACTCTAGCTGGTTAACAGATTTAATTACCCTTACCAAGCTAGAATGGCCCCGTGGTGTAGCGGACTAACATGCCACCCTGTCACGGTGGAGATCGGGGGTTCGAATCCCCCCGGGGTCGCTTATTCTATTTTTGCATTGACATCTTCCCGGTATTCGCTCCTGTGCACTTGACTACTCCACAAAGACCAAACCGTAAACTGGAACCTGCTATTTGGTTGGAATTAGCGGCACGCAAACAGAGTGAGAGCCTTCTTGCAATCTTTTGTTTAGGAGATTCAGGTCGGTAGTGACGAGATGACCGTCCAATACACGTTACCTATGCCGCCAAAACAATCGGATGAGGAGGTGATAGGAGTTCTACCTTTTATACAACATGGTAGGCCGTGCAGGTCTCGAACCTGCGACACCCTGATTAAAAGTCAGGTGCTCTACCAACTGAGCTAACGGCCCATATTTAATCTTGGTGAGCAGTCAAATAGACGCTTTGTTTATACGCTCTGATTTTAGCAAAGCTGGGATACCAATGCAAATATGACACGTTAGGGCACTGATTCTTTTTAGCTTTATTTCCTGCCCATCTCGGTCAGAAGCCAGGAGACCCACTGCTGAATCCCTTCTCCGGTTACGCAGGAGACTTGGCAAATTTCTGCTTTCTTGTTTATCCCCTTGATTGCTTGAGAAAAAGCCTGAACATCAAACTCCAGGTATGGCAAAAGGTCAATTTTATTTATTAACACGGCGTCGACTATATCGAACATTAAAGGATACTTAAAAGGTTTATCATCCCCTTCAGGAACGCTTGAAATTAACACCTTTCTATGCTCACCAAGAACAAACTCTGCCGGGCAGACTAGGTTGCCCACATTCTCAATAAAGAGCAGTTCAATATCCTGAAGAGGAAAGCTGTCCAAGGCATTATTTACCATGTTAGCATCGAGATGACATGCCCCGCCGGTATTTATCTGGATGACAGGCACGCCGGCTTTGCCTATCGCCTCAGCATCCATACTTGAGCTTATATCCCCCTCAATAACGCCAATCTTAGTTTTTCCTTTCAGACTCTTTATTGTTTCCAGAATAAGACTGGTCTTGCCGGCACCAGGCGAGGACATCACGTTCACCGCAAATACACCCTGGCTGTCAAGCAACCGACGGTTTCTCTCGGCTATCTGCTCATTAGCGCCAAGAATGTCTTTAAGAATCTTTATCTCCATTTATTCCACCTCAATGCTTTCTACAAAAAGCTCTTTACCAGCCACAATTTCCATTTCTTTGCCTCCACAATAGGGACAAGCCCAATCAAATTCTTCAAGCTCAAAAAGTTTATCGCAGACCCGACACCGAGCCTTTGTCGCCACCACCGTGAAAGCAAGAGCCGCTCCTTCAGCGAGGGTGCCCTGGCTGAGGAAACCAAAATAGAACTGAACACATTCTTTAACCACCCCGGTCATTTCCCCGATAACCAGGTTAATCTTCCCCACTTCCTTGGCTCCGGCCTCCTTTGCCTGTTCCAGAACAACATCGAGCATATTCTGAGTAATGGCAAGTTCGTGCATTTTAGCAAATCCTGGGCAGTATGTCCCCGACCAGCATATCAACTATCCGGGAAGACCCCAGACAGGTTTTCATCACCACCCGGCCGGGATGTTCTGCCCTTACCTCACCGATGATAACCGCACCTTTCCCATAATTATTTTCTCGCATTGCCTGGAGAACCTTATCAGCATCTGTAGCCGGAACTATAGCCACCAGCTTGCCTTCATTGGCTACATAAAGGGGGTCAAAGCCCAGCATCTCACAGGCACCGAGAACCTCTTCCCGTACCGGGATTCTTTCCTCTTCAATTCTTATCCCTACCTTTGACTGCTTGGCCAGTTCGTTTAAGGTAGTGGCTAACCCTCCCCGAGTCGGGTCTCGCAGGCAATGAATATTCGGGCTGGCGGTCAACATTTCCGCCACCAAACTCCCCAGCGGGGCACAATCACTCTCCAGTTGGGTGGAAAAACTCAACCCTTCCCGCTGGCTGAACACAGCAATGCCATGGTCGCCTATAGTCCCGCTTAGAATCACCTTATCCCCCGGTCTGGCATTGCCACCAGATATATTAATCCCCTCTGATATTACCCCCACGCCAGCAGTGTTGATGAAGAGCTTATCGGCGCTGCCCCGATGCACCACCTTGGTGTCGCCGGCGACAATCTTCACCCCGGCTTCCTGAGTTGCCTTTTGCACCGAGTCCACGATTTGGCTCAGCGCACTTTGGGAAAGTCCTTCCTCAATAATGAAAGCAAGGCTTAAGTAAAGGGGCTGGGCACCGGACATAGCCAGGTCGTTCACCGTGCCGCAGACAGCGAGCTTCCCGATATCGCCCCCGGGGAAGAAAATAGGACTCACCACGTAGCTATCGGTGGTAAAAGCCAGCCTCCCGCTGAGGTCAATAACGGCTGAGTCGTCCAATTTAGCCAAAAAGGGATTATCAAAAGCTCCCAGAAAGCTTTTCTCTACCAGTTCGTGAGCCAGCTTACCACCACTGCCGTGGGCGAGCAGGATTTTATCCTCCAAAATCTCCTCCGTAAAGGTAATAGGCAGAGCAACTGCCCTCTGAAGAGACCATACACGGTCCTACCGGATATTGCGGGGTGCAGGCGTTACCGAAGAGTGGGCAATCAGCCGGGGTTTTAACCCCCCGCAGGATGTCACCACAGATGCAACCTGCAGGTTCGCAAGGCTGTCCAGCGTCAATAACAAAAGCAAGTTCGGCATCATAGTGCCGATATTCTTCCCTCAGCTTCAAGCCACTGTCGGCAACCTCGCCTATCCCCCGCCATTGCGCCGGACAAGGCTCAAATACCTGCTCCATAAGTTTCAGAGCCTGCTGGTTACCTTCGGGACGCACCCCCCGTCGGTAAGCAATCTCAACTTTAGACTCGTCATTTTCCACCTGAGTCACCAGCATGTCGACACATCGCAGGATATCCAGGGGTTCAAAACCAGATATTACACACGGAATGCCATAATCCCGGGCAATGAACTCCCAGGGATGGGAGCCGATGATAGTCGATACATGCCCGGGGCATACCAGCCCACCAAGCCTGACCTCGCCCGAATCAAGAAGAGCCCGGATTACCGGAGGACAAAGCTTATGCATGGAAAGAACATAATAATTCTTTATCCTCTTCTCCTCAGCCTGGAGAATGGAAGCGGCGATGGTCGGGGCAGTGGTCTCAAAGCCAATGCCAAGGAAAACCACCGACTTACTCGGGTTCTCCTCGGCTAGATTAAGAGCGTCCATAGTCGAATATACCATACGCACCTCGGCACCGTCAGCCTTTACCTCTTGTAAGCTGGAGTAGCTGCCGGGGATTTTGAGCATATCACCGAAGGTGGCGATGATTACATCGGGGACCTGAGCCAGGGCAATGGCTTTATCCAGGTCGGCATTGGCGGTAACACAGATGGGACAACCGGGACCAGATACCATCTCAATAGTAGGCGGCAAAACCTGGCGGATACCATATCTAAAGATGGTTACCGTGTGACCACCGCAGAACTCCATGAAACGTGCCGGGGTCTTGGACTGGCGATGAATCTGGGAGATTAACCCCTCAGCCAGTTCCGAGCGCCGAAATTCGGAAATAAATCTCAACCCTCCTCCTCAACCAGCCCGGCGATTTCTCTCAAAAGGGTCAAGGTTTCTTCGGCCTCTGCTTCATCCAGAATATTTATGGCATAGCCGGTATGAACCAGCACATAGTCCCCCACTTTAGCTTCAGGGGTAAGCCACAGGCTGATGCGGCGGGTTATACCGCCTATCTCAACCTCAGCCTCTTTATCTTCTATTATCTTAACCAGCGCTGGAATAGCCAAACACATATACTCTAACTCCTTAGGTTGTTATCTAGTAACCCTATCCCCCTTTATCCCCCTTCCCCTTATCAAGGGGAAGGGGGAATAGGTTATATAAGAGAGGCTTCGCCTCTCTTTGACTCTCCTTTTATTATTTTCTCCTTCAAGCAAAATTAGATATCACGGCCTGCCCCAAGGAAATCCCGCCGTCATTACAGGGCACCAAACGGTGAGTCAGCACGCTGAAGCCCGCTTGGTGTAAAGCGCCGGTAGCTAACTTCAGCAGCAACCGATTCTGAAAAACGCCCCCACTCAGCGCCACTTTATTTATACCATCCTCTTTGGCAATCAATTTACACATCTCGGCGATGATTTGAGCCATAATTTTATGAAACCTAAGCGATATTCTGTCAACTGGAACCTGGCTTTTGACATCTTGAACTATCGCTGAGAATAGTTCCCCTAACTTTACCACCCTCATTCCCTGTTGCTCAACAATATTGAACGGGTAAACCTCCTGCCCCAACTCACCGGCTTCATCTGGAGCCAGCATCTCCAGCTCAATCGCCGCCTGAGCTTCGTAATCTATTTCTCCCTTCACCCCAACCAATGCCGAGACGGCATCAAAAAGCCTCCCGGCACTTGAAGTCAAGGGACAGTTTATTCCTCGCTTTAGCTGCTGTCTTATTATGTCAAGTTCAACCGAATTTACCTTACCAATGGGGAGACCATCTATAGAGAAGTCCTCACCCAGCAATGTATAGAGATAGCTTAAAGCCATACGATAGGGTTTCTTTATAGCCGCAGCACCTCCGGGCAGAGGCACATATTCCAGATGCCCTACCCTCTGGAAGCGGCGCCAATCGGCGAGCAGGAACTCGCCTCCCCAGATGGTGCCATCGGTGCCATATCCGGTGCCATCAAAAGCCACCCCGATAACCGGTCCCTCGACCTCGTTCTCCACCAGGCAGCTTACAATATGGGCATGGTGGTGTTGCACCGGGATAAGACTCAACCCCGACTCCAGGCCAACTTCAAGGGCATATTTGGTGGAAAGATACTCCGGGTGCATATCATAGGCAATGATTTCGGGCTGGACGCGAAATAGCTTTTTATATAGCTCAATAGTATTTTCAAAGTGCTCCAGGGTTTCCTCATTCTCCATATCACCAATATGCTGACTTAGGAAGGCATGGTTACCTTTAGTCAGGCAAAATGTATTCTTGTCCTCGGCGCCGCAGGCGAGAATCGGCTTCGATTTAAACGGAAGGAAAATAGGGTATGGGGCATAGCCCCGGGCTCGCCTTATCGCCTGAGGTCTGCCCTCTACCATATAGACGCTATCATCATAGCGGGCGAAAATACCCCGGTTATGAAGCAGGAAATAATCGGCAATCCCTCCAAGCCGCCGCAAGGCTTCATCGTTATCCTTGGCGATAGGTTCCTCACTGAGGTTACCGCTGGTCATGACCAGAGGCAGACCTGTCTCCTGTAATAAGAGGTGGTGCAAAGGGGTATAAGGAAGCATAACCCCGAGATACTTCAGGTTAGGGGCTACGGCTGGAGAGACATTGGACGAGCTGTGCTTCCATCTTAAAAGCACAATCGGGCACTCTGGAGATTGAAGGAGCTTTCTCTCTTCGGGCGATACCAGGCAGTGCTTTTCAATCTCTCCCAGGGTAGCCATCATAATGGCTAAAGGCTTAGCCGGTCGCCTTTTTCTGGTTCTTAATCGATTTACCGCTTCTTCACTGGTAGCATCACCAGCCAGTTGGAAGCCACCCAAGCCCCTAAGCGCCAGAATCTTGCCCGCTTTCAGGAACTCACTTGACGCCTTAATAACATCGTTGCTCTCAACAACGTTGCCATTACCATCAACCAGCTCTAAGCTGGGGCCGCACTCAGGGCAAGCGTTGGGCTGGGCATGAAAGCGCCGGTCTAAGGGGTCGTCATACTCTCGCTGACACTGGGGGCACATTTTGAACTGGCGCATGGTAGTCTTGGGGCGGTCATAAGGAATGTCTTCGATAATAGTAAATCGGGGACCACAGTTAGTGCAGTTAGTAAACGGATAGCCGAAGCGGCGGTCGGTGGGGGAGAAAATCTCCCTCCGGCAGTCCTCACAGGTAGCGATGTCCGGTGATACTAACTGGTATTTCCCCTCCTGACTCAGACTGGGACAAATCTCGAAGTCAGTATAACCCTTTATAGGGTGAAAGGTAGTTTCGACCTTCTCAATGCGTGCCATGGGAGGAGCTTTTGTCTCAAGGTCATTCAAAAAGTTCTCTAGGGTCGCCGCGTCCCCCTCTACCTCAATCTCCACATTCCCCGAGGTGTTACGCACCCAGCCCTTTAAGTTGTGTTCCTGAGCCAACCGATAAACAAAGGGCCTGAAGCCAACCCCCTGCACCACCCCACGCACCCCTATCTTGGCCAATTTGGCTACTCTGAGCTGCACCATCATAAATTGGTTACGGCTTTATCCTCCAGCCGCTCAGCTGGTAATCCTTGGGAGGACGAATTTCATCAAGAAGCTGTAGCTTACCCCGTTGCTTTAGTCGCTCATATATCAGAGCCCAGGCACAGTCCCTTTCCGGGTCGACTTCACATTTGCCGTTTTCACTCCCGCCACAAGGACCATTAAGTAATCCCTTGGCACACCTGGCAACAGGACAAATGCCACCGGTCAAGGCTAAAATGCAGTCTCCACAGCCGGCACACCTTTCTTCCAAAATACCTTCTTCCCTCTCCTCTGCCCCCATGAAATGGGTATTTTGTGCCGGAAAGACAGAAAGCTCGGGGAAAAGTTCAGCTATAGTTTGTACCCCTATTCCACACGCCAAAGACAGCACTGCTTCCATCCCTTCCATTTGAGGCTTAAGCGCCGAAGCGGTCAAATAATAATCGCACTGTTTTGTCGTGGTGGTGGTTTTAAAGTTGAAATTTTTATTTCTCAGCCTTCCCCCGAGCTCGAGCAATTGACTCAATGTCTTAGCCTCTCTTAAGCCTCGCGGCGGCTGGGTGCAACCATCGCAACCAACAATTAAGATATTGCTATAAGGAGAAATAAAATCTAAAATCTCATCCAGAGGTTTTTGTGTAGTTACTATCATTTGCCCTCCTTTGAACCAGCAGCTTCTATTCTTTGACTAAACTGCTCTAATTCTCTATTAAACCCCTCGGAGTATCTTGGGGCTACGGTGCAGAAGTAAAGCCTGTCCTGAAGGCCTATTTGGCTTAGCTTTTCTCCTAAGCCGGCTATCAAACGCTGCGTTTTCCCGCTTCCCTTCTCTTGCTTGCAATCTTCTTCAGAACAAGCCGCTATCAAAACGCCATCTATGCCTTTCTGGAAAGCCTCCAGGATATGGCAGGTATCAACTCTTGAGGCACAAGGCAAATCTATGTAGCGAATATTTGGCACTGATTCCTCGTTCAGAGGTGGGAAAACAGCCCATTGACAGCGAAATACCAAAATCTTGGGCGTCTGCATTTCCGATGATAGCTTGGAGATTAAGTCTGAAATATGCTCTCTCTCCCAGTTCTCCAAATCCAAAGCGAAAGCCGGACATACAGCGACACACAAGCCACAGCCTCGACAGGCAGCCAGGTCAAAACTAACTACCCCCGGACTCTCCAGCTTGGCGGCATCATAAGGACAATAGAAAACACAATTACCACAGGTAATACATGAGTCTGTATCCACTTTTACCTTCAGGCTATTCCGTTTCAGGGTTATAACCTCTTTTCCATAACCAAGTTGCTCCAGCAGGAGATTGAACGCCAATATTTTGCGCCCGGTGACCAGGCTTCCCCTCTCAAATCGGCAGTAATCCCCATCGCAAGCGAGGACATAGATTTCCCTTATCCCCATTAGTATAGCTTTAAAGAATACTTCCCCGGGAATACGACCGACACAGGGAACGGAGAGGGGGATGAATTTTGTCACCCCAAACAACCCCTCTACCCCGGTAAAATCGGGGGCGCTTCCTTTGCACATAATAACCAGGGTATCAGAATCATATTCCTGCTTCGCCCTTTCTAGATACTTGGTTAAGGAATCCAGGTCATAATAGATGATGTCGATGGCTTTAGACGGACAGGTAGAGTAGCAGAGTCCACACACCTGACACTTCTCTATGTCCAGGATGGTCTTGCCTGTCTCTGTATCCTTTTTCAACGCTTCATAGGGGCAAAGGGAGGAACAAATAGAACACCGGCTACAATAATCCTCATTTAGTTCAACGGCTACTCTTCCTTCAGTAAGTTGCTCGCTCAATTTGACCTTCCTTTCTTATTGGGCAAGAGGACCGAGCTCTTTGACTTCATCAATAAACCCGTTCACTGCCGACTGGAACTTTGTTCCCTCAGATGCTGAAATCCATTCCAGCTTTAATCTCTCAGATTCTATTCCGAGTTGCGGGAGCATTTTTTCCATTAACATTATCCTTCGCCTCGCCTTATAGTTGCCGGTGCTATAGTGGCAATCCCCGGGATGACACCCGGCTATCATCACGCCATCAGCACCCTGAGCAAAGGCGTGAAGAATAAAGGTTGGCTCTACCCTTCCTGAACACATGGTTCTAATTACTCTGAAATTGGGCTTAATCTTTAATCTTGAAGTGCCAGCAAGGTCTGCCCCAGCATACGAACACCAGTTACAGCAGAAAACCACGACTTTAGGCTCATAATTATTCATAGCTTCTCCTGTTCAATTATTTGCTTGGTTATGAATGGTATCTTTTCCACCACATCCTCTGTGCACTCCTCGCCAAAGGTGGTATTATCCTTTATCTCTACGGCATATAGGCTAACATTCTTGGGCAGGCTATATCCTAACCTTTGCCCAAGCTCGAAGACAGTGGCAATATCTACACCATGAGAGGAGGAGAAGTCCCTAGCCGGCTTCAAATCCTCTATCTCAAACTTATAGAGCTCTCCCAACTCCCCCTGTTCGGTTTTTATTGAGTCGATGATGATAAGTTTGTCACAGCCGACTATAGCTATAAGGTCAAGGATGGCCATTGCGGCTTCGCTGGTCTCCATAACTTCTAAATCGGGCTTTTCCTCTTTAAGTCGTTGCGCAATCTTGATTCCAATTCCATCGTCGGTAAGAATCAAGTTTCCGACTCCTAAGATGAGCGTATTCATCCTTTCCTCTTTGATTTCTTGTATTGGTGTTTCCTTACCCATGCTTACCTTCTCTTAGCTTTCATCCTCTTTGAAGGATTCGAGAAATGCCCCGGGGATTCTAGGAACCTGAGCATCTACCCAAGACTTAAGGCAACTGAAGGAACAGAAGTTATAATGCTCGACATAGCCCGAACCTTTCCAGTAAGAAACAGTCAACCAGCCTTCAAGCACCTCACAAGGCGGTTCTCCATGATGACATTCTATCCCTTTGCCACAAGAATGACAGGAAAAGCGCCTTCCTTGAGTTTCCATTATTCACTCTCTTATCTCGTCTTACCCTTCAGGGGTTATCGTTAGACAGCGACCACTTCCTTAACCTCGGATATCTGCTCCTTGAGTATTCGCTCAATCCCAGCCTTCAACGTCATAGTTGCCATAGGGCAACCGGCACAGGCGCCTTGGAGCCTCAGTTTAACCACGCCTTCACTAACATCTACCAGTTCGACATCGCCTCCGTCTGCCTGTAAAGCAGGTCTTATTTGGGCTAAAGTCGCTTCTACCTTTTCTCGCATAGAGTGCTTCCTTACCCACCTCTTTTCATTTTTTTCACCAAGCTACCTTCACTGTCATACACACTCACCTCAAGCGGCATTCTTCCCGGAAGTGAATGGGTAGCACAGGCATGACAAGGGTCATAGGCTCTAAACGCCATCTCAATCATATTGAGAATCCCGTCGGGGACTTCTCCCTTGTGTATCAGCGATTTGGCTGCCTTCTCCACCGACATCCACATGGGAGCAGCATTATTTCCCGTAGCCACAATTAAGTTGACCTTGGTAAGAATCCCCTTCTCATCAGTTTGATAGTGATGGAAAAGGGTTCCTCTGGGTGCTTCCACCACCCCAACGCCCTCCTTTGGAACTTCAGTAGGTAGATTTACTATATCATCGGAAGTAAGTTCGGGGTCATGGGCAAGCTCCAAAATCCGCTCTGAGGCGTAGAGCGCCTCAATCAATCTAGCCCAGTGAAAAGCCAAGGTGTTATGAACCGGCTTACCACCCAATACCTCATACATTCTTTCATAGGCTTCCTGAGCCAGTGGTGTTGCCATCCCATCGGATACATTTAGCCGAGCCAGCGGGGCTACCCGGTAAACACCGCTATCTTCCCCGTCAACAAATCCCTTCCAGCCTACTTTTTTAAGATAGCAGAATTTAACATAGCTCCATGGCTCAACACGTTCCACAATGTGGTCAAGATATTCCTGAGGTCTAAACTTGACAAACTCCTTACCATTGGGGTCAACCACTCTAATCTTGCCATCGTAGAAGTTTACCTTGTTATTCTCGTCCACCAGCCCCATGTAATACGTCCTATGCTTGTAGATATCCCCGGTGACAAGGTCAACATAATCTTTGTTTTTAAGCACTATATCATCAAAAAGCCCGAGGGCAAACTTGGAGAACTCCACTGCATATTCCCCCGTCTCTATAAATGTCTGCCTTTCCTCCTCGCTAATCGCTTTTGATACCCCACCGGGCAACCCACAACTAGGCATAACCGGCTTGCCTCCGATTGTTCTCAGAATATTCCTGAGCCTTTTCCTCACTTCAATAACTTTTCCGCCGGTTTCCAGTCCAGCCTTGGCAATAACTCCCAGGATATTCCTTTCACCGGCCGGTGCTTGCGGACCGACAACAAAGTCGGGGCCGCCAAGGAAGAAGAAGTGCAATATATGGTCTTCAGCCTGGAAAGCACAGTACATAAGCTCTCTTATCTTTTTCGCCGCTGAGGTTGGCTCAACCTTCCAAAGGTCATCCAGGGCTTTGGTGGCTGCCATGTGGTGAGCCGTAGGACACACTCCACAGATCATAGTGGTTATTCTCGGCATCTCCTCGGCGGGTCTTCCCTCACAGAACTTCTCGAAGCCTCGAAGCTCGGGAACCTGGAGGTAAGCCTTATCAACATCCCCTTCATCATTGAGAAATATCTCTATCTTTCCATGTCCCTCAAGCCTAGTTATGGGGTCTATTGTTATCTTTCTCACTTTATACCTCCTATTTCATCCTCTTTCTTCTAAGAAGAGAAGCAGCTAGGCTAAATCGGTAAACTGTTCCTGCCGGGTCGGCAATTCCCTCAATCAATTTTTTGACATCCTCATCCGACATCTTCTCTTCGCCATCCAGACCCAATATAGATGCGAGCATGGAGATGGCTTTGGCTCCCTGGTCTACGACTCCCTCTACGGGACCAAAGCACCCCCGGCATGGCATATTAGCTTTAATACATGTTTCCCCACATCCAGAACGAGTGGCCGGGCCAAGACAAATTACTCCCTGCGCCAGGAAACATTCCTCAGGGTCGAGTTTGACCTCCCACGGTCTTTTTATTTCGGCTATTGATAGTTTCTCCGGTTTCGACTCTGCCCTAGAGCATACATCGCACAAAGCTTTGGCTGGGGCAAGCACCGCCCCTTTCTCGGGGAGTTCCCCCTTAAGAATGGCAGTTACAGCGTCCATTACTAAATTAGGCGGCGGTGGACACCCGGGGAGGTAATAATCCACCGGGATAGTTTGGTCTAAGGTCTTCACCGTATCATAAAATTCTGGCAGTGTGAGTTCACCAACCCCGATGTCTGTCTTCACTTGCGGGACAATCCCCTCCGGATTTTCCACAGATGGGACTTCCTTATAAACCCTTTGGAAAATCTCTTCCCGGTTAGTGAAGTTCCCTAGCCCCGGTATTCCCCCTAGATAAGCACAGGCGCCGAAGGCAACGACAAGGCCGGATTTTGCTCTTAGGAGCTTTACCATCTCCTCTTGCTCTTCCAGCCTTACTGACCCGTTTATGAAGCTCACCGCTATCTCCCCATCGCTTAAAGCTTCAATATCCTTCCTCTTAAAATCCAACGCCACCGGCCATAAGACTATATCCACAGCCTCGACTACCTTCAATATATCCTCGTTAAGGTCAATTACTGTCTCCTCACACCCACCACACGAAGCACACCAATAAAAAGCAACCTTCGGTTTAGCCATCCTTACCTCCTTTCTTATTTTAGACGGCTGCCCAACCATAAAATAACCCTATAACTTTAGGGTTAAAATCTGCCATAGCCTACTTCTTGCTACCCAACTCACCTTACATCTATCTCCCTAGCTCACCAAATATCCCATCTAATCCCAGCCTTTTGGCTAAAAGGATGAGACCTTCTCTTGTGCAGAATTCCTTTTCTTGGAGGTCAAGGAATACGCCAGCATTATCAATCTCTAGAATTCTGAGGTGAGACCTGACCGTTCTTTGGTCCATGCCAAGTGCGGCAGCTATTCTGGGAACGGGAAAACACCCACACTCAGAGTCCCTGGTCATCTCTATCAGCTTGTTCCTGACCCGTTCATGCCTGGCGGTATAATCCCGCTGATGTCTGCCACGCATGCTCATCCTTATAATGTTCCTTCCTAATTTGGTTAATTCTAACAGATTTTAGCATTTACGTCCTAAAATTGTCAAACCTGCTGCCTCTATTGGACACGGTAAGACTTCAGCTAGTTTTTATTTAAAAAGCAAAACAATTTCAGGTTGTAATAAGGCAGAGGGGCTATCCTTTGAACCGATTGGTAATGGGCAATCTTCTATCTCGACCGAATGCCCGGGGGGTTATCTTGACCCCTGGTGGCGCCTGGCGACGCTTGTACTCACTAGTGTCTACCAATCGGGCAGCCCGTCTGACCACTGCTTCATCTATTCCCATAGCCATAACCTGCTCTATGCTTTTATCCTCCTCGACGTAAGCGGTTAACACCGGGTCGAGCACCTCATACGGAGGCAGGGTGTCAGTATCCTTTTGTTCCGGCCTTAGCTCAGCCGAGGGCACCTTGCCTATGATGGTGGAAGGTATGAGCTCCGACTTCGCTATCGAGTTCCGGTATCTGGCGAGTTTGTAGACCATGGTCTTGTATACGTCCTTTAGCACGGCAAAGCCACCGGCCATGTCCCCAAACAACGTGGTGTAGCCAGTGGCTATTTCGCTCTTGTTGCCCGTGGTCAGAACCAGCCAGCCGAATTTGTTTGACAGTGCCATGAGGATGTTGCCTCTGACACGAGCTTGAATATTTTCCTCAGTCACATTGGGTTCAGTCCCTTCAAAAGATGGAGCCAGCATCTCAAGGTAGGCTTGAAAAACCTTCTCAATGGGGATAGTTATCAGCCTGATACCCAGGTTATGAGCCAGCAACTCAGCGTCTGATATACTGCCCGGAGAAGAGTATCTCGACGGCATTGCCACCCCGACCACGTTTGATGGTCCCAGGGCATCAACGGCAATAGCCGCCACTAAGCTGGAGTCAATGCCTCCAGAAAGGCCAATCAGCACCTTCTCAAAACCATTCTTGATGATGTAGTCGTGCGTGCCCAGCACCAAGGCATCATAGACCTCGCCAGGAATGCCACGCACTTCAATCTGCCTTGGCGGTAGCGGTGGTTTTGGAGCCGCTGAAGACACTTCAGATACCACTATCTTGGTTCCACGTCGCCGCTGCTCCTCCAGCGGCTGCGCCTCCTTTCTCCACCTGGGGTCGTGAAGACGCGTCCGAAAGACAGCCTCGACATCAAGGTCAGCTACTACCAGGTCTTCTTCAAACTGTTTGCCCCTGGCTATAAGCCGCCCCTTCTCATCCAGCACCATGCTATTGCCATCAAAGACCAGCTCATCCTGCCCTCCTACCAGATTGTTATAAGCCACGATGACCGCATTGTCTGAGGCACGGGCTCCCACCATTCTTTCCCTGAAGTCCCTCTTACCAAAATGATATGGCGAAGCACTTATGTTCACTATGACCTCAGCCCCGGAGTAAGCTTGTGCCGTAGTTGGCCCACCCTCATACCAGAGGTCTTCACAAATGTTGATACCGACACCAACGCCAGCCATGATGTATACTGGACACTCCTTCCCCGCCTGAAAATAGCGGTTCTCATCAAAGACTCCGTAGTTGGGCAGGTATATCTTGTGATAGACGTCAACCAGCTTGCCATCGTGGATGACGGCGGCAGCATTGTAGATGTCGCCTTTGGCATCAACAAAACCAACCACCAGGGTAAGCCCCGAGGAGTGTTCAACTACCTGGTCGAGAGACCTTAGATTCTCCTCGATAAACCGTGGCTTAAGCAGAAGGTCCTCCGGCGGGTAGCCGCAGATGGCAAGCTCAGGAAAGGTAAGGAGGTCAACCCCTAAAGACCTGGCTTCAGTGATGGCTTCCAGAATCTTCTGAGTGTTACCCTGAAGGTCACCAACGGTAGTATTAATCTGAGCCATACCTACTCGTAGTCTGCGCATGCCAATTCCTCCCAACGTGGCGAACTACATTTGTCCCTGTCTAATTACGCACTGATTTATAATATAACTTTTACTATACCCAGCTTTGAGCCGAAAAGCAAGGTTTCCACTGTTGACACCAACCCCCAGCCACCATTACAATCGTAAAGCCGTTTTCGGCATCTCAAAGGTAGCCGTCAAACCGAGAAAAGGAGGCTTTTAATGTCTGATACTCCCTATCAAGACCTGAATCCACCATACCGGGTACTACTGGGCCCTGGCCCCAGCAATATCCACCCCCGTGTCCAGAAGGCTATGCTCGCCCCCATGGTGGGACACCTGGACCCCTACTTTATCACCATTATGGAAGATACTATGCACCTCCTCCGCATCGTCTTCCGGACGAAGAATGAGCTTACCTTCCCTATCTCCGGCACCGGGTCGGCCGGGATGGAGGCCGGCTTTTGCAACTTCCTGGAACCGGGGGACATCGCCGTCATCGGAGTCAACGGGCTTTTCGGAGAACGGATGGTGGACAATGCCTTAAGATGCGGTGCCGAAGTGGTTCAGGTACCCGCAGAGTGGGGACGAATCATCGAACCTGAAGCTATTGAATCCGCCCTGAAAGCTCAGAAGCAGGTGAAGCTCCTCGCCCTGGTTCACGCTGAAACCTCCACGGGTATCCTTCAGCCCCTAACCGAGGCTTCTCGACTGGCCAAGCAATATAAAGCTCTGTTTCTGGTGGACACCGTCACCTCCCTGGGGGGACACGAGGTGGCTGTGGACGACTGGGGCATTGATATCGGCTACAGTGGCTCGCAGAAATGCCTGAGCTGTCCCCCGGGTCTGGCCCCCTTTACCGTCAACCCAACCGCCCTGGCCACGCTAGAAGCACGCACCCATAAGGTGCAGAGTTGGTATCTGGACCTCTCGCTGCTCTCCGCCTACTGGTCCACCGGCAGGTTCTATCATCACACCGCACCCATATGCATGATATATGCCCTCCACGAAGCTCTGTCCCTAATCGCTGAGGAAGGTCTGGAAGCCCGTATCCAGCGCCACACCAGGCATGGCTCAGCCCTCCACACCGGGCTGGAGGCTATGGGGCTGAAGCTACATGCGCAGGAAGGCTACCGACTGAGCGTGCTGACCTCGGTGCGCATTCCCCCGGGCGTTGATGACCTGCGGGTGAGACAGGGTCTCCTCAACGAGTTTAGCATTGAGATCGGCGGGGGGCTGGGACCGCTAAAAGGACAGGTCTGGCGCATCGGTCTCATGGGACATTCCTCCACCGAGGAGAATGTGCTGCGCCTCCTGTCTGCCCTGGAAAAGCTGCTGATTGCCGAAGGCTACTCAATGGAATCAGGGGCAGGGGTAACCGCCGCCACACAAGCCCTGAAGAAGAAATAAACCTGGTATTGCCAGCTCATGACCTCCGCCCTCCTTAGTTAAGCAGGAGCGGCTGAGCCGCCAGCTACGGGACTCCGCTTCCAAGAATTGGTTTTTTATGATACATTTATAACAATGGTTAACTGGGCACAAGTAATGTTCAATTCCTGCGTCACCGGTAGCCTATACCTGATTTCAGCGGTGGCTCTCACCCTTATCTACGGTCTTTCTCGTTTCCCCAACTTTGCCCATGCCGAATTTATGGCTCTGGGTGCCTATATAGGATATTCTGTGGCTGAGCAACTCGGCATGGGGTTTCCCATTACCTTTATCGCTGCTTTCTTAGCCTCGGGAGCATTGGGGGTCATAAGTTACAAAGTTGTGTTCCAGCCACTAGCCAAGCGTGGCGCCAGCATAATCCATCTGATGATAGCCTCAATAGCTCTGGGGTTTATAATCAGACACTCCATTGGGGCAATATGGGGCTGGGCACCACTCTCCTTCAGGGTTGTCTGGTCCTCTTTTGATATGGGAGCGGTGCGGGTCAGCGGTATTTGGCTATGGCTTATCTTCGCCGCTTTAGCCCTGGGGGGGATTATGCACCTCCTGCTGGTCAAAACTAAAATAGGCAAAGCCATCAGAGCCACCTCCAGTAATCCTGAGCTTGCCTTATCCTCCGGCATCAATATTAACCGGGTGACCTTAACCACCTGGTTTATCGGTGCCGCCTTGGCGGGTATTGCCGGGCTATTCAGAGCCGCCGGAACCAGGCTCTCCCCGCTATTGGGTTGGGATATTCTCCTGCCCACTTTTGCTGTTACCATACTGGGCGGAATTGGTAGCTTTTACGGGGCTATTGCGGCTGCCTTTATCATTGGCCTGGCGGAAAATGTAGGGGTAGTGGTTCTAGTTAGTCTAGGACTGTCTACCGAATATCGCATGGCAATAGCCTTTGCCATTTTAATCCTGACCCTGCTTATCAGACCTCAAGGACTAACTAAGCTGTTTAGAGGAACTTAACATGGACCCGTTTATCTATATTCTGGACATCATAGTTTTTATTGGCATTTTTGCCATAGTGGCGCTGAGCCTGAACCTGGAATATGGCTTTACCGGCTTGGGAAACTTTGGGAAGGTAGCCTTTTTCCTTATCGGTGCTTATACTTATGCCCTCCTAATTGAAACCGGGCTTCACTTCATCCTCTGCCTTATTATCGCCGCCATACTGTCGGGGTTAATCGGCTCTCTTATTTCCCTGCCCGCCCTGAGGTTAAGGGAAGACTATCTGGCAATAGTAACCCTAGCCTTTGGGGAGATTATCAGAATCGTAGTCAAGGCAGAGCACTGGATTGCCCACGGGGTCTGGGGAATCTCCGTCCCTCCGGCTATCTTCTGGCAGGGAGCCTCTTTCCGAATGACGATTGTGGCTCATATCGGCTTGATTTTTTTCTGCCTGCTCATCTGTTTTATCCTTGTCCAACTGGTGACTAACTCACCGTATGGCAGGATACTCCGGGCAATACGAGAGGACGAAATAGCCGCCGCAACCTTAGGCAAGAGCCGACTCAAATACAAAGCTCAGGTATTCGCCATGGGTTCAGCCTTAGCTGGACTTGGCGGGGCTCTTTTTGCCCAATATATAGGGTTTATTGAGCCATATATGTTCATGCCTATGCTTACCTTTACCGTATGGATAATGGTCCTGGTGGGAGGACCGGCTAATAACTGGGGAACACTACTCGGGGCTACCCTGGTGCAACTCTTTAACCGGGGGGCAAAGATAATCAAGGATTACCTAATTTTGCCCGTTGACCCTACTGATTTACAATATATATTGCTCGGTCTTCTGATAATATTTATCCTGCTCTACCGACCAGGTGGTATACTAAAAGAGAGTAAAATCAAGACAAAAGCAGTGGAGAGAGCTTCACAATGGAAGAGACACTCTTAAGAATAAGAGATATTACCAAGAACTTTGGCGGACTCCGTGCTGTGGACGGGGTAAACATTGATGTGAACACCGAGAGTATTGTCGGGCTGGTAGGACCCAACGGCAGTGGTAAGACCACACTATTTAACGTTATCTTCGGGCTTCATAAGGCCGACCACGGCAATGTCTACTTCGATAACAAGCGTATAGACCACCTAGCCCCTCACCAGGTTTTTACTAGAGGGATGGTTAACGCCTTTCAACTTCCCCGCCTCTTCTACCAACTAACTACACTGGATAACATGCTTTTGGCAGCTCGGGAACATAAAGGTGATAACCTGCTCAATAGCCTTTTCTTAAGGAAAGAATGGCAGCATCAGGAGAGTGAGCTGGCCCAGAAGGCGATGGAAATTCTTGAACTTCTGGAACTGGCTCATCTGACCTTTTCCCCGGCTGGTGAATTATCCGGCGGGCAAAGGAAGCTACTAGAAATAGGCAGAGCGCTTATGGCTGACCCGGTGTTATTACTGCTGGATGAGCCAGCCGCCGGCGTCAACCCCATCCTGGGAAGAAAAATCTTCGAGAAAATTGAACACTTCCGCCAGAGGGGGATGAGCTTCTTTATTATCGAGCACAGATTGGAGATACTGATGGAGTTCGCCAATCGGATTTACGTTATGGACAAAGGGAAAATAGTTGTTGAAGGAGAACCCACCGAGGTGGTAAATAACCCTGTCTTCTATGAGGTATATATAGGAGAAAAATAAGTGGTGCCGATTCTTGCTCTGGAAAATATCGATGCTGGTTATGGGGATGTCATAATTGTTCATAATGTTTCCCTTAACGTAGACGAAAGTGAAATAGTAGCTATCGTCGGGCCCAATGGCAGCGGGAAATCAACCCTAATTAAAAGTCTTCTTGGCTTTGCCAAGCTTTTCAAGGGTCGGTTCCTTTATCAAGGACAAGATATTACCGGCATAACCCCAGACCGGGCAGTGAGCCTAGGGATAGGTTATGTACCTCAAAACAACAATGTTTTTACCAACCTCACCATCAATGAGAACCTGGAAATGGGAGCCTATATCAGGCGAGACAGGGTATCAATCAAAGCTGATATAACCGATGTCTACCGGATGTTTCCTGAACTGGAAGCAAGAAAAAAGGCATATGCGGGCAGTTTGAGTGGTGGGGAAAGGCAAATGCTAGCCATAGCCCGGGCAATGATGGCTAGCCCAAAGGTTCTACTCCTCGATGAACCCCTGGCATCACTATCACCTAAAGCCACCACTACCATCCTATCAAAAATAGAGGGAGTAAGAGAACTTGGTACTGCCATAGTAATAATCGAGCAAAATGTCAAAAAGGCTTTAGATTCTTCACAGCGAGGTTATATCCTTGTCGACGGTGTTTGCGTTATTGAGGGTGATTCTGCCTCTATTCTGTCTGATGATATTGCCAAACGCCGCTATTTAGGATTTAAATCCTGAAGATATTGACAAAACACTAAATCCCATAGTAACATCAGAGCAATTTCTAAAAAGGAGGAAGTAAAAAATATGATAAAGAAGGTGATTTTAGCGTTTGTCGCTCTGTTGCTGGTTCTACCAGCGGCGGCATGTGGTCCAGCACCAGCCGAGGAAATCAAGATAGGCGCAATAATGGATATCACCGGTGCTCTATCGGGTATAGGCAGCATCATCAGAGATGGAGCCGTACTGGCGGTAAAGGAAATCAACGAGGCTGGTGGGATAAATGGTAAACAGGTCAAGTTAATAGTAGAGGACGGAGCTACCGACACAACCCAGGGTTTTGAGGCGGTTAAGAAGCTGGTGGAGGTGAACGGTTGCAAAGTGATTATTGGGCCTATGATTAGCCCGGCAGTAATAGCCAGTGGTCCTTATGTGGCGGAGAGAGGGGTGGTAATTGTCTCACCTTCAGCTACATCACCTGAAATTACCGACCAGGATTGGCGCCAATTTGTCTTCCGTACCTGTACCAGTGATATTCTGCAGGGTGAGGCAATGACCCAGCTTATCTTAGAGAAGGGCTACAAGAAGGTCGCCACCCTTGTCGTCGATAACACTTATGGTGCTGGTATCGAAGAGGTAGCCAAGGAGAAGCTGGCTGGTAAGGCGGAGATTGTAGCCACCATAAAATATGACCTAGCAAAGTTAGATTACCTTACCGAGCTACAAATTATTAAGGACCAGAATCCCGATGCCATCATCCATGTTGGCTATCATGATGATGCCCAGATAGTGTATAAGCAAGCCCTTCAGCTGGGACTAGATAGTATCCTGTGGGTAGCCGCTGAGGGTGTCTATTCCGATTATACATTGGAGATGGTCGAAGCCGCTGAGTTTATGGAGAAAGCAGTCATCGGCACCAGTCCTATCGCCCCAGAGGGTTTATCTACCTTTGAAGAATTCGCTGCTGCTTACGAAGCCGATTTTGGTATACCACCAGGAGTCTACGCTGACACCGTTTATGATGCGACCAAAATGGTGGCCCTAGCCATAGAACAGGGCGGTTACGACGGAGCCAAGATAAGTGAGGCGTTACTAGAAATAGGACAGAATTACCCCGGCGTCAGCGGCATCATAACCTTCAGTCCCGTAGGTGACCGGATATCGGGCGACTTTGAGGTGTGGAAGGTAGTGAAGGAAGCCGGCGAATACAAGTACGAGAGAGTAAAAGTTATCTCATTATAATCAACGGCAAACTAAAAAACAGGGGAGATTGGAGTTGGTGCCAGTTTCCCCTGTTTTATTTTGGCTTGGTCTTTTGTATCTGAGTCAGCACCAATCGTGACTTTGGTCAATACCCCCAGCTACTGACCTCTCTTGCCATCGTCTTCAGCGTGGTGTTAAAATAAGGAACAGCAGTTACACAAATATGGGCCGCTAGCTCAACTGGCAGAGCAGCTGACTCTTAATCAGCAGGTTACAGGTTCGACTCCTGTGCGGCTCACTATCTAGCTCTGAGTCCTTTGCCAACATTTTGCCAACATCCTCAATTTGGGCCAACTCCGGCTCGAGAAGCTCGTCAAAGCTCTTGGCTGTTGCTTCCTCTCCAATGAGCTTGACTACTTCCAGCTTACCCTTATATTTCCTGGCGAACTCATCAGCAAGGGCTAGAATGGCAACGCACCCCGGGCAGGGTGGGTCTCCGCTGAACACCTCCACTTTTACCGTCATGATTGTCCCTCCATTTCTTTTTTAATCGCTTTTTCTAACTCGCCTTCGGACATGACTTCCCCGGCAGCTACAATCCTGTCATTTATTACTACTGTGGGAGTGAACATTATGCCATATTTGCGTCCCTCCTCAGCTAGGTATTTCTCCGGGTTCTGGTCAAAGGCTCTCTTGCAACCCACCGCGCAAAAGTAGTATTTCTTTCCCTTGTACTCAGAGGTAGCTACTGCCTTATTCTCTTCCACTTCCATCTTGCAAACCGGGTCAATTGCCATTGGGGCACCTCCTATTAATTAATTGCCAAACTTGGGTGGCCTAAACCTTTTGAGACGCAGCGAATTGGATACTACGGTGACGGAGCTGGCGGCCATGGCTGCCGCTGCCAAAATCGGATTCAGGAAACCGTAGTCGCCTAAAATGAAGTGAAGCCCTGAGGGGACACCGGTATCCCCGAAGGCAAGGTACAAAACCCCTGCCGCCACCGGGATAAGGGCGGTATTGTAGGCAAAAGCCCAGAAGAGGTTCTGCTTAATAGTTCTCATGGTGTGTTTGCTCAAGGATACGGCGGTTACAATTCCCCCTAAATCACCGCTAATCAGCGTAATATCACCGGTCTCCATAGCCACATCAGTGCCAGTACCGATGGCGATGCCTACATCAGATTGTGCCAAGGCTGGGGCATCGTTTATCCCATCACCTACCATTGCTACCACTTTCCCCTCATCCTGCAGCTTCTTGACCTCTTGAGCTTTATGCTCCGGCAGTACCTCGGCCAGGGCACGGTCAATGCCCACTTCTTGGGCAATAGCCTCAACGGTACGCCGGTTGTCTCCAGAGAGCATCATCACCTCAATACCCATATTATGTAGCGCATCCACGGCTGCTTTGGCATTCGGCTTAAGGGTATCAGCCAGAGCGATGATGCCCACTATCTGGCTATCTATACCCAAAAACATTACTGTCTTACCTTTTACCCAGAGGCGTTCGGCTTCTTCCTCCAATCCATTCAGAGAAAGGCCTCTATTCTTTATCAATCTAAGGTTGCCCAGGAGAAGCTTCTTTCCTTCCACTAAAGCCTCGACACCATGTCCAGGGATAGCGTTAAAGTCTGAGGCTGAAGGTACTTGCAACTTCTTCTCGGCAGCCGCCTTGACAATAGCTTCACCGAGCGGGTGTTCCGAGCCATGTTCCGCAGAGGCTGCCAGTCGGAGAACCTCTTCCTGGGAAGAAGAGGGAAGAGCGATAATATCGGTTACCTTGGGTTCACCCTGGGTTAGAGTGCCCGTTTTATCCAGCA
>CAZCLE010000007.1:0-34692 GCA_964499445.1 uncultured Dehalococcoidales bacterium
ATAAACAATAGTGCTATAATATATATAATATGAGCTAAAGGCTATATTTCAATCAGAGGTGACAATCGATGGATGAATTAAAAGTATTTACCGGCAATGCCCATCCTGCCCTAGCCCGGGCAGTAACTGAATATCTGGGAATGGAATTGGGTAAAGCCGAAGTCTTTGAGTTCAGTAACGAGAATATTTTTGTTCGTATCCTGGAGAATGTCCGCCAGCGGGATACCTTTGTTATTCAGCCTCTCTCCTCCCCGGTCAATAAGAACCTAGTTGAGCTACTGATTATGCTTGATGCCTTGAAGAGGGCGTCAGCCGGGCGCATTACCGCTGTAGTTCCCCATTATGGCTATGGTCGCACCGATAAGAAAGACCAACCCCGGGTACCGATAACCGCCAGGTTAGTAGCTGACCTGCTCACTGTGGCTGGGGCTAACCGACTATTGACCGTGGATTTGCATGCCGCACAGATTCAGGGCTTTTTTAACATACCGGTTGACGAATTAACCGCCCTGTACTTGCTGAGCGATTATTTCAAAAAGACAGACTTTGACGACCTGGTGGTAGTGGCTACTGATATTGGCATTTCCAAGCGGGCGCGTGACCTGGCAGCCAAGCTTAATGCCCCGTTGGCTATTATGGAAAAGAGACGAATAGGCAACGCCGACCAGGCGGAGACGCTGAATGTTATTGGTGAAGTGGAGGGCAAGGTAGCGCTTACTGTAGATGATGAGATAGACACCGCTGGCTCCCTGATAAATGTCGTTTCCACCCTGGAGAAGCGGGGGGTAGAGAAAATATACGCCTGCTGTACTCACCCGGTATTCTCTGGTCAGGCAATTCAGAGGATAGCCTCATGTCCGGTGAAGGAAGTGGTAGTTACCGACACCATCCCCATCACCGATAATAAGAAATTGGATAAGATTACTGTTTTGCCCATAGCTCCACTGCTGGGTGAAGCCATTCACCGCATTCATACTGGACTATCTATAGGAGCTATGTTTGAGGAGTGAGGGGTTATGTTTAAGTGGCTGGGAGGCATGGTTGATTCTAATGAGAAGGAGCTGAAGCGCTTACAGCCAGCAGTAGACAAGATAAATGAGCTGGAGCCTGAATTTGAACGACTCAGTGATGCCGAACTTCGTGCCCAGACTGACGAATTTAAGTCCCGATACAAAGCGGGTAGCTCACTTGATGAGCTTCTGCCTGAAGCCTTTGCCGCCGTTCGTGAAGCCGCCAGGCGGACTATAGGTCAACGTCACTTTGACGTGCAGTTAATGGGCGGCGTTGTCCTGCACCAGGGTAAAATCGCCGAGATGAAAACTGGAGAGGGTAAAACTCTGGTGGCTACCCTTCCCCTCTATCTCAACTCCCTTACCGGTCAGGGCTGCCATGTGGCTACCGTCAACGACTACCTAGCTCGGCGGGACCCTTACTGGATGGGTCCTATCTACCACGCCCTGGGGGTAAGCGTAGCCAGTATTTATCCTCAACAGACCCCAGATGAACATGCTCCCGCCCGCCTTTATGACCCCACCTCTGATTCCGGGGATAAACGGTGGCTCCACTTCCTCTCCATTCCCCGCCGCCAGGCATATGAAGCCGACATCACCTACGGCACCAGCAGCGAGTTTGGCTTTGACTACCTCCGGGACAATATGGTTATTGACCTGTCCCACTGTGTCCAGCGTCAGCTAAGCTACGCCATTGTTGACGAGGTGGATAATCTCCTTATTGATGAAGCCCGCACCCCGCTTATTATCAGTGGTCCAGCTGAGGAAGCGAGTCAGAGGTATCAAATATTTTCCCGACTGGTTCCTCGCCTGCGTCAGGATGAGGACTACACCATAGACGAAAAAGCACGCACCGTTAACCTGACCGATGTTGGCATCAGCAGTATGGAAAGGATTCTAAAGAGGGAGGGACTGTTAAAAGCGCCTAATCTCTACGACCCGTCAAACTACTCCCTCACCCGCTACCTTGAGAGTGCCCTTAAAGCTCAGGTGCTATTTAAGCGTGACCGCGACTATGTGGTGAAGGATGGTCAGGTTATTATTGTTGATGAGTTCACCGGCCGGTTAATGCTTGGTCGCCGTTATTCTGAGGGGCTGCACCAGGCAATAGAAGCCAAGGAGCATGTCAGAGTTCAGCAAGAAAGCCGAACCTTTGCCACCATCACTATCCAGAACTACTTCCGAATGTATGACAAACTGGCCGGGATGACGGGTACTGCCGCCACCGAGGCTGAGGAGTTCCACAAGATATACAAGCTTGAGGTAGTGCAAATCCCAACTAATGAGCCGATGATTCGTGAGGACTACCCCGACCAGATTTATAAGGATGAAGAGACTAAATTCAGGGCGGTGGTGCGTGAGATTGAGCAGCTTCACAAAGAAGAGCGCCCGGTGCTAATCGGCACCGTGTCTATTGAGAAGTCGGAGGAACTGAGCGGGCTATTAAAACGGAAAGGGATTCCCCATCAGGTGCTTAATGCTAAGCAACACGACAAGGAGGCTTATATCATTGCCCAGGCCGGCCAACCAGAGGCGGTAACCGTTGCCACCAATATGGCTGGGCGCGGCGTTGACATTGTTCTGGGAGGAAGCCCTGACGGGCAAAACGAGCCAGACTGGCAGGAGAAACACAATATAGTAGTTGAGCTTGGCGGTCTCCACATTATCGGCACTGAGCGCCATGAGGCACGGCGAATTGATAATCAGCTCAGGGGCAGAGCCGGGCGGCAGGGTGACCCGGGAAGCTCCCGCTTCTATGTGTCTCTGGAGGATGACATTGTCAAGCGCTTCGGCGGCGACCGGATTAAGGGCTTTATGGACTGGGCTGGCCTGGATGAGGATACCCCGATTGAGAATAAATTGGTTAACCGCTCTATTGAATCGGCTCAAGGCAGGGTTGAGGGCTACCACTTTGATATGCGTAAACACCTGGTCGAGTACGATGATGTCATTAATCAGCAGCGTGAGCTTATCTATGCCGAGCGGAAGAAGATACTAAGCGGTGCCGACCTCAAGGCAAACATCCTGTCAATGGTTAGAGAAGAGCTTCAGGGTATAGCGGCAACTCACATTCCTGATGAGCGTGGCATTGACTGGGATATAGAGGGCTTACTGGCTAATGCTTCCACCATCTTCCCCCTACCACCCCAGCTCAACGCCGATGCCCTCGTCCAGCTCAAGCCGAAGCAGATTGAAGACAGGTTAATTGAGCAGGCCGAGGCAGCCTATGAAGAAAAGGAAAAGGAATTAGGCTCAGATGATATGAGGATAGTGGAGCGCCTGGTAATGCTTCGCACCATAGATAACCTGTGGGTCGAGCACCTCACGGCGATGGAGGATAAGCGTCAGGAGGCAGGATGGCAGACTCTACGTCAGGTGCGGGCAGTAGATGCTTATAAAAATATAGGCTATGAGCAGTTTCAGATATTGCTAGATACCATTCAGCACGATGTAGCCCACACCATATACCGTGTGGGCATTGTCAAGAAGGAAGCCCCCACCCCGATGACCCGAGCCACGGCTACCAGAGGCGGTGGCACACCAGCTCAGGCAGTAGCGGCAGGAAGCCGCCTGCAACCAGCAACTGTTGGCAGCAAGAAGATAGGGCGCAACGACCCCTGCCCCTGCGGCAGTGGCAAGAAATACAAAAAATGCTGCGGAAGGTGAGCTTAGTATGACCGATAAAGAGCTACAGCAGGCAATTCAAGAGGTGAGCCAGAGCCTGGAAAATCTGCCTGAATCCAGTGAAAAACTACATAAACGACGTAAACGGTGTCTTTTATTAATTAAGGAGACGCTTCAAGAAATAAAGGAAGCCAAGGAAAAGGACAATAAGAGCCAGGAAATTTTTAATACTACGTATTACCGGTTATTAACATCCTGGGGAGAAAAGCACCCTTTTCTGGTAAGTTTCATGATGTCACGCTTCAGGTGGAGTGGCTATCAATGACGCCAGAAAAATTCGGCTGAACCGGGCAAGAAATACAAATGCTGCGGAAGGTGAAGAAAATATGGTAACTAATCATAAACTTATAATTGGCAACTCGGCGAGTATGGTTGAAATCCCAGATAAAAGCGTTCATTTAATGGTTACTTCACCGCCATACTTCAACGCTCCATTCGACTATAAAGGATTATTCAAAACCTATGGCCAGTATCTAGAACTTTTGCGGGAAGTTGCCAGCGAGGTATACCGTGTTATTCAAGATGGAAGAATTGCCGTTTTGAATTAAGGAGTTTATCATTATGGTTGATGAACTTTTTTGTAAAGATAACATAGAGAAAATGCTGCAGAGATCCCAGACCAAAATTATCTTCCCTATCATAACCTTTGGAATTGTGAAGGAGTATCATGAGGCAGGTAAGAACCTGTTTTCAGATACAGAAATTAGAAGATGTTACGAAGAAGCCGTTAAATATATGATGAATTATCTAAAACACGATTTACATATAGGTGGGAAATACTACGATGCCTATCCGTCACGGAATCTACCCAAATATGGTGTTTTGAAGGTTTTAGGAAACAAGGAATACGAGCTTCTTGCCCCATACACTACTTATGCTGAGATCCTTATTGCTTGGATTCCAGAAATGATAAATCAGCATATTACTAAACGTTTGGGATTGATACCAAACCTCGGAGAACAGACGTTTAGGGCGGAACTTTCCGCAGATAAGGGTCAATTTGTCGATATGGTCAAGGAATATGCTAGTAAGAATCCGACAAATTTTGAAATACTTAGTTTTGCTGTGATAAAAGTTCACCTCGAGAAATTTGCTTGCAAAGTATACCGTGACACTCGCACATCCGCTCATGACAAAGGCGTTGACCTTTCTACAAACTTTGGAGTCGTTTATCAGATAAAGAAGCTTAAGATATACAATAAGAATACAGCCGACAATATCTATGCAGAATTAAGAGTGAACTTTGATAGCGAAAGACTCAACGACGGGAATGTAATTTTAGTAATCGATGACATATCAAAAGAGATTAAGAACTATCTTGTTAACATGAAAGTTCAGTCAATCAGCAGAAATGATATATTAAAGTTGGCGGAGCAGTTTGAAGACATAGAGGACAGAGAAAAAGTCTTGAGAATTGTGTATGAAGAATTTAGAAGAGAATATGCGAGTGATGTAAAATGACAATTTCCATTCAGGGAAGGAAATACAACTTTGAGGTAGTCTCTCAAAACGAAAGGAACGATTTTTACTTTTTCATAAGAGCAATATGTAAATCTACAAAAAGAGTTTCATGTATCAACAATCTTAATACAATTCTATCGGAGTTTAACATTGAAGTAGATGACCCAAAATTTTGGGACTCTACTTGGGTAGTCACAAGGGAAGAAGCCTATAATCTGGAGGGTAAAGCAAAACAGTTTCTTTCTGATTCTTCTTTCCGTGATTACATTGAAAGTCACTTAGATGAAGACAGAGTGTTAGGTGAATGGGAAACCATAGCTGAATAAGTGTTAACAAAACCAATGAAAAACAGTGAAATCTGCAAAATATTTGAGGACATTGCTGACCTCCTGGAGCTTAAGGGGGAGAACCCGTTTAAGATAAGGGCTTACCGGAATGTGACTCATGCTATCAAACACCTGCCGGTGGAACTGGAGCAGCTGGTGGCTGAGGACAGGTTAAAGGAAGTACCCGGGGTGGGGGAAGCCATTGCCAGGAAGATTACCGAGCTGGTAACCACCGGGCGCCTTGCCCTCTACGAGAGGTTAAAGGCTGAGTTCCCGGAGGGGGTTAGTGACCTGCTGGATATACCCGGCGTGGGACCCAAGACAGCCGTATTGCTTATCAACGAACTGGGTATAACGTCGATAGATGAACTGGAGGCAGCTATCGTTGGCGGCAAGGTAGCCAGTTTACCCCATATCGGGGATAAGACTGCGGGAAATATCCTCCGCCAGATTCAGGCAATGCAAGAAAGGAAACAGCATACCACAAGCCAATGTCGTGACTCTAGGGGATAGGGAATGACAGACCTGGACAAACAGCTACCACTTTTTCAATTGACTCCGGCGGGAGATGCTGAAGCCATACAATATTTAAGGCACGCCATCACCCGAGATAAGCACTGGTATATCGCTTTACTGGAGGCTATCGGGCTATGGAGTGCGGCTGAGGAAACCAATAACGGTCTCATCCACTGCTACCTCATTGCCGATGAAGCCTTCGACTGGCTACTCCTGGCTGAGCGCCTATGCGCATCAGTAGATGGACTACTACCTGAAAATGAGAAACTGGGTCTCCTTTTTCATGGTGAGCCGCCAATTAACCTGACCGAAGATAATTTCAAGCAGCTCATTGGCAGTAGTAAGTATCGCCAGTATCTCAATTACTTTTATGGCATTACGGTAGAGGAGGCTCTAGTTCTGGCAGTGCGGGAGGAGGTGCGCAAGGAGAGGCGAACCTCGGGCTTCAATAAGGAGCCTGATATTGATAACGAGGTTTATCACCGGATATATGGGGCTACTAAAGCGGTGCTGCTCAAGCACTTCCGCCGTGAAAAGGGATATCCTCAGCGCCGGTCAATCAGCCTGACCGAGCTTAAGGAGTTTACCTACTGGCTATTTAAGTACCGACTAAACCACTGTGATAAGGCCAGGGTTGCCAGTGACACCAAGAAGGGGCTGGAGCAGTTAAGGCAACAACGGACGAAGAACGGTTTTCCCCGGAGACTGGTAACCGATAAGCCACCCTACACGGAATAAAAGGTAAAAACTCTATTCAAATCTACCCAGTTGCTCTTTGAGCCTTTCCAGCTTGTCCTTTCTCTGCGCCAGTTTATCTCGCTCTCTCTCCACAACGGCGGCTGGTGCCCTGGTCAGAAACGCCCCATCCTTGAGCCTGGCTTCAAGTCGAGCCACCTCAGCCTGAATTCCCTCTACCTCCTTCTGCAACCGCTCCCTCTCCGCTTCCAGATTAACCATACTCCCTAAAGGTATGACTACATCTGTTTCCCCAAGCACCAATGCCAGGGCATCTTCACCCGGTGGACTCTCCAGTCGGCTATCCAGGAAAGTAACTGGCCTCACCCTGGACAAGGTCTGGATGGCCTGAGAATAGGCAGCAATAGCTGAGGTAAGTTCGCCCCCGTAGATTTGAGCCTCAACCCACCGGGTGCTCTCCACCTGGTATTGAGCCCGGGTATTGCGGATAGAGCGTATTATCTCTATTATGGATTCCATAATTCGCTCTGATTCCGGGTCAATAGCGGTGTCATCAGCCTCAGGGTAAGCAGCTACCATTATGGACTCGGTGGCTTGCCAGTCCGGGGACAGGTGCTGCTTGAGGTTTTGCCATAGCTCTTCGGTAACGAAGGGCATATAGGGGTGCAGAAGACGCAGTGAGGTCTCCAGGACATAAACCAGAACCGGGACAGGTGGCAGTTCCTCGGTAGAGCGGAGACGAATCTTAGCCAACTCGACATACCAGTCGCAGAATTCACCCCACAGGAAATCGTGAATTTGCCTCTGGGCTTCTCCAAACTGGAAGCCTTCCATCAGGCTGGTTACACCTGATATGGTGCGATTAAGCCGACTTACTATCCAACGGTCTTCTACGGGAAGCAAGTCCCACTGGATTTTCACATCGGTGCTTTCTGGCTCAATACATCTGATTACGAATCGGGTGGCATTCCACAGCTTGTTGGCAAAGTTACGCCCCGCCTCCAGCCTTGACGAGGTCAGCTTGATATCGTTTCCCGGTGAGGTGCCGGTAGATAGGGCAAAGCGCAGGGCGTCAGTGCCATACTTCTCCAGGGTATCAATCGGATTAAGCACATTGCCCCTAACCTTGCTCATCTTCTCCCCCTTCTCATCGCGCACCAGCCCGTGAAGGTAAACCGTCTGGAAAGGAATATCGCCGGTATCCTCCAGACCCATCATAATCATTCTGGCTATCCAGAAGAAGAGGATGTCATAGCCGGTTTCCATCACTGCGGTCGGGTAGAAGTAGCGCAAGTCCTCGGTATCATCAGGCCAGCCCAGAGTAGAGTGAGTCCACAGCGCCGAGCTAAACCAGGTATCCAGAACATCCGGGTCCTGCTCAATATTAGTTGAGCCACAGTGGCTACAGGATTTGGCATCGTCAACGGTTACCGTCAACTCACCACAGTCCCGACAATACCACACCGGGATGCGGTGCCCCCACCATAGCTGGCGGCTGATGCACCAGTCACGGATATTCTCCATCCAGTTGAGATAGACCTTGGTGAAGCGCTCGGGGATAATGCTAATGCGCCCATCAACCACGACTTTAATGCCGGCTTGAGCTAGAGGTTGCGTCCTGATAAACCATTGTTTGCTGGCAAGCGGTTCAATAACTGTCTGGCATCGGTCACAATGTCCTACTGAGTGGACATAGGGCTCAACCTTCACCAGAAGTCCGTCTTTCTCCAGGTCGGAGAGAATAGCCTGGCGGCAAGCGAACCGGTCAAGCCCGTCATAGGGACCGGCATTTTCGTTCATAGTAGCATCCAGGTTCAGTATGTTTACCAGAGGCAGTCCCTGGCGCTGAGCCACCTCAAAGTCCACCGGGTCATGAGCCGGGGTGATTTTAACCGCCCCGGTGCCAAAGGCGGGGTCAACCGCCCCATCAGCTATGATAGGTATTACCCGGTTCACCGCCGGCAGGATGACCTCCTTGCCCAGCATAGCCTTGAACCGTTTGTCCTCCGGGTTGACCGCTACCGCAGTATCACCAAGTATCGTCTCCGGCCGGGTGGTAGCCACGGTAATAAAATCATTGTTATCAACCAGAGGGTAGCGGACGTAGTATAGATGCCCGGTTACCTCTTTGTGTTCTACCTCAAGGTCGGAGAGGGCGGTAGCACAACGGGGACACCAGTTGATAATCCGTTCTCCCCGGTAAATCAACCCTTTGTTATACAGACGGACGAAGGCGGTGCGCACCGCCCGGCTTGGTCCCTTGTCCAGAGTAAAGCGCTCCCGGCTCCAGTCACAGGAAGCGCCCAACCTCTGGTGTTGCTCATCGATAGTCTGGCGGCATTCGTTTGCCCACCGGGTTATTTTCTCGGTGAATTTATCTATGCCTAACTGATGTCGGTCTAGCCCCTCTGCCGCCAGCAGCTGTTCCACCACCACCTGAGTGGCAATGCCGGCATGGTCAACACCGGGCAGCCAAAGGGTGGGGTCACCCTTCATTCGGTGCCAGCGGGTCATAATATCCTCTAAGATATCAGTTAAGGCATGCCCGACGTGAAGCTCGCCGGTAACATTGGGTGGGGGCATAATAATAACGAAGGGTTTCTTCTTCGGGTCTATCCTGGGGGTGAAGTAACCCTTCTCCAGCCAGAACCGGTACCACTTCTGCTCAACCTTCCCCGGCTCATAGGCCTTGGGCATTTCATATTGAGAATCTGGTGCTTCTGCCATGCTTACCTCTTCATAACTTAGTCAACATAATCGTTCGCCTCGCTGTCATTTCTGAACATCTCCTTGTCATTCTGAGCATCTCCTTGTCATTCTGAGCGTAGCGAAGAATCTCTGAGACCCTTCGTTTCACTCAGGGTGACAAAAAGATATTAAATACTTACCAATTACCAACCTCACCCCCTTAATCCCCCTCTCCTTACCAGGAGAGGGGGAGGGTTTTTTAGAGAGGGGGCTTCGCCCCCTCTCTCACTCAACTCCCCATTACTACGCTGCACCCATACCAACGGTTAATGATATCAATCTTCAATAGTGATTGTTTCATGGAAAAGAACCTCTTCACTGAGCCCCAGCAATGTTACCTCTATCGCAGGTCTTTGGTAATTAAGATAGACATAAGAATTACTCCCAGACACATGTCCTTTCCCATATGTATCTCCCACGTAGCAAGTCTGTTCAGCAATATCTGAACGCAACGCCATCGTGTGAATGTAAATTCCCTCACTAGCACTACATTCTATTCTAACCGCAATATTGGAACCAGGAATCTCCTGCCCGGCAATCTTGCGTGGGGGGACAAGAGTTGACCTCTCTATTTTGACTGTAAAATTTATTTCTTCATTTTCAGGCTTCTGGATCTGCGTCGCTGCTAATAAAGTTGAGTCTGTCATCCTCACATAGTAGTTATAGCCGCTACACTCTCCTTGAACCCTTACCTCTTGTCCTTTAACCAACTGTGCTAATTGAGATTCATGTTTGCTATCGAATATGCATTTCACTCTGCTCTCTGTCATTACTAGACTATCTTGCGGATATGGAAGGATAATCTCGCTGAACTTGGTTCTTAAGTTAATATACGGAGTGTCAAAAAGATCTTTACCTATTTCGTCTATTATCCCAGATATTTCGAGTGTTTTTCCTCTATACATGGTATCGGCTGCCACCTCATTTTCATCGTAGGCTTCCCACAAGTCCACAGCAGTTATCCGTATTACGCTTGGTTCTGGTGCTGAAGCAGGTGTAGGAGTCGGTGCTGGGGCCGGAGTCTGTATTGGTGTAGGCGACGGCACACAAGCGAATAGAGTAGTTGTCAGCATCACTACTGCGATAAGGCTGATTACCCTTTTCACATATCATCCTTTGGCGATCGTATTTTTACTTTTGCTTCTGCTCTGCATAAGGGAGTAATAGCTTGCCAGCCCTAGCAAGCACTTGCCCTACGCCAAGTCTTTCAGCATACGGCCTCAAATGCCTTCGTATTTCGATACAATCGCTACACAAGTGCTCGCGAGATGGAGGCTTGCCTGAAAGAAACAAAATTTCGCAACATTCACATGTATAATTTACCTTAGCCACCTCTTATCGCCTCCTTCAATTTAGGGCTACCTCCCAGCCAAAAGCCCCACCACCTTATCCAGTACCTTATCCGCCACTTCTCTTTTAGTTAGCAAGGGCAAATCTTCTACCTTACCATCCCGGTCAATCAGGGTTACTTTATTGGTATCGGTGCCAAAGCCGCTGTCGGCATCGGTAATATCGTTTGCTACTATTATGTCAAGTTGCTTCTTTTGTAGCTTCTGCCTGGCATTTGCCACCATATCTTCACTTTCAGCAGCAAAACCAACCCTGACAAATTTGCCCTCTACCTCGGTTAGAATATCCGGGGTTCTGACCAGCTCCAGTGTCAGGCTGGGGACTTCTTTCTTAATCTTAGCCTTGGCTGTGCTCTTCGGCTGGTAGTCAGCCACCGCCGCCGCCATAATTAAAGCGTCGGCCTGAGCCACCGCCTGAGCTACTGCTTCCTTCATCTGGATAGCGGTGCCAACATGAGTAACCGCAATGCCTGCCGGCTCAGGGAGGTAAGTGGAGGCAGTGATTAGTTTAACTTCAGCCCCTCTATCTCTGGCTGCCTCAGCCATAGCATAACCCATCTTACCCGAGGAGCGATTGCCAATATAACGGACCGGGTCAATGGGTTCTTGAGTACCCCCGGCAGTAACCACGATGCGCTTACCGGCCAGGTCACCGCTTCTGCCCACCACCTGCTCTATGGCAGCGATTATTTCCTCAACCTCAGCCAGACGCCCAATACCTTCTGTGCCTGAGGCAAGACGACCGCGAATTGGCCCGACTATAATAAAGCCCCTGGCTTTGAGCTTAGCCAGATTGTCCTGCGTGACGGGATTCTGGAACATATCAGCATGCATCGCTGGAGCTACGATAACCGGCGCTTTAGTCGCCAGCACGGTGCAGGTGAGCATATCGTCAGCGATACCGACTGCCAGTTTAGCGATAACATCAGCGGTAGCCGGGGCAATAGCCACCACATCAGCCGCCTCAGCTAAAGCTACATGGTCGACACTGTACTCAGAGGTCAACTCAAACATATCGGTTACTACCGGTCGGCCAGTAAGGTTGCGAAGGGTGAGTGGAGCGATGAATTTGGTAGCCGCTTGGGTCATGATTACCTCAACCCTAACCCCAGCCTGGGTTAGCTTACTGGCAATGTCGGCTGCCTTGTAGGCAGCTATGCTTCCAGTTATGCCCAACACTATGGTTTTGTTAGCCAGCATATTGTCTCCTCACCAGAAAGAGTTTAACAACCTCACCCCCTGTATCCCCCTCTCCTTCAAAGGAGAGGGGGAGGGATTATTTGTGAAGGGGCTTCGCCCCTTCAATCTACCCCCTAACCAAAAACCTCCTTATCAGGCCCGGTTCATGAGATAGATAAGTCTCAATCCAACCAGGGTCAAATCAGGGTTTACCACATCAATTACCGGTGTTTCTTTAGCTATCAATTCAGCGTAGCCTCCGGTAGCTACCACCTTAGCCTTTTCCCCTAATTCCTGCCGGACACGAGACACTATGCTTTCAACCAGTCCAACATAGCCAAAGACAATCCCAGACTGCATAGCCGTGATAGTATTGGTGCCAATAGCCCGTTTGGGGCGAACCAATTCCACTCTGGGTAACACCGCTGCCCGCATAAACAGAGCCTCAGCGGCAGTAACTATACCTGGGGCAATAACCCCCCCCAGATAGTCGCCTTCCTTGGATACTATATCAAAGGTCGTGGCGGTACCCATGTCGGTGATGATTAGCGGACCACCATATAGATGATGCCCAGCGGCGGTATTCACGATACGGTCAGCGCCAACCTCCCTCGGGTTGTCCATGCGGATGCGAACCCCGGTCTTAACCCCGGCTCCTACCACCAGCGGCGAAATATGGAAATATCGCTTACATAGCTCCTCAAAGGTAGGTATTAATGGTGGGACGACACTGCATAAGGCTACCTCTTTAATATCAGACGCGTCTATATGCTGATAGTGCAGCAGGTTAATCAGTAATCCAGCATGCTCATCTGCCCGACGGTGAATTTCTGTCGCCAGATGCCAGGTAGCCCGAAGCTCCTCACCGTCAAAAACCCCTAAAGTGGTGTCAGTATTTCCAATATCAATGACTAGTAGCATAACCTTCCCGTCCAACTTCACTAACCGGTTAGGTTAGTCTTCTTTTAATCGCTTAATAACCAGTGGTAGCTCCGGTAAAAGGTCAGTAGCAATCATACCCGCATCGCCTAACCTGGCCTTAACCATCTCACCAGCTTCACTATGGAGATACACACCGCAGGCAGCCGCATCAAAGAGGGACAGACCTTGTGCCATTAATCCAGCTATAATCCCAGAAAGAACGTCACCGGTTCCGGCTGATGCCAGCCCGGGATTGGCTACCAGGTTAAGTGCCGATTGACCACCTGGGGCAGCAATAACCGTATAAGCTCCCTTCAGGACAATCGTTTTGTGCCACTCTTGAGCCATCTTTTTGGCAACGCGTACCCTATCCGACTGCACCTCATCTACTGATATCCCAGCCAATCTTGCCATTTCGCCCGGGTGTGGAGCAAGTATGACATCGTCAGTTAGCTGCTGCCACCATTTCGGAGTGTTAGCCAGGGTATTAAGAGCATCAGCATCAAGGATTAGGGATGGTAGCGCTGGCTTCAACTTAAAAAGTACGGACTTAACGAGTTTTATGACTGACTGGCTTTGTCCCAGCCCACAGCCCAGTAGCAGGACATTGCAGTGGTTTAATTCCTGCTGTATGAGCTTGGCTGCCTCGGCGGAGATAATGCCGGGATGAGACTCAGGCAAGGGGAGATAGGTTACCTCGGTTAGCTTGGAGGCTAGGATAGGTTGTAAGCTGGTAGCCGTCGCCAGGGTTACTAACCCCGCCCCAACTCGAATAGCCCCGCTACAGGCCAGGTAGGCGGCGCCAATATAGTTAATCGAGCCGGCAACCACCAGAACCCTGCCGAAGCTTCCCTTGTTAGCCTCAAGCGGACGCCGGGGAAGAACCGACTTAACCCACTCAGTAGTGATAAGCTCTTCAGTTACCGGTTCAGCCAGGTATGCTGGTATGCCAATATCGACTACGGACATTTCACCTACCCTTTCGGCACCAGGAGGGTTAAATAAACCTGGCTTGGGAAAGCCAAGGGTAATAGTATTATCAGCATAAAGGCAAGCCTGGTCTACCTCACCGGTATCAGCATCAAGCCCCGAGGGTAAATCCAGGGCAATGATACGAAGGCCTGGTCGCTTCTTTTTGACTCTAGCTACCTTGTCTAATGCCTGCAAGAAGAGGCTGCGAATGGAGCGAACTTTACCGGTGCCAAATAGAGCATCAATAACAGCGTCAGCCGATGGCAGTAACTCATCAAACCTGTCCAGACCTTCACTGTCAGTAGCGTCAACCACCGTCATACCACGTGTCTGAACCTGCTCAAGGTTGGGGTCATTTGTCGGTCTCTGGCTAAAAAGGCAGACGCTGACCTTGGCTCCCCAGTCATGAAGATGGCGAGCGGCAACTAACCCATCCCCACCATTGTTGCCGGGTCCTATCAGAACCAAGATGAATTGCTGGTTAATATTGCCCAGGATTCGTCTGACCTCTTCGGCTACCGCCTTCCCCGCATTTTCCATAAGCACACTGGTGGACAAGCCAACCTTGGCACAGTCTTGTTCTACCTGACGCATCTGGGCGGTGGTTAGAATTTTCACTGTAATCCTCCGCTGTAAATTAAGCTACCTCAGCTATTACCGAGTTGAAGTGTATCAATATCCTGGGCTATGGTCAAGGGATTATTTGGAGATTGCTTACCAACCCCTCACCCTTTGTCCCTCTCCCCTTCATAAGGGGAGAGGGAAGGGAATTTCTTAAAGGGGCTTCGCCCCTTTTAATCCCTTTACTAAACAACCTGGGGGGAGGGCAGGTAAGAGAGGGGCTTCGCCTCTCTCTAAAATCTCTTCCCCCTCTCCTTAAAAGGAGGGTATAAGGGAGGCTTCGCCTCCCTTATATAAGCTCCCCTTCCCCTTGATAAGGGGAAGGGGATAAAGGGGATGGGGTTACCTAATAAAAATCTAAAGGGGGTGAGGTCAATAAACAATCTCTATGGTCAACCTTTCATAAACTTCTTCAGTCTCTGGGTCATTGCCTGCCAGTGGGTTCCCCTCCAGTAGATTCGGTGGCAGGCAGGACACTCCATATACTGGTCTTGCGTCTGGAAAACATAGGGTGGCACCCGGTCCTTCACCTGCTGTTTACTCTTCTCCTGCAGGGGCTGGTTACACTCCAGACAGAGAGAGAACGGTCTAAACCGACAATCCAGGTTTAGAGTATTTATTACCTGACACATCTGTTGCTCGGGTTCATCGCTCTGGATAAGGATGGCCTTGAGCCGTCCATTGGTTACTACCCGTCTTTTCATAATCTGGGTGTCTCTGGTTAATATCACCCTTCCCTCGGCTAGCGCCGTAGCTACCAGGTCAGCGTCATCAGTGCCATGGAAGAACCGGGCATCATACCCCATTATTCTCAGCCACTTGGCCAGCTTCCCCACATTGTGGTCAACTATGAATTTAGGCGTGTTTATTAACTCCACCCCCTTAGATAGCTATTTAGCAACCCACCCCCTTATCAAGAGGCAGGGGGGAATGGATTATGTAAGAGAGGCGGAGCCTCTCTTTGACTCTCCTTTTAGCATCTACCCTTTCAAAGAGGGGGGAAGGTTATTTCTTTAGAGAGGCTATGCCCGTCTAAACCTCCCCCCGGCACTCTACTTATGGTGGCTATTTTACAGGTGAATTTGCATCCCTTCATAGGCTAGGTTGATTGAACTATTTAATGCCTCGGCGACCACGGCGATTTCAGCCTCTATCTCCTTCTCTAATTCAGGGTTCATATGAACCAAAACTACCCGGGGCAGGTAGCCCTTAACCTCCCGGAAAACTGTCAGTTCTTGCTCAAGCAGACCAGGAGTAAGATGCCCTAACTCTCGGGCAAATTCTTCATACCGGTTTGGAGCCGTAACCTCAATGATAAGTAGCTGGGGCGACACATACTTCCAGCAGTCAGCTAAGCCTGGTCCGGTATCGCCAGTATAGAATACTATCTTACCATCCGGGGAGGCGACCTGATAGCCAACGGTAGGAACGCAGTGATTTACCGGAATAGCCAGAATACTATAGCCCTCAATCGGCTCAGGTTTGCCTGGCTCTATTACGGTGAACTTAACTGTTGGATTACTTTGAGGTGATTCCAAGAGTTTGGAATAAATCCTGCCGTTCAGTAAATGAGTAGTAAGCGCCTCATACACAGTGGGTATAGAGTAGATATTGATAGTAGCCCCCCGAAGGAAAAGGTTAAAGGCTATGGTCGGAATATCTCTAATATGGTCATAATGTTGGTGAGTGACCAGGATTGCCTTAAGTTTCTGTTGAGCTGAGAAGGATAGGCTTGAGGTAAGCGCGCCGGCATCTAAAGCCAGGACATCGTCTATTAGTAAGCTGACGAGCTTTGAATCTTGTGATTCGCAGTTATGAGCCCCCAGGACTTGAATATCCATTGGTTGCTTGGTAACCCCCTTCCCTGAAAACTCTTATATCCGGTTAATATTGAACATCCCTAACCTGAGACGAGGAAGGGATTAAAATTCGTCTCATAGTCATAGGTATCAATCGCCTCTTTTTTCTTCAAGAAGCTGACCGCTGCGTAGGTGAATGGGGTGGCAATGGCTTCAATGCCAATCTTTGCCAGCCAGTGGTACAAAATCATTATAGGCACAAAGAAAGGAGCGCCAAAGTAGGCTCCGGTAACAAATATCAGGGTGTCCAGCCCCTGCCCGACTATGGTGGAGCCAATAGTCCTGGTCCACAACCATCGCCCCCGAGTCAAAATCTTCATTTTGGCCAGGACAAAAGAGTTGCCGAACTCACCAGCAAGATAACCGCAGAAGGAGGCAATAAACAATCTCGGCGCATAGCCTAAAATACTCTCATAAGCCTCCTGTCCCTCCCAGAGGGGAGCCGGAGGTAGCACCTGCCCCACCCAGGCAAAGACCACAAAAATAAGATTGCAGAAGAAACCAAGCCAGATAACTTTCCTTGCCCAACGATACCCATAGACCTCGGTAAGAACATCACCGAAAATATAGCTTAAAGGAAAAAGGACTACCGCAGCCGGGAGGATAAAGAGACCGAAGCTAATAACCTTTACGCCGACAATATTAGCTGTAATCAGGCAGGTGACAAAGATAGCGGCAATAATTAACAATCGGTGCGAGACATTCATTATCACTAAACCTTCACCGGCTACACTCGACTGCGTCTAAATCCAGTGCTGTCGCCGGAAGAAGTAGAGCATGCCGCTAACAATAGCTATCCAGATAACGAACAAAACGGCGAGCGAATAAGGGGAGTCCTGCATTGGCAACGGGATATTCATCCCGTAAATGGATGCCAATAGAGTTAGGGGCAACAGGATAGAGGCAATGATGGTCAGTATTCGCATGACCTCATTGGTGCGATTAGTCGCCAGCGAATCATGGGTATCGTTTAACCCTTCAATTATCTCTTTATATTCATCCAAACCATCCCAAATCTTATCCACATGGTCAACCATATCCCCGAAGTAAACTGACAAATCCGACTTGGCAAAACGGCGAACCTTAGGCTCCAGACTGCCCACAACCGCTCTCATCGGCCAGATGATGCGGCGGAAAGAGATAACATCACGCCGCATCATAGAGATTTTCTTTATCGCCCGAGGCATCTCGTCGGTAAAGATATCATCCTCCACATCCTCAATATTGTCACCAATCTTATTTAGTATCGGCAGGCAGTAATCAACCAGCCTATCAACTATCCGGTAGAGGAGATAGGAAGAGCCCTGGCTAAAGTTCTCCTGCCGCGATTCTTCATCAATCTGGCATTCCTTGAACAGCTTAACCAATGGCTTAAGTTCCCCTTTATGTAAGGTTATCAGGTAGTTTTCACCAATAAATGCCGATACCTGACTGGGTGAAGTGACGCGTGTCTCCTTATTGAATACCGGGAAGTGGAAGACCAAAAATAGATAGTCCTTATATTCATCTATCTTGGGTCGCTGTATTCGGCTGAGACAGTCATCTAAATCCAGGGGATGGAAGGGGTAATTTTGAGCCAGATATTCTATCTCCCGTTCCGTCGGACGCTCAATATTGACCCAGGTTAGGTCACCAAAGGTAAGCGACTCCATATTCAGCGGCTGCTCTTTTTCCCTGACCTTGGTGGTCATGGCAATCTATCTCCTTCAACCTAGCTGAATTATTACTGGAAATCATCATTTAAAAACTAGCCATATTCTATCACGTTTGTTGCTAAATAGCATCTAAGCTGATACACTAAACAGGTATTTTAGATTATTTCAGGTTAAAGGTGAAGCCAACAAAGCCTCCCTGGAGACACAGGATAACCCTTAGCATCAAGAAGGCGCTAGGAATGAATATATTTCTTTGTGATAGCTGTAAATGGAATTGGCGCGGGGCATGTCATAACCCGGCACGTCCCAACGCCACCTGGTGCCCCGACTATAACAAGCGAGGAACGTAGTATTACCCTAGATAAAAACTAAATATATCTCTCCGAGCCTATTCTCCTAAAGGTAAGCCTATGGAGATTGGCCGATAGGGTGTTGCTGGAAACGGCAGTGCCTCCCGTGCTTGGAAAGGAGAGCTTAACTATAGACACTTATGGTCTATTTTCGAGCACCTCCTTTCGGAGGTGTTTTTTTACTTAACATACCAGCAGGAGGTGACTCTTGGATAAGAAATGGTTTATCACCAACAGTATGACCTTCACTTTCATTCTACTGGGGTTGGTTATTTTTCTGTTTATCATTGTGCCTCTGCTTAAAATAATAGTTACCTCTGACCCCCAGATACTGCTGGAGACAGCCCTTGACGGCGAGGTTATGCGCTCTATTGGGCTGACTCTATATGCCGCCCTGATAACTACCGTTATCGGCTTTTTCCTGGGGGTACCCCTAGCCTACCTGCTAGCCAGGATTGATTTTCGGGGTAAGAATTTGGTGGAGGGACTGGTTGATGTGCCCATTGTGGTACCTCATATTGCCGCCGGTATCGCCCTCCTTTTCGTCTTCGGTCGTAGTTTTGCCGCGGGTAAGGCCTTTCACTTTATCGGCATTGACTTTTTGGATTCTATGGCTGGTATTGTTGTTGCCATGCTCTTCGTCAGCGTTCCTTTCCTGATAAATTCAGCTAAAGAGGGGTTTAAGAAAGTGGATGTCAGGCTGGAGAAGGTCGCCCGCTCCCTGGGGGCATCGCCGTGGCAGGCCTTCTTCAAGGTTTCCTTTCCCCTGGCCTGGCGGAGCATCGTTTCCGGCAGTATGATGATGTGGGCGAGAGGAATAAGCGAGTTTGCTGCCGTGATTATACTAGCCTATCACCCGATGATAGCCTCCACCCTTATCTATGAGCGATTTGAGAGCTATGGGCTTGCCTACGCCCAGCCGGTGGCAGCGCTGCTAATCCTGATATGCCTCATCTCCTTTATCCTTTTTAGGTTAATGCTGTATCGGGGGCAGAGAACATGATACAGATAAAGAATCTCTGTGTTGACCTGGGAGATTTTTTACTCCGCGATATTAACCTGAATGTGGAGGCAGGTGAATACTTCGTCATTCTAGGACCAACCGCCGCCGGTAAGACAGTGCTACTAGAATCTCTTGCCGGTCTATACCCGCTCAAAAGCGGGGAGATATGGCTCAGGGGAAATGAGGTAACCCGACTCAGTCCAGAAAGGAGAGGTATTAGCATTGTCTATCAAGACCACGTCCTATTCCCCCACCTGTCAGTAGCCGGAAACATCACTTTTGGTCTGAAGCTTCATCGGCATCCCGACCAAGAATTGACCGAGGTACTTAACTGGCTTTCTCACTTACTGGGGATAGCCCACCTGCTGGATAGGCGCCCTGACACCCTGAGTGGTGGTGAGCGTCAGAAAGTGGCTTTGGCTAGAGCCCTCAGCGTTAAACCTGAGGTGCTCCTCCTTGATGAGCCGCTCAGTGCCCTTGACCCTGAAACTCGGGAGGGTGTGCAACGGGAGCTTCGCCAGCTCCACAACCAGCTAAAGATAACCACTATCCATGTTACCCATGATTTTGAGGAGGCAGTAGCCCTGGGCGACCGGATTGCGGTTCTGGGCGATGGCTGCATCCACCAGACAGGTACCCCAGATGAGATATTCCGTCGACCTAATTCTGAGTTTGTGGCTCGCTTCGCTATGACCAAGAATATCTTCACCGGCGAGGTAGTGGTCAAAGATGGTAGAAATGCTGTCTTTCACACTGAAGATGTCGAGCTAGTAGTAGTTACCGACCTTAGAGGCAAGTGGCATGCTTCTATCCGACCTGAGGATATTCTTATTTCCTATGAACCCTTACATTCCAGCGCTCGCAATTCTTTCTGTGGCACTATCACCAATATCTCAAATAAAGGGGCAATTCTTTATCTGACGGTTACCCTGCCCCCAGACTTCATTTGTTTAGTCACCCGCCACTCCTTCGAGGAGATGGGGCTGAGTGAAGGGAAAAAGGTCTATATTACCTTTAAGGCTTCAGCCATCCATGTTTTTTAGAGTCATAGCTCATTTAAAGAAGGTGACGTGATATGAAGGATTAGTAATTAACAAAACAGGCTTAGATTTAAAAAGAAAACTCATATTGAGGAACACATGAGAAACGAAATAATCGCATTTTCCATAGCTCTTTTGTTAGCCTTGGGCTTGATGTCAGGCTGCTCCCCGTCTTCCCCAGCAGAGGGGCTTTCCGGTAAGCTGCCTATATTCCACGCCGGGAGTCTGACCATACCCTTCGCTCAAATCAGTGAAGAGTTCAATAAGCTCTATCCTGATGTAGAGATATTGTCGGAGGGAGCCGGCAGCCAGACTACTATCCGCAAGGTTACCGAGCTTCATAAGGAGTGCGGTGTCATTGGCTCCGCCGATTACACCGTTATCCCCCAACTTATGTTTCCTGAATACGCTGACTGGTACATAATATTTGCTACCAACCAAATGTGTATCGCCTATACTGACCAATCGCAATTTGCTGACGAAATAAACGGGGACAACTGGTATGAAATCCTCCAGCGAGACGGAGTGAAATACGGTCGCAGCGACCCCGACCAGGACCCCTGCGGCTATAGAACGCTGATGGTATGGCAACTAGCCGAGTCGTATTACCCCGGTCCCGGACTATACAATAAACTCTACGAAGCCGAGGGAGATTTGATGCGACCCAAATCAGTAGAGCTTATCGCCCTCTTAGAATCAGGCGACCTGGACTATGCCTTTGAATATTTGTCGGTAGCGGTGCAGCATAAATTAAACTATATTGTGCTACCCGCGGAGATTAACCTCGCTAACGAAGAGTTCAGGGATTTCTATGCCATGGCACAGGTGGAGATTTCAGGTAAGAAACCAGGGGAAACAATAACCAAAAAGGGTAAACCCATAGTTTATGGAGTAACCATACCCTCTAACTTCCCCAATCAGGAGTTAGCTATTGCCTGGGTCGATTTTCTGTTGAGCGATGAGGGAAAAGCTATTATGAAGGCTAATGGTCAACCGCCAATAACTCCCGCCGGCACCAATGATAAGAGCCGATTACCTGATGAATTAAGAAAACATGTTACCGGGGTTGACTAGATTTTGGGACAGCTAGACAGAAATTGACAGCTTAATTTGAGGCGTGCTATATTTTAATTTGTGGCAGCGTAGCTCAGTGGTAGAGCAGAGGACTCATAAGCCTTTGGTCACTGGTTCAAATCCAGTCGCTGCCACTCTCATATTTTAGCCACAGCCAAACCGCATTCCGCTTTGAAAATAGCCTTGAGCTCTATGCACCTATTCTAAGCTGAAAATAATATCGTCCTTGGGTAGTCTAGATTGAATAAGCTCAAGCTTGGTTATTACTCTGGACAACTCTTCTCGGTACTCATCGTAAAATTCCATGATGTCCGTAATGACATTTTCTGCGTGCCGTTGTATTTCAGCCGTACCTATTTCCCTAACCCACTTAATAAAGTCCTCTTGACATGTGTAGCTATACGGCACTTGCTTTTCAAGGAGACTTATTGCCTTGACAACCTCAGCATTTATTTCGTATACACTGACATCCCGTGGCTTTGTCTCATCAGGCAGTCTACTTTTGTTGGTTAGCCAATAGGCATTGTCGATGTGTGCTTTTGCTTGGGAAACATTGACAGCTGACATTCGGTAATAGAGCGCCCAGCCCCCGGCTATAAAACGAAATTCATGTATCAAATTCTCTTCAAATGTAACAATTGGGTATTTGGTAATTAAGCTTGGCATAGTATTATGCAAGTCTCGGAGCTGACTGGCTACCCAGCGCATATTTTCCGGTGATTCTTCGGGTTCAGGCTCTGGAGCTGGCGCTGGCATCGGTTCAGGAGTGGTTTCAGGAGTTGGAGTAGGGCTCGGTGTTGGTGGTGCTGACGCTGGTTCTACACAAGCACCAAGTAAAATCACGCTGATAACTAGAACTGCTAATATCAATCGCCTCATTTTCACCTCCTGCCACCTCAATTACGAGTTACCGTTCCGTTTTGATAATGTCCTCAGTATTATCCCGGTGAATATGCTGAATATTCCAATACCAAGGAGAAGGGCTGAGAGCAGGGCGGTGCCGGTTAGCAGTATCTCTTTCTCCGACAGATAGTTAACCACCCTGATGCCTAAAATAAAGCCGACCACCAAGGAGATGATTCCTAAAATCCCGAAGAACAGGAGAGGCCTTCTCTCCGAAATGATGGTGATTATCATTGAGATTTGTTGCCCGATTCCTTTCATCTGCTTAACCTGCTCCCTGACATCATAATACCCCATAAAAACAAGTTGTCAATAGACCCCCAACACATCATACCCTCTTAAATTGACTTCGCTAGTCGTCACTGCTAACATTAAGGAAATGATGTCCAGACTTTCTCTATTTCCGGTAACTGCCGAGGTGAATGGCCAGGGTCACCTCATAATTGGCGGCTGTGATACCGTAGAGCTAGCCGCCGAGTTCGGCACACCACTATATCTCTTTGATGAACTCAGCCTGCGCGGTAAGTGCGCCGAGTTCAAATCCGAATTTGGTCAGCGCTATGCTGATACTACCGTTATCTATGCCTGCAAAGCCTTTATAAATCGGGCTCTGGCGCTCATATTAAAGGATGAAGGGCTGGGACTTGATGTAGTCTCTGCCGGGGAACTCAGTATTGCTCAATCAATTGGTTTTCCCCTGGACAGGGTCTATTTCCATGGCAATAATAAATCAGCCGAGGAAATCAGGCTGGCTTTGGAGTGGCATATTGGTCGCATAGTAGTGGACAATCTCCACGAGCTTAAAATGCTCGGCGAAATAGCCGAAAATCAAGGCTATACGCCCGATATACTGCTGCGCCTATCGCCCGGGATAGACCCCCATACTCATCAGTATATCGCCACCGGCACCATTGACAGCAAGTTCGGTCTCCCCTTATCCAGAGGCGAAGAAGCTGTAGCCACTGCCCGGTCAGCGCCTAACCTGAACCTGGTCGGACTGCACTTTCATATCGGTTCCCTCATCTTTGAGATTGAGCCGTATGAGCAGGCTATTGAGCTTTTACTCAACTTTGCCGCTGAAATGAAGCTGAAATACGGTTTTGAACTCAAGGAACTGAATGTCGGTGGCGGGTTTGCTATTCAGTATACCCTGGATTCCCCGTCCCCACCCACCTCTGCCTACGCTGAGTCAATAACGGCTAAAATTATCAGCCAATGCCAGGGGCTAAAGTTGTCCCTACCCCGGCTGGTTATTGAGCCAGGAAGGGCAATAGTAGGACAGGCAGGGGTAGCCCTGTATAAAGTAGGTGTGATTAAAGACATACCCGGTGTCAGGCACTATATCTCGGTAGATGGTGGTATGGCTGACAATATCCGCCCCGCCCTTTATGGTGCTAAATATGAGGCAGTGGTAGCTAATAAGATGCCGGAAGGGAATACGGAGAAGATTACTATTGCTGGCCGGTTCTGCGAGTCGGGTGATATTTTGATTAAGGATATTAACCTGCCCCCGGTTTCTGCCGGTGATATTATTGCCACACCCGGCAGTGGCGCCTATTGCCTGCCTCAGGCCAGCAACTACAACGCCTCACTTAAGCCAGCCATTGTTCTGGTCAAGGAGGGTAAGGCACATCTTATTCGGCGCCGGGAAACCTTTGACGACCTGACCAGGTGTGATTTAATTTAGATAGTAAGACAGGAGACTTTATCGTGTGGCAGGTAATTGGGCAAACCAGAGTTGTATCCCTGCTCCAGCATAGTCTGGAGAGAGGAACGGTGGCTCACGCCTATCTTTTTATTGGTCCCCCTCATGTGGGCAAGATGACTCTGGCACTAAATCTAGCTCAGGCACTGAACTGCGAGGCAGATGAGCCGCCCTGCGGTGAGTGCCCTTCCTGTCAAAAAATAGCTTCAGCCAAGCACGCCGATGTCCAGATTGTAGGCTTGATCCATAATACCAATTCAGCCGAGGCTAAGTCCCAGGTGGAAATCAGTATCGACCAGATTAGACAACTCCAGCATTCGGCTAACCTGCCGCCCTTTGAGGGTAAGTATAAGGTATTTATTATTGATGGGGCTGAGATTATGTCAAATGAAGCCGCTAACTGCCTGCTTAAGACCCTGGAGGAGCCGGTAGGCAAGGTAGTCTTTATCCTGCTAACCACCAGTGAGCGGCTTCTGCCTGCCACTGTTATTTCCCGGTGCCAGCGACTGGAGTTACCCCCCCTAGCCACCACCGAAATAGAGGCTGCCCTCAATAATCGTTGGGGTATGGAGCCACCAAAAGCCAGACTCCTAGCCAGGCTTTCCCACGGCTGTCCCGACTGGGCATTCTCGGCAGCCATTGATGATAGCCTGCTTCAGCAGCGTGCCGAGCGGATAGACAGGTTGCTTGACATTATCAATGCTGATTATGAGGAGCGTTTTGCCTATGCCACCCAATTGGTAGCACAGTTTAATCAGAGCCGGGGGGTAGTTCATGAGATACTGGATTTATGGCTTGACTATTGGCGCGACCTTATGTTAGTTAAGGTAGGCTGCAGTGATGATATTACCAACGTTGACCTTGAAGCCCCGCTTATTAAGACAGCCGGGGACTATAGCCTGGCTCAAATAAGGACTTTTATTAGTAGTGTTCAGGCGGCTGAGGAACAGCTTAAGCAGAATGCCAGTCCACGGCTGGTGCTGGAGGTGTTAATGCTTAGTATACCTAGAAAGGAGAAGCGTAGTGGGCAAAATCCCGCTACCCAATTTTCGATAAAGTATGGCTGAGATTGTTGGAGTCCGCTTCAAAAGAGCCGGTAAAGTATACTACTTCGACCCGGCAGGTATTGACCTCGAGGAAAATGACTGTGTGGTAGTCAAGACAAGCCGCGGCTTGGAGCTGGGGCGAGTGGTCATCTCGCCTAAACAAGTACTGACCAGTGAGGTGCCCACACCGTTGAAGCAAGTGGTGCGCAAGGCAGAACCCGAGGATATTAAGAGCGCCCAGGAACTAGAGGATAAAAAGAGAGAGGCTCTAGTTGAGTGTGGCCAGCTGATTACGAAACTAGAGCTGTCAATGAAGCTGATATCGGCTGAGTACAATCTTGATGGCAGTCGCCTTACTATTTTCTTTAGTGCTGCCGAGAGGGTTGATTTCCGCGAGCTGGTTCGGGAACTAGCCAGCCGTCTTAAAACACGGGTGGAGTTACGACAGATAGGGCCAAGGGATGAAGCCAAGCTGATAGGCGGCTTTGGTCGGTGTGGTCGTCAGTTATGCTGTATGAGCTTCTTAAGCGAGTTCACTCCGGTGGCTATTAAAATGGCCAAGGAGCAGGATTTACCCCTTAACCCAATGAAGATTTCAGGAGTTTGTGGTCGCTTGCTGTGCTGCTTGGTTTATGAGAATGAGCAATACCGTGCTATGAAGAAGAAAATGCCCAAGGAGGGGAAGCGAGTGTCTACACCTATGGGGGTAGCCAGTGTAGTTGGCAGTAACGCACTAAAGGAAACAGTATCGGTTGAACTGGAAAGCCAAGCAATCGTGGAATTTTCTCTCAGTGAGATTACCATTGACGAAGGCTCCTCACCGGCGCCGAAGGAAGAAGGTTAAGCCGATTTTCACTGAGGAAGGTATTTTTGCCACCCGTTCTGGGTTTGTAGGTAGTGAGAAGGGATATAAAAAAACTGGTTACCGTGAGGGGGAGAGGGAGGGCAAATTAATTTCATCCCGGCCTCGCTAGGGGTTCTGCCTGCCTTACGACGGTTACAAAGTATACAGGCACTAACCACATTCTCCCAGGTGTGTGGACCGCCCCGGTATCGTGGGACAACATGGTCTAGGGTAAGTTGCCGTGTCTCCTTACCACAATACTGGCAGGTATATTGGTCACGGTTAAAAACCTCAAGGCGAGTTAGCTTCCTCTTAGGCCGGGGACGCTTAATAAAATAGTCTAACCGTATTACCGAAGGCACGGGAAAGATACGATTGGCTGAGTGAATAAACCCTGAACCATCCTCCAGCATCTCAGCCCTGTGCCGATAAATCAGCACTACTGCCCGCCGAACTCGACATACATTAAGCGGCTCATAGTTCTGGTTCAGCACCAGGACAGGAAAGTTTATCATCTTTAAGGCTTCTCTCTATACCAAGGCTTACTCATTTTACTAAATGGCGGCTAAATATGCAAACCTAAACTTGGGATTACTTACCCTAGCTTGAACTTGTCAGCTCCAGCGCTGTTTCTTGCCACCACGGGATGTTTTCCTCTGGCTGGGGCGTAAATCACCCCGGTAGTCGGGGGCAATGATATTAAATGGCGTGCTGATTTTGGGGTCAACCAGCCTGGAACTAATGGAGACCTCAATCTGCTCTAAAATTTCTTCTAAAGAGTAGCGAGTAGTGATTACTGTCGCCAACCGGGCATTATAGCGATAGTTAATAACCTGATAGAGCTTTTCCCGTGCCCAGAGGGTAGTCGTCTGCTCACCAAAGTCATCCAGGACGAGTAGAGGTGCCGTCTTCACCTTTTCAAATAATTGGTCATAGGATACCTTGCTGTCAGGGCTGAAGGTAGAGCGCAGGTGGTCAAGGAACTCGGGCACCACCACGAACAAAGCCGGCTGGTTGGCCTGATAGCGATAGTTAACGATTGCCGCCGCTAAGTGAGTCTTACCACAGCCAGTAACACCCATAAATACCAGCCAGCCTTCGGATGATTTGGCAAAGTCAAAGGCCAAACGGAATGCCTCCGCCAGGTTCTCTTGTTGCTCCGGCAGCAGGTTAACCCGCTTCCGGTCAAAATTGTCAAAGGTCATTGTTTTTTGCAGTTCAAACTCTGGACCCCAGCTATATTCTGATGAGGCTGGTTTCTCCTTAACCACGTAGGCACGACACAAATCGGGGTCAGTCAGACGGGTGCGTATCCGGTCTTCAAGCTGTTCGATGGGGGTTATGGTAACAATTACCGTGGGCAGTTGGTTATTAAAGCGGTGATTCAGCAACTGGTCCAGCTTTTCCTTTGCCCATGGGGTGCCAGCTTGCACCCCTAAATCATCAAGGATAAGTAAGGGAGTGCTGCGCACCTGGTCAAAGAACTCGCCATACGCTATTTCGCTATCTGGATTAAAGGTGGAACGTAGGTGGTGGAGCAAGTCAGGGGCGGTGATATAGAATGACGGGTAGCCATAGCTAATGCGCTCGTTGGCAATAGCCGCTGCCAGATGTGTCTTGCCGCAGCCACTGTAGCCAGCCAGAACTAACCATCCTTTGGGGTCTTTAGCAAATGCCTTAGCTGCCTCATAAGCCCGTTTAAATTGCTCCTGACTAACCGGGTCACCTCTTCTCCCCTCGGGGAGCAGGTCATCAAAGGTAAAACGGGTCAGTGAACCCAGGTTGCTATAGCGCTGCAAGCGGTTCTGGCGCTCTCGGTTTGATTCCTCCCGGGTGCAGCGGCACGGCAGTGCCTTACCAAAACCAGGATGCCCCACCGGAACGTCAGCATAAACAAATCCAGCCCCCTTGCAGATAGGACAGAGTGAACTGGGTGATGGCTCTGGCTCCTCAGCGCCTGACCATGTGTCCATATTTGCCCTTGATATATTTATCTGGGTCTGTCTTCTTCGCAGAATCTCGCTTATATGCTCCACTACTCCTGCCTTCCGATGACCAGTTCTCTAAAATTGCTGAAATATAGCCCCACTTACGTTTGTTCTGGTTAACCGCTTCTTTAATGGCATCTCTAATCCAATCTGCCGGGTATAGCTTCTCTGCCTCACGCAGTTCATCAGCAATCATCGGGGTTAGCATACCAATGTTCTGTTCATAAAGGGTAAAGATATCAGGCGGTTCCTCAAGCTCAACATAGGCTTGTCCCCCAGCTTTCAGCCCGGGAAGTTGAAACTCACCACTCCGAATTTTGGCCACCATCTGTCTATTATCCTCAGTATTGAGAAAATAAATATCCTCGGTGGCTCCATCTCTATCTAAGGCTATATGAAGGACAGTTCCCCGCCCGGTAGCCATCTCCAGGGCTTTGCGCAATGCCTCATCAGGTGGCTTGACCACTTCCTTAAGGCTACTCATCAGGCTGGTATTACTTAAAAGCTCTCCATAAGTGACGAAGCGAGGATAGCCCCGCTTGCGGTAAAGGTTCTCGAAAATATGGAGGGTTGTCTTTAGCTCAGCCATATCGCTAATTTGGGGCAGTAACCTGCTGAAGAAAAGATTGGGCAGGGGGGTAAACTGCATCTTGGCCGGGAAACCAGTAAACTGCTTCATAATAGACTCGGCTCTTGGCTGGTAATCATATTTTCGAATTTAGCTGTCTTGGGTATAAAGCGAAGGTCAATTTCTCCGATAGGTCCGTTTCGCTGCTTGGCAATGATAATATTGGCAATGCCTTCCGGGTAGTCTTTATCTGGAAACTGGGTTTCCCATTCCTCTCTTTTGTAATAATAATCATCCCGATAGATAAACATAACCACGTCAGCATCCTGCTCAATGCTCCCGCTCTCACGCAGGTCGGAAAGTTGAGGTCTATGTGAAGCCCGCCACTCTACAGCTCGGCTGAGCTGGGATACGGCCACCACAGGAACATTAAGCTCACGAGCTAGTGCCTTAAGGGAGCGAGAGATGTAGCTAATCTCCTGAACCCGGTTCTCTCCCCTGCCCTCCCCCTGCATTAGCTGCAGGTAATCAACAATAATGAGGTCGATGCCGCGCTCAAAGTGGAGTCGGCGAGCCTTGCTCCTCATCTCAACTACTCGGAGCTGGGGAGAATCGTCAATATAAATTGGGGCTTCGGAAAGGATGCCGGTAGCATCCATAATCTGCTTTTCCTCGTCTTCATTTTGGAGCCCGAGACGAACCCGTCTTAAATTGACCCCAGATTCGCCGGATAGTAAACGCAGCACCAATGGCTCCTGTGCCATCTCCAGGCTGAACAGAGCGACACAAGCCCCTTGCGCCACAGCAGCGTTTCGGGCAATACTAAGTGTCAGACTAGTTTTGCCCAGGCTGGGTCTGCCGGCAACAATAACCAGGTCAGAGCGCTGAAAGCCACCCAGAAACTCGTCAAGCTTGGTGAAACCTGAGAGCGCATAAGGAAGTGGTGCCTGATAGCCTTCAGCTTCAGTAGCTGGGGTGGCAGCAGCCTCAAAGTACTTATCCAGCACCTGTCGAATATGAACGAAATCTCGGGGACTCTGCCCATGGCGCAGCCTAAATAGAATCTCCTCTGCCCGACTAAGGCTGGCGTCAACATTAGGGTCAGCCTCGTAACCAATAGCCGCAATCTGCCCGGCAGCGTTAATAAGACCACGCATTACCGACAGGCGATAAACAATCCGGGCATAGTGCTCAATATCAAGCGAGGTAGGGACTATGGAGATTAGGTGTGATAAATAGGCAGCTCCGCCACATGACTCCAGCTTTCCCTGTCGGGCAAGCTCTTGAGCTACCGTGATCTGGTTTATCGCCTCAGAACCCTCGGGACGCTGATAAAGCGATAGGCACGCCCCATATACCCATTGACTCTGCTCGTGGTAGAAGTCCGACGGCTGCAGGAAGGTAGCAATTTTATAGATTGCCGTGCCATCTATCAACAGCGAGCCGGTTACTGCTTCCTCGGCATCAATATCGTGCGGCGGCAATTTTTCGCCATACATTCTAATTCGTCTTCGTCTCCTTCTCTGTCTTCTTCACCTTCTCCTTCTTCTTACCTTTCCCTTTCTCCGCTTTTATCTCCTCCTTTTCTTTCCTCGCCTCCGCTTTCTTTTCTTTCTTCGCCTCTTTCTCCGGCTCTTTATCCTTCCCCTTTTCCGCCTCTTCCTCTGTAACCACTACCTTTATTTTAGGCATTATGTCCTTAGCCAGTCTAATGGCTATCTCATAGCTGCCGAGCTGGTGAATAGGCTCAGCTAACTCTATTTTCCTTTTGTCAATCACTATCCCAGTACTGTTCTGCAATTCAGCAGCAATATCGGCACTGGTAACCGAGCCATGCAATCGCTCTTTGGCTCCGGCCCGGGCTTTCAGGACAATTTCCCTCCCCTCCAGTTGGTCAGCCAGCTCAACTGATTCTGTCACAGTTTGGACTTTCTTCCGGCGCTGGGCTTCTATCATACTGGTAGCCATAGAACTGACCGGTAAGGCTAGTTTTTGAGGGATAAGGAAGTTCCTGCCGTAACCATCGGCTACCTCTTTTATCTCACCTGCCCTGGCCACCTTGGACACATCTTCTACAAAAATGACCTTCATCTTTTTGCCCCTTTTTATAATTATACTTCACCGCCGAGGGAAGTGAAAGGTTATTCAGCTATAAATTTTTCGGCATATATAGCCGCAGTAGCCCCATCTCCGGCAGCGGCTATTATTTGCCGGGGAGAGTCATGGCGTATATCGCCAGCCGCAAAAACACCGGGTATTTCGGTCTCCATCTTGTCGGTAGTAATGATATAGCCAGCCTCGTCTAATGGTAAAACACCCTTGAGGTAGTCAGTATCAGGCTTAAGTCCAATAGAGACAAAGATTCCGGCTACCTCAAGGGCAGACTTCTCCCCGGTTTGCACCTGGCGAAGCCTGATTCTTTTAACGGAATCTCCGCCTTCAATTTCCTCAACTACAGTATTCCACCGGAATTCTATTTTGGGTTCAGAGAAGGCTTTCTCCTGCACAATAGGCGTAGCCCGTAGCCGGTCACGACGGTGTATCACGGTGACCCTGGAGGCAAACCTAGCCAGGTGAAGAGCCTCAGTAATGGCGGCGTTGCCACCACCGGCTACAGCCACCGGCTTGTCCTGGAAGAAATAAGCATCACAAGTAGCGCAGTAGGATACCCCTTTGCCGGTAAATTTCTCTTCCCCGGGGATGCCCAATTTCTGGCGGCTACAGCCACCGGCGATAATCACTGCCTTAGCTATGAAGTTGCCTTCGGTGGTCTTTACCACTTTTTGCTTCTCATGAAGCTCGAGGCCAATAGCCTCAGCGATAATAGTTTTTAGCCCGTATTTCATTGCCTGCTGATACATTAACTCACCCAGTTCACTACCGCTAATACCTTCAGGAAAACCGGGGTAATTGTCTACCCGCTCGGCGTTTACTATCTGACCGCCGACTAATCCTTTTTCTATAAGCAGGCTGTTGAGCTTGGCTCTGGCGGCGTAAAGCCCAGCGGTAAGTCCCGCCGGACCACCACCAATAATAACTACCTCATATTCCTCGTTCATGGCTTAATTCCTATTTGTCAAAGTTGCTGTCATCTATCGCCGTGGCTTGTTTACGACTTTCCTCCTTAATCATCTGGCAGACGTCTCGTTCCACTGTCTGTTTGGCTAAACCGATAGCATTCTTAATTGCCCTAGCCTGACTACGACCATGAGCTATGATGATATTGCCATTTACCCCCAGAAGACAGGCCCCGCCATATTCTCTATAGTCTATTCGTTTAGCCCAGGAGCTCAATCCTACCGTATGAAGTAAGCCGTGCCCGTGCAAGGCACCGGAAATGCGCTGCCCCACCTGTCGCAGCGAGTTCAGGAAAGTGTCACTTAATCCCTCCATGGTCTTGACTACAATATTTCCGGTGAAGCCATCAGTAACGATAACATCAGCCGTTCTTTTTGATATATCCTGGCCCTCTACATTGCCGATAAAGTTTACATTACTTTTTTTGAGAAGCTTATGGCTTTCCCGAATCAGACGATTACCCTTGGCTTCCTCTTCGCCATTGCTAAGTAAGCCAACACGCGGCGAGCTGATGTCAAGAAGCTGCCTAGTGTAGATTGTGCCTAGCTCAGCAAATTGAACCAAATACTCTGGTCGGCAATCGACATTAGCCCCGGCATCAATAAGGAAAACGGGAGCAGAGGGAGTGATATTGATAATACCACATATGGCCGGACGCTTGATGCCTTCTATTCTGCCCAGGCTGAAAAGGGCGGCACATACTACTGCCCCACTGTTGCCGGCTGAGACAAAGGCGGAAACAACCCCGTCTCTCACCAGATTAATTCCGACTACTATTGAGGAGTCTGGCTTACTGGAGACGGCTTTTACCGGCGACTCGTGAAGCTCAATGGTTTGGCTAGCATCAATGATAGTGATGCCAGCTTTATTTAAATGGCGGCTCGCCAATACATGGAGTACAGATTTCCTGCCCACCAGAGCGATATCCACCTTATACTCCTGGGCAGCCTTTATAGCTCCTTTAACTATTTCGTAAGGAGCATAATCTCCACCGGCAGCATCAACAGCAATTATCATCTATCCCCTCAGTTAAAAATTTAGTTCGTGGGGCTTCCCTCCCACAGGTCACAACGTCCTCCCCATCGAGCCAGAGCTTGACCATCAACCGAAAGCTGGGCTATCTCACATAGGTTAGGGCAGGCTTTGCACTCAAAGGAGGAGGTATGATACTTTATTTCACTTACGCCAAATCCCTTAAACTGGCTTCCAGTATTGTTATTCATCATCCCTTCATGCACCAGCAAGGCAGCCCCTATTGCCCCCATGACCTCGTGGTGGGGTAGGACAATAACCTCGGTACCAAGCTCTTCCTGGAGTGCTTTCACTATACCCCGGTTAAAGGCAACCCCTCCCTGGAATACTATGGGGGGCTTAATATCCTTTCCCAGACCAACATTATTAAGGTAATTACGAACTAACGCCTGGCATAGACCGTAGATAATATCCTCAATCCGATGCCCCATTTGTTGTTTATGTACCATGTCTGATTCAGCAAAAACCGTGCATCGCCCGGCAATACGCACCGGTGTGTTGCTATCCAGTGCCCGCCGGGCAAACTCCTCAATGCTCATACTGAGGCGCAGCGCCTGGTGGTCAAGAAAGCTACCGGTGCCGGCAGCACACACGGTGTTCATGCCGAAGTCAGTTACCACTCCGTCCCTAACAATGATAATCTTACTATCCTGCCCCCCAATTTCAATAATGGTCTGCACCTGAGGAACATATTGCAGGGTAGCCACCGCATGGCTGGTAATCTCATTCTTGACTAAATCAGCACCAACGATAACCCCAGCCAGGTAGCGGGCGCTCCCCGTGGTAGCTACACCACGAATATCAACATCTTCAGACAATTGCGGCTTTATTTGTTTCAGACATTGCTGCACCATATCAATAGGCTTGCCCTGCGTCGGCAGATAGACATGAGTAACCAGCTCATCATCTCTATCCAGCACCGCCAGCTTAGTGGTTACCGAGCCAACATCTATACCTAAATAAGCTTCCATGAAATCACCCTACACAGCTACTCCGCGTCGCTTATTATTGCTCACCCGTCGCCTGCGTTCCAGAAGGTCAACAAAAGCCTCCAGCCTGGTCAACAGACCGGGCTTAGCTAGTTGCTCATCACAGAGTATGGTTAGCACCGGAATATTCTCCCTGGTTGATGACATGATATTTTGAGCTACTATCTCAGGCATACAGGTGAACGGTGCCAGGTGTATTAAACCGTCATATTCTTTAGCGTGGAGCACCTTTTCCCCCACCGATTCCCAGCCATCACCGCCGATGTCCCGCTTAAGGTAGGGTAAAGCTGCCTTATGAATCCTCGCCGTCTCATCTATGCCCAACGGATTGAGGAACAGGCTGAACTTAAGCCAATCCGAGATGAAGGTTCTCCGCCTTACCTCTACCCCCAGCTTACCCAACTCGCTCTCTACATCCAGGTTGGAGAAGGGCTCCAATACTACGTAAAATTCTCCGGTGACGCCCACCAATAGCGGTTGAGCCTGGTCGTCCTTGGGCACATGGTTAAGCTGTTCAATGTAGTCTATTTTCACCTTCTTCAGGCTATCATAATCGTCTGCGTTATCAATAGCCTTAATCGCCCGGGTAAATAATCCGTTGGATGTCCCCTTTATCTGCTCTACCGCCCGCACCTTTTGCACCACTCGTTCTATCCTATCCATGGCATTTAGTTTAGCCACACCAAAGCGAAAGGCTGATATAACCCTAACCCAGGAGGCATTATTTGACGCCTGCTTAAGCATTCCCAGGAAGCCGAATAACTTTCGCTCAGAGACGCCCAAACAAACTACTTCAACATTGTGCCCTAGCTCATGCAGAATCTGTTCCTGCGTCTTGGCATAGTAGCCCAGGCGACAGATACCAAAGCCGCTAGCCTGAAGCATAATATCGGCTCCCAGCTCGGCAGCTTCAATCATGTTGCCTAGAGTCAGCTTGAATGGAATACAGAGCCCCTCCGGAGAATACTTAACCCCCAGAGACAGAGTGCGCCGATTATTGAGTGGTGGTATTACATAGTCAATATCAAGCCTCTGAAATAGAGCTTTAAGGGCTACATATAGATTGCCCATATG
>CAZCLE010000008.1:0-33405 GCA_964499445.1 uncultured Dehalococcoidales bacterium
CCCTGAGGCTCGGTGGCAGATAATGTCTGACAGCCGGGTCGGCGGCTTTGGCATTATTGGCGCTGTTTTACTGCTGCTGGTTAAATATGTTTCACTAAATAGTGTGCCCGAGACATTGCTGATGGCGACTCTGGTGATTATGCCGGTGGTAAGTCGCTGGGCAGTGGTTTATGCTATTTTCGCTTATCCCTATGCCAAGCCATCAGGTTTAGGTAAGGTGCTTAAGCAGGAGACAGGTTGGCCGAGGTTTACCCTGGCTACAATCGTAACTCTAGGGGTAGCTATAGGTTTAGCCCGATGGGCAAACATTACTTACTTTTATCTGGTGGGCTTAGTTATAATGGTAGGCGTCTGGGTTATAGTTATGGCTATGGCAGCTTACCTGAAACGCAAGTTTTCTGGTCTTACTGGGGATACCTATGGGGCTATAAACGAGGTAGCCGAGGTCGGTGTTCTTATTCTTGTCCTGTTGCTGGCTCACAACCAGTGGTTGGGATTAGCCTGGTTGGGAGGAATAGTTGTCTAAGTTTTTACTGGTGAGACACGGTGAAACTGAGCTAAACAGTGCCGAGAGGTACTGGGGAAGTAACGATGTCAAGTTGAGTGCCGCTGGACTCAGGCAGGCGGAGAAGTTGCGAGACCGCCTAGCTGCCGAAAAGATTGATGCTATTTATTCCAGCGACCTGAGTCGGGCTTCAGTAACCGCCGAGACCATTGCCTCAGGGCGACAGTTGGAGGTGGTAACCTGTGCCGAGTTATGCGAGATTAACTTCGGTAAGCTTGAGGGTTTGACATTTAAAGAGATAAGTCAGCTTTATCCAGAAGTGACTAAATTGTGGCTTAATTGGAGTCTCACGCTAAAGTTTCCCGGCGGCGAAAGCGTTGACGAGCTTAATACCCGGGTGAGTAAATTCCTGGGCAAGCTGAAGAAACATGCTTGGAAGGAAACGATACTTATCGTAGCTCATAGCGCACCGCTGCGGCTACTGGTGTGCCATTTATTGGGGATAGAGCTACAGCATTGGCGGCAGTTTCGTCTTGATTTGGCTTCACTTAGTATCCTGGATACCTATCCTCAGGGAGCCATACTGAGCCGGTTAAACGATGTTTCTCATTTGGCATAGGGGGTTGTTATGCATCAGGTTTTTGTCTCGTGGAGTGGGGGGAAGGATTGTTGTTTTGCCTGTTACCGGGCGCAAATCAGTGGACTAAAGGTTCGTTATCTAGCCAATATGGTAACTGAGGATGGCAAGCGGTCACGGTCTCATGGGCTGTCATCTGAGTTACTACAGGTGCAGTCGCAAGCTATCGGGATTCCACTGGTTCAGCGGCGGACTACCAGGGATAACTATGAAGCTGAATTTATCAGTATGCTCCGCGCCTTCAGGCAGGAGGGGGTTGATGGCGGCGTCTTTGGTGATATTGACTTCAATGAACACCGGGAGTGGATTGATAGGGTATGCCATGAAGTAGATATCATTCCCCATTTACCCTTATGGGGAGAGAACCAGGATAAAATAATGAGAGACTTTATAGACCTGGGGTTTGAGGCGGTCGTAGTTGCGGCTAAGGCCGACCTCTTTGGTGAGGAGATATTGGGGCGTACAGTAGACCTGGATTTCATCAAGCATTTGGAGGAACTGAAGGAGACCAAGGAAATTACGCCCTGTGGTGAAGCTGGTGAGTATCATACTCTGGTTATTGATGGTCCTCTATTTAGCCAGCGGCTCGAAATCCTGGAGACCAATAAGGTATTGAGAGAGGGGCGCTGGTTTTTAGATATTTTGAATAGCGAACTAAAGTCTAAGTGATAACCAGGGAGAGTTTTAAAGGGGCGAAGCGAAGCTCAACCGATGACTAGGGGGAATTTTAGAGGGGCGTAGCCCCTCTCATATAACCCATTCCCCCTCTCCTTTAAAGGAGAGGGGGATAAAATTGGGGCCCCCGAAAATCTTGATTTTTGGGGTAAATTAAGGGGGTGAGGTTCAATAAATATTCTAATAACTGGCGGTGCTCGCAGTGGCAAAAGTCGTTTTGCCCAGGAGCTTGCCCTAAAGTCAGGCAAGCCGGTGCTCTTTGTGGCTACAGCCGAGGCTGGTGATGAAGAGATGCGGCGTCGCATTAAGGAGCACCAGAAGAACAGACCGTCAGACTGGAGCACTCTTGAGGTTACCACCCATATCGGCAGCCGGATTTCTCAGCAAATCGGCCGGACTCAGGTGGTGATTGTGGATTGCATTACTCTCCTGGTTAATAACATTTTTGGCCCGCACAGCGAGCAGACCAGCCCGCCGCTTGATGTCTCTCTTCTTGAGCAAAAGCTTACTGCTGAAATAAGTGAGCTAATAGAGTGCATGAGTCAAACTGATGCCAGCTTCATTATGGTTACCAATGAGGTGGGCATGGGTCTGGTGCCAGCTAACCAGTTGGGCCGGTTGTATCGTGATTTGCTGGGTAAGGCGAACCAGATGCTGGCCCAGGCGGCTGATGAGGTTTACCTGATGGTTGCCGGCATACCGGTGCTGATAAAGCCCTAAGCCACCGGTCGGCTACGCTCCCGGGAACAGTAATTGCTGATAACGGACACTACTTCCTCTACCTGTCCCTGGCTTAATTCCGGGTACATAGGCAGGGAGAGAACCTGTTCCTGAGCCAGTTCGCTCTGGGGGAAATCGCCCGACTTATAGCCCAGAGATTTATATACTTCCTGGAGGTGAAGACTTAACGGATAATAGACTGTTGTCTGGATACCGTTGGCTTCCAGGTGTTTTTGCAGTTCATCTCGGTTCAGGCGGGAATCTTTCAGGCGGATGGTATAGTAGTTAACGGAAGGTTTATTATCCCCTTCAACATAGGGGGGTTCAATGCCGTCTATCTGGCTTAATAGCCGGGTATAGAGCGAGGCTCGGCGGCGGCGAAGCTCATTCCACTTATCAAGGTGCTTTAGCTTGACGCTAAGTATCGCCGCCTGTATGGTATCAAGTCGGCTGTTGACACCGGGCAGAAGGTGATAGTAGCTGGTTTTGGAGCCGTGTTTACGGAGCATATCTACCGCTTCAGAAATCTGGGTGTCGTTGGTAACCACCATGCCGCCGTCGCCATAGGCACCAAGATTCTTGGCCGGGAAGAAGCTGAGGCAGCCGGCGTCACCTATTGAGCCCACCTTTTTCCCCTGGTATTCCGCCCCCAGAGCCTGGGCACAATCCTCAATTGTTATAAGATTATACTTTTTGCCTATCTCAAGAATTGGCTCCATGTCTGCCGGCTGACCGTAGAGGTGGATGGGGATTATCGCCCTGGTTTGGGGAGTAATTTTGGGTTCAATTTGTTCTGGGTTCAGGTTGTAAGTTCTGGGGTCAATATCGACAAATACCGGGGTGGCATTACACTGGGTAATGGCTTCAGCGGTGGCAATGAAGGTAAAGGGGGTAGTGATTACCTCATCACCGGGTTTAATCCCGCCGGCAAGCAGGGCAAGGTGAAGGGCATCGGTGCCGGAGGCGACTCCTATGGCAAACCTGGTGCCGCAGTAAGCCGCCATCTCTGCTTCAAAAGCTCTGACCTCGGGACCAAGGATAAACTGTCCCTGCTGCACCACCCTCTGAATAGCGGCGTCAATTTCGTCTTTGATTGAGTGGTATTGAGTCTTGAGGTCGGTTAGTGGGATTGGCATTTATTTTTTTCCTGTCGGGATGACCTGTTTCCGCCCTTTTTGCTTATAGGTGCTGCCACACTCGGAGCATTTCGCCTGCTTATTCTGGTCAAAGTTCAGCTTTGCCCCGCACTGGCAGACCCAGCCGTTTATTCGGGCCGGATTGCCGTAGGCGAGGGCATAATCGGGTATGTCCTTGGTAACCACCGAGCCAGCGCCAACGAGGGTATACCTGCCTATGGTGTTGCCGCAGATAATGGTAGCGTTAGCCCCGATAGTGGCTCCCTTTTTGACCAGAGTGGGGGTAAACTTACCCCTTTGGGATAGGTGGCTGCGGGGGTTCTTGACATTGGTGAAGACACAGGCGGGACCACAGAAGACATCGTCTTCCAGGGTAACCCCGTCAAAGACGGAGACATTGTTCTCCAGTTTAACATTATTGCCGATATTTACATTCTCGCCGACAAACACATTTTGCCCTATAGTGCAGTTCTTACCGATAGTAGTGTGGGGCATGATATGAGAAAAGTGCCAGATTTTAGTGCCATCATCAATGTTAGATGGTTCTTCGACTAGGCTGGAGGGGTGGACAAAGTAGCTGTTGCCACTGATTAGGGTAGTGTTCCGTCCCTGTCCCTGGAGTGACCTCTGGCAGGCATCGAGAACCTGCAAGACCTTTAGCCCGCTACTACCATCCGTTCTGGGTCTGAGGCGTGATGCTAGGCAATCAAGGAAGTGCTGGCACTCCAGCTTCAGTGGCTCAGTCATGGTAAATTCAATCGGGGTAGCTTCTTGCTGCTGAGGTACTGGCACCCCGTTAACCCATTCTATCTGGTAATCGTAGAGCTGGAGCTTGTTTTTCGGGGCTACATCGTCAAATACTGCCATCTTCTGCTCACCGACCACGACCAGCTTCTGCTCCTTGTAGGGGTGGAGCCAGTTGACGAAGATATGGGCTTTAACCCCGCTGGCGAAGCTCATAGTGGTAACGGTAACATCGGCTATATCCCGGTGGAGGTAATTGCCACCATGGGCGGAGACCTCTTGAGGCATTTCATTGAGTAGCAGCAGGATGACCGATATGTCATGGGGGGCGAAGCTCCACAGGATATTTTCTTCGGTTCTGAACTTGCCCAGGTTAAGCCGGCTGGAGTAGATATAGTTGAGCTTACCCAGCTCACCGCTATCTACCAGTTGTTTAAGTTTAACCACTCCCGGGTGATACTCCAGCACATGACCAACCATAAGAATTTTATTTTTTTCTTCAGCTAACTTGACTAGCTCCTCCCCTTCTGCAACGGTAAGGGATAGCGGCTTTTCCACGAAGACATCCTTATCGGCGAGCAGGGCGTGTTTAGCTATTGCGTGGTGGAGTGCTGCCGAGGTAGATATGACGACACCTTTTATTTCTTTGTTGGCTAGCACCTGCTTAAAATCCGTTTCCCGGTTGGCATCCGGGTAGAGGTTTTCAAACTGACTCAGAATTTCCGGGGAGCTATCGCAGATGGTGTGCAGGGCGCCAAGCTCGGCGAAATTGCGAACCAGGTTTTTGCCCCAATGACCGCAGCCGATAACAGCTATGTTCTTATCCATTTACCCTCACAGTCTGATAATGTTGTTGTTTTTGAGCTTCTTGGTAGCTCCTCTGGCATCAAATATTAAGCTGGCTTTATCGGCTATGTACTGGTAGTCATAGTGGCTGTGGTCGGTGGCTATCACCACGCAGTCGGCTTCGGACAGGCATTCTTCGGTAAGTTCCACCGAGGTCAGGGTGTCATCAGAAATCTGGATTTTGGCTATGTAGGGGTCATTATAGCTTACCTTGGCTTCTTTTTCACGAAAAAGCCGGATTAGTTTGAGGGAAGGAGATTCCCTAATGTCTTCCACATCTTTCTTGTAGGTCACCCCCAGCACCAGCACTCTGGCACCATTCAAGCTTTTGCCGTTGGTGTTTAGGGCTTCCGTAATGCGAGAGGTAACATAATAGGGCATCCGCTCATTAATCTCAGCCGCCAGTTCTATAAACCTGGTATGGAAATCGTAGTCCCTGGCTTTGCTGGCTAGATAATAGGGGTCAAGCGGTATGCAGTGTCCACCTATTCCGGGTCCGGGATAGAAAGGCATATAGCCGAAGGGCTTGGAAGCGGCGGCGTCGATTATTTCCCAGACGCTGATGCCCATCTTCTCACAGAGCTGGCTTAACTCGTTGACCAGGGCGATGTTCACGTTGCGAAACACATTCTCAAATACCTTGGTCATCTCAGCGACCTCAGGACATGAGACCGGAACTACCACCTCAGCTACCTGGCGGTAGAGAAGCTCGGCTAGTCTGGTGGATTGTGGCTCTATTCCGCCGACTATTTTGGGGGTGTTCCTGATACTGTATTTTTTATTCCCCGGGTCAATCCTTTCTGGAGAGTAGGCGAGGTAAAAATCCTGACCTGTCTTCAGCCCCGAGCGCTCCAGAATGGGCAGCACGACCTCTCTGGTGGTGCCGGGGTAGGTGGTGCTTTCCAGAATTACCAGTTGCCCCGGCTGGAGACATCTGGATATTTCTTCGGATTCCTGGGTAACATAGGATAGGTCTGGCTCCTTGGTTCTGGTTAGGGGGGTGGGCACGCAGATACATATGGCATCTACTTCCCTGAGCCGGCTTTGAGCTGTGGTTGCCTCAAGGAGGTTATCGGCTATTGCCGCTGAAAGGCTATCGCTGGCTATGTTGGCGATATAAGATTGTCCTTTATTGACTGAGTCCACCCTCTTCGGCTGGATATCAAATCCCAGGACTTTCAAACCTGCCTGGGAGAAGGCAATGGCTAGAGGCAGTCCCACATAGCCCAGGCCGACAATGCCAACGATGGCAGTTTTATTCTTTAGCTTTTGCTCTAAGTCCACAAGCTGTTGTCTCCGCTTAATCCCGGCAGCTTTCGAGCCTCGCTTATCTTTCGAAACCAGCCGTATCTAACTCTCCAACTTCTTTAGCAATGATTCTATCTTGCCCCTCATGCTTAAAGGTTTGTCCCGCCGGTCGTCAATTTTGATGGTGGTTACCACTCTCATAATCCCGTCACCGAAAGCGGCTTCGTGCATGTTCCTTACTATTCTCAGGATGTCCCCCAAATCGCCTTCTATGATTGTCCCCATTGAAGTTAACTCATACTTTATATTTTTCTCGTCTCGCAAGGCTCTGAAGGCACGGGCAAGGTATTTACTAACCGAAGGGGTCTTTGTCCCTAATGGGATAATGCTTACCTCAGCTATTGCCATTCTGGTTATGGTCTCCTAATTTCCTCTATATTGATGGCGGGCTAGAGAAGCCCCTCAATTTTGGGTTGGAGGGCTTGTTCGGGCACGGCGCCGATAACCGTATCCGCTACCTTCCCACCCTTAAAAAACAGTAGCGTCGGTATAGACATAATCTGGTATTTGGCAGCGGTTTGTGGATTCTCATCTACGTTCAATCGGCAAAACTTGAACCTGCCGTTATACTTTTCCGCCAGTTTCTCAACGACGGGGGCAACCATAAGGCAGGGACGGCACCAGGGTGCCCATAAGTCCAGTAATACTGGCAGGTCTGACTTTATGACCTCCTCTTCGAAGGTCTGGTCGCTAACATCAATTACCATTACGCTCGTCTCCTTCTAAATTTTAAATTATTGCCTCTATGGTAACGCCGAGACTCTCAGGTGTCAAGGAGGTGTATTTTCCCAAGGTAAATCTGGGCTTCACCACCGGTTAATTGACATCTAGATTTATGGTGGTTAGAATTGGAGCAATATGCAGTTATTTGGTACATCGGGGATACGGGGTGTTGCCGATAATAAACTGATTCAGTTAGCCCTGAAGGTTGGGCTAGCGGTAGGCAAGGCTTATGGCAGTGTCGTGGTCGGCAGTGATACCAGAACCTCCAGCGATGCCATGAAACATGTCCTCATCTCGGGATTACTGGCTGCTGGCGCCAGGAGTTGTGATGCCGGGGTTTTACCGACGCCAACGCTTGCCTTGGCTGCCCGAGAGTTTGATGCCGGGGCAATGATTACGGCTTCTCATAACCCGCCTCAGTATAATGGTATCAAACTTTTGAACCCAGATGGCTCCGCCTTTAATTCTTCCCAGCAGGAGCAGATAGAAGAGTCGGTCTCAGGCAACTCCTTTTCGGTTGCCCGGTGGGATGAGATTAAGAGCAGTAGTATCCATAATGGAGCGGTTGAGCAGCATATTGAGCGTATCCTGTCGGATTTCCCTGGTGACTTGAAGCTTAGGGTGGTAGTGGATTGTGGCTGTGCCGCTGCCTCTTTGGTTACTCCTTACCTGTTAGAGAAGCTGGGCTGTGAAGTAGTAGCTCTAAACTGTTACCCTAGTGGTTTTTTCCCTCGTGATATCGAGCCAACCGAGGCTAATTTAGGGGATTTAATACGGGCGACCAAGGAGTTTGGTGCCGATTTAGGTATTGCTCATGATGGGGATGGTGATCGGATGATGGCAGTGGATGATAGGGGTAGATTTGTATCGGGGGATAAGCTGCTGGCAATTTTTGCCCGGGAGGTGGGGGCAAAGGAAGTAGTTACCACCATAGATGCCTCTATGGCAATTGATGAAATGGGTTTCAAGATTACCAGAACCAGAGTGGGGGATACCCATGTGTCTGAGGAACTCAAGAAGGGCGGGGATTTTGGTGGCGAGCCATCAGGGAGCTGGGTTTTTCCTAATATCTCACTATGTCCCGATGGCATTTATGCCGCAGCTCAGGTGGCAGCCATAGCTGGTCGGCAGAAATTATCCCCGCTGGTTGATAGCATACCCGGTTATCCAATTCTCCGGGGTAGTATTACCGGCAACGAGGTAGCAATGTCCCAGCTGGAGTCGCGATTAATGGCTATGAAACCGTTATCGGTAAGCAATGTTGACGGCATTAAACTGAACTTTGAAGATGGCTGGCTGCTGATTAGAAAATCAGGCACCGAGCCCAAGGTAAGGCTGACGGCTGAGGCCAAGAGCGAGGCACGGGTGCACCAGCTATTTGATGGTGGCGTTAGGGTAATCGAGGAGTGCATGGAGGCCCAAAAATAGTGATTGAATGGTAGCTTTGGTGAGTGATAGAATTACCTCACTGAAATAGATTAAGCCATTGTTAAAGTGAAGGAGGTGAGGAAATGTATAGAAGAATCAGTGAAGAAATAGTGCAGGACTACTATCAGCAGAACTTTAGTAATGATGGACAAAAATTCGTTGCGTGGTATCTCAGGAATATTCATTTGAGAGACCCAAATCAAACTAAATATGATGTAACAGATGGCGCCGATGATAAGCAAATTGATGCGATAGTGATAGACGAAAATAATTCGGTTATTTACATTATTCAAGGTAAGTTTATCGGTGAGAGTAGTGTGGACGCTGAACCTTTGCGAGAAGTCCTATCATCATGGATACAACTTAAGAATATACCAAGATTACAAGAAACTGGGAATGAGAAGTTGAAAAGAAGATTATCTGATGTAGCAACGGCTCTGGATGATGAATATGAAGTAGCTTTTGAACTAATTACCACAGGAGAATTAACAAATCCTGCAAAAGACGATGTTAAGAGCTTTCAAGAACAATTAGTTGCGGATGAGGAATTACCTGCCTCAATTCATATAGTCGACAATGAGGAGTTAAGTAGGAGGTATGATCTAGCGTTAGAAAGAGAAAGTCCAGTTATTAACTACAAGTTAACCTTGGAAAATAATAAATATATTATGATGGAATTAGCTGGAACAAAGGTTGCTATTGCTGCCATACCTTTGAAAGAATGCGTAAAATTTCCTGGTATTAGAGACGGAACGTTATTCCAAAAAAATGTCAGACAATCATTGGGCTTAAACAACAGAGTAAATAAAGCTATGAAATCTACCATCTACAGCGATAGAAATAGGGATTTTTTCTTCTATCACAATGGAATAACTGCGATATGCAATAGGATGGAACGGAGCGATGGCACACTAACTCTTCAGGGGTTAAATGTCGTAAATGGTTGCCAATCTCTAAACACAATTTTAGCCTGTAGTGAGAAGGTAAAAGAGCTAGATGACACATTCATATTGTTTAGGTTTTACGAAATACCCCAGAGAGAACGAGCCGATAGAATCAGCACCGCAACTAATTTCCAAACCGCAGTGAAGCCAAGAGATCTAAGAAGCAATGATAAACGAGTTTTGAACCTTAAACGTGCTTTTGAGCAAAAATATCCGCAAGGTTACTTCATAACTAAAAGAGGCGAAGTAGCTCCAGCAGAGAAGGACAAGAGATGTGTTATAGACCTAGTAGATGTAGGTAAATATCTTATATCTTGGCACTCACAAAGACCGAACAATGCATATAGTGAAACCAAGATATTCGACAAGTTCTTTGAACAACTTTTTAAAAGAGAATATGAGCCTGAAAACTTGCAGGCATTAAATCTTTGGATGAAAGAAATATACAAGGGATGGATTCCTCAGAATCCATGGGGGCTAAATGAATCTTTGTTAGCAATGAAAGCTTACGCACCTTTCCACCAGCTATATGCTATATCTCAAATCTATGCCAAAGCTAGCAATCAATCAGATAGAGTTCCAAAACCACACGAAACATATTCAAATGCCCAGCGAAATAGAACTATAGAGCGTATTATAAGCATGGCTGCAACGAGTCTTAACTTCGCCTTGGAGACTGCTGCTAACGAGCCACAGCCTTCTAATAGAGTCTTCAGTCCCCAAAATTGGATAAAGACAAAGACATGTTTGGGCGGAATAGCTGCTGCGGTGAGTATGCAATTAATGATGTTACCTGATATGCCAGGTGGTAAAGAACTAAAGGGCTCCCTTGTATTATGTGTGGAAAACTTCGAGTATAGATGGGAAGCTGACTAAATGTCTAAAAGGGGATTGCTTCGCTCCGCTCGCAATGACAGGGAAACGAGGCGGGGAGAAATAGGTTGAAGGCAATTATTTTAGCGGCTGGAGAAGGTAGCCGGATGCGTCCTCTTACCCACACCCGACCTAAGGTGATGCTGCCGATAGCCAATAAGCCTATCCTGGAGCATCTGCTCATTGAAGTCAGGGAAGCCGGTATTAGAGAGTTTATCTTTGTCGTTGGCTATCATGATGAGCGGGTGCGTGATTACTTTGGCAGTGGTGAGCGGTGGGGGGTAAGTATAAGCTACTCAACCCAGAGGCGGCAACTGGGTACGGCTGACGCCCTTAAAGCGGTTGAAGGCTTGGTAGATGGGAACTTTCTGGTGATAAACGGGGATGTTATTGCCGGTCAAAAAGATATTAAACGGTTATCCCGTAAGAATGATAATACGGTAGGTGTAGTCGAGGTTAAGGATGCCACGGGATTAGGCGTGGTTGAGGTAAATGGGGACAGGGTAGCCCATATTTACGAGAAGGCGGAGAAACCCGCTTCCCGTATGGCAAATACCGGCCTATATCTATTCACTCCAGATATATTTGATGCCATATCCCAGACCTCAAAATCACCGCGAGGGGAGTATGAGCTCACCGATTCCTTACAGTTGATGATAGATAGAGGTCATCATGTTTCTTATCAGGAGATTAGCTATTGGCTAGACCTTAGCTATCCCTGGGACCTGCTGCCAGCCAATGAATCTTTACTGGCTGGTATTGAGGCGCAGAACCTGGGTGAGGTAGAGGAGAATGTGGTAATAAAGGGGGCGGTTTCTATCGGCAAGGGTACTGTAGTAAGGTCGGGCTCCTACATAGTTGGTCCGGTGATAATTGGGCAGGATGGCGATATTGGGCCGAATTGCTGTATTCGCCCTTGTACCTCTATTGGTGATAATTGTCACATCGGCAATGCCGTGGAGGTTAAGAATTCCATAATTATGAACGGGAGTAAAATTCCCCACCATAACTATGTGGGTGATAGCGTTATTGGTGAAGAATGCAATCTCGGTGCCGGGACTAAGATTGCCAATCTCAGGCTGGATAAAAAGGATATAATGGTGGCGAATATAGATACCAAAAGGCACAAGCTGGGGGCTATAATAGGGGATAGGGTGGAAACCGGGATTAACGCTAGTATTAATGTAGGTTGTGTAATTGGCAATAATACTCATATCGGACCGGGAGCGACGGTCAGTGGCGTTATTTTGCCGGATTCAAGGCTATTTTAAGAGGTGAACCATGAAACAAGCGGTGATTCTAGCTGCGGGTGAAGGACAAAGGCTCAGGCCGTTTACGGCTAACCGACCTAAGGTGATGCTGTTCATAGCTGGTAAGCCAATCCTGCAGTACGTGGTTGAAGCTTTAGCCCAAAACGGTATTCGTAACCTGGTCATAGTGATTGGCTACCGGAGGGAGGAGGTATTTGATTATATGGGCTCAGGGGAGCGGTTCGGTGTTGACATAACTTATGCAACTCAAGAAAAGCAACTGGGCACAGCTCATGCTCTGGCACAGGCTAAGGATGTCACCGAGGACGAATTCTTGGTTCTGCCCGGGGACAATCTGATTGAGGCTGATGCCATTGCCCGGTTTGTGGCTGTGAAGCCTGAGGCGGTGCTGGTAAAGAGGGTGGATAATCCGGCCAGGTATGGAGTAGTGACTATAGATAAAGGTGTGGTGAAGGAAATAGCGGAGAAGCCAAAGGAGGCTAAGAGCAATGTGGCTAGCACCGGTACTTATGCCTTTACTAAACAAATTTATGACTTTATTGAGCCTGAGTTGGATATTCCTGGTGTCCTGAACAATATGATTGCCCAGGGCAAGCAGCTTAGGGCTTGGGAAACAGACGGCACCTGGCTTGATGTAGCCTACCCGTGGGATATATTAAGTCTTAATGATGCCGTTCTTCGCCAAATCCAGGCTAACCTGGGGGGTATTATAGAGACGGGAGTTTCGGTAAAAGGATTGGTCTCGGTAGGGAAAGACACATTAATACGCTCAAACTCCTATATCGTTGGTCCGGTAGTTATCGGGGAAAATTGCGATATAGGTCCCAATGTATGTATCATGTCGGCAACCAGTATCGGCGACAATGTGGTTATTTCACCGTTTACCGAGATAAAGAACAGTGTTATTGGTAGCGATGTTAATATTGGGACCGGGTGTATTATCCAGGATTCGGTTATTGATAAGGGCTGTGTCATCAACGGGCACTTTACTGCCTGTAGTGGCGAAGCTGATGTCAAGGTTGATGATGAACACCACATGGTGAATATAGGGGCGATGTTGGGTGAGGGATGTAGCCTGGGCAACAGTGTAATCGCTCAGCCCGGGGTTATTGTCGGTAATCATAGTCAGGTAAAGGCACTGAAGCTGATTAGTGGCCGGTTGCCGGATAGGAGTCTGGTAGTTTAATTATGTGTGGCATTGTCGGTTATATTGGAGATAAGTCGGCTCAGCCCATTCTGCTTAACTGCTTGAAGCGGCTGGAGTACAGGGGCTACGATTCCTGCGGCATAGCTGTGGCGGCTGGTAGCCTTGAGGTGTATAAGGATGCGGTCAGGGTGCAGGAGATGGCGAGAGTAGCACCACGGCTTAAGGGGACGGCAGGCATTGGTCATACCCGGTGGGCGACTCATGGTGAACCGTCTCAGGTAAATGCTCACCCTCACCTTGATTGCTCAGGCAAGATTGCCGTGGTGCACAACGGGGTAATAAACAATTACCAGCGGTTAAAGCGGCAGCTAACTGATGAGGGGCATAATTTTGTTTCTGAAACCGATACCGAGGTAATATCGCACCTGATTGAGAAATACTATGACGGCGATTTAGAAAAGGCGGTAGAAGCCGCTCTGCGGGATGTAGATGGTTCCTATGCCATTATAGTATTGATGGCTGGTGAGCCTAAGTTGGTAGTCGCCAGGAAAGATAGCCCGTTAATTATTGGAGTAAGTGATAGGGAGAACTTTATTGCTTCCGATGTGCCGGCGATACTGGATTATACCAATAGGGTTATATATTTAGAAGAGGGTGATATTGGGGTGGTTACCAAGGACAGCATAAAGATTAGAAGATGTGGCACCAGGGTTGTGGGGAAAGAGCATAAGATTTTGTGGAGTGTAGGAGATGCTCAAAAAGGGGGCTATGAGCACTTTATGCTTAAAGAGATTCACGAACAGCCCAAGGTGATACGGGATACCCTTGGGGGATATATATCAGCGGCCGAACCAGAAACCAAGCTAGTGATGATGACGGAGGCGAATCTGGAAAATATGCTTGTCGTAGCTTGTGGCACCGCATACCATGCTGCCCTGGTAGGGAAATATATTGTGGGGGAGCTGGTTGGGATTCCAGTGAGGACTGAGCTAGCCTGTGAATTCACTTACTGTCACCAGATACCAGCCGGAACCGCAGCCATTGTCATTACCCAGTCGGGTGAGACTGCCGATACCCTTAAGGCTATGAAAAGGCTAAAGGAAATGGGGTGCCGGGTAGTAGCTCTTACTAATGTGGTGGGTAGTACCGCCAGCCGAATTGCTGACCAGACTGTTTATACCCGGGCTGGTCCTGAGATAAGCGTGGCGGCAACCAAGACCTTTACCGCTCAACTCATGGTGCTATATTGGCTAGCCTTATCCTATTCCAAGGTTGATATTAGGAGGGTAGATAGCCTGACCATGGGTTTAAGACAACTGCCGGAAAAGGTCCAACAGGTGTTAGATAATGAGGATAAGATTAGGGAGTATGCCAATTACCTATCAAGGTATGAGAATGCATTCTTCATTAGTAGAGGTATTAACTTTCCCATAGCCCTTGAAGGGGCACTTAAACTAAAGGAAATTTCCTACATTCATGCTGAGGGCTACGCCGCTGGGGAACTGAAGCATGGTCCCTTTGCCTTACTGGGTGCCAATACGCCGGTTATCGCCATTGTCGCTCAGGATAACACCTATGAGACAATGCTGACCAATATCAAGGAAGTTAAGGCTAGAGGGTCACCACTGATGGCACTGGTTGAGGAGGGGGATGAAGCTATTGAGGAGTTAGCTGATTCAGTCATTACCGTGCCCCGGGTTGACGCCATATTTTCACCGGTGGTTAATACCGTAGCCCTACAGCTACTTGCCTACTATACTGCCAAACAGAGGAACTGTTCCATAGACTTCCCGAGGAACTTAGCCAAAAGTGTAACCGTGGAGTAGGAGGGGAGTCTATGTGGCTTCTCCCTGACGCCGATAAGCCATAACCTAGAGCGGAACTTCTTCTGGCTGAAGCTCTGAAGTTTTATATAAATTACTTGACTTCTCACCCAGCAATAGGATATACTCTTAAACGGGTTTCATCAGATAACAAGGTTTAATTAAGGCTGAGTGCTTTCCCCCCGAAAGTCTCAGCTTTATTATGGTAAGAGCAAGATTTTGATGAAGATTGCTATTAGTGGTAAGGGAGGAGTAGGCAAGACCTTATTATCTGCTCTCCTTTCCCGAATATTCGCTGAATCTGGCTATTCTGTCATCGCTATCGATGCTGACCCTGATTCCAATCTAGCCGCCACTCTTGGTTTCCCCCATTCTGAGAAGATAACCCCTATATCTGAGATGAGCGACCTTATTGAGGAGAGGACAGGGGTGCGGCCTGGTCAAGCCGGGGCTATGTTTAAGTTGAACCCTAAAGTTGATGATTTGCCAGAAAAATATTCCCTAGAATATAATGGGATTAGATTGATGGTAATGGGGCGGGTTAAGAAGGGGGGCACCGGCTGTTACTGCCCGGAGAATGCTTTACTGAAAGCCCTGATTACCCACCTATTCCTGGTTAGGAATGAAGTAGTTATTTTGGATATGGAGGCTGGTATAGAACATCTGGGACGGGGAACAGCTAAGATAGTAGATAAGTTGATTGTAGTAGTTGAGCCAGGCAGGCGAAGTATTGAAACCGCTTACAGAATTGACAAACTGGCTAAAGATATTGGTTTACATAACATTGCCATAGTAGGCAACAAACTTCGAAGCCAGGCTGACAGGGAATTCCTGATTTCCGACCTGCCTAACTTTGAGTTCCTCGGCTTTATCCCTTACGACCAAGCAGTGGTCGATGCTGACCTAGCTAATCTTCCCATCTTTGATGCCAGCCGACAGATTATTACCGAAGTGAGAAATATCTATCAGGCTTTGGTATCTGCTGCTCAGACACCAAGTCCGGTGAACTAGAGGGCGGATATTCATAGAGTAAATAAGGGCAAGACTAAATCGCCTAAATTAATAAATAATTATAAAGGAGGCTACTTTGGCTTACGACCCAGTAAAAATGAAGGACTGGCAGATTTCAGAAGCTGCCGAAGAGAACATGCCAACCCCCGATGAATGGCGGGAAAGATTAAACCTGCAGAAGGACGAAATCATTCCCATGGGGAGGCTATGCCGGCTCGATTTTATGAAGATAATCGAGCGCCTTAAGGACAAGCCGGACGGCAAGTACATTGAGGTAACTGCCATAACCCCCACCCCGCTGGGTGAGGGGAAAAGTACCACCACCTGTGGTCTTCTGGAGGGGATGGGCAAACGGGGTCTGAATGTGGGTGGCTGTATCCGTCAGCCCTCGGGTGGTCCCACCATGAATATTAAGGGGACTGCTGCCGGTGGTGGTAATGCCCTGCTTATTCCCCTGACCGAATTTTCTATGGGTCTGGCCGGTGATATCAACGATATCACCAATGCCCATAATCTGGCTATGGTGGCCCTTACTGCCAGAATGCAGCACGAGCGCAACTACGATGACGAGCAACTGGCCAGGCTTACTAGGATGCGCCGCCTGAATATTGACCCTACCAGGGTAGAGATGGGCTGGGTTATGGACTTTTGCGCCCAGAGCCTGCGCAATATTATTATCGGTCTTGGTGGCCGTATGGATGGCTACATGATGCAGTCCAAATTCGGCATCACGGTGAGTTCCGAGCTTATGGCTATTCTGTCTATTGTCAGGGACTTGGCTGACCTGCGTAAAAGGATGAATGAAATTACTGTAGCCTATGATAAAAAAGGTAACCCGGTTACTACTGGCGACCTTGAAGTGGGTGGCGCCATGACCGCCTGGATGAGCAACACCATTAACCCCACCCTGTGCTCCACGGTGGAGTATCAGCCCCTGATGGTGCATGCCGGACCATTTGCCAATATTGCTGTGGGTCAGTCATCTATCATTGCTGACCGCATTGGCTTGAAGATGTTTGACTATCATGTCACCGAGAGCGGTTTCGCTGCCGATATCGGCTTTGAGAAGTTCTGGAACGTAAAGTGCCGCTACAGCGGTCTCAAGCCGCATGTATCGGTGCTCACCACGACCATCCGTGCCCTGAAGATGCATGGCGGCGGACCCAAGGTAGTAGCCGGTTTACCTCTGCCCGATGCCTACACTAAAGAGGACATGGGACTTCTGGAGAAGGGTCTCTGCAACATGGAGCACCTTATTAAAGTTATCAAAACCTCCGGTATTAACCCGGTGGTGTGCATCAATAAGTTCCACACTGACACCAAGGCTGAGGTTGCCTTGGTCAGGAAGGCAGCTGAGGCGGCTGGAGCCTACTGCGCTGAGTCTAGCCATTGGGCTGACGGCGGTGACGGCGCCCTGGAACTGGCTGATGTGGTCAAGGAAGCCTGTGAGGCTACGAACGATTTTAAGTTCCTGTATCCCTTGGAGATGAAATTGCGGGAGCGGGTGGACAAGATTGCCAAGGTGGTCTACGGGGCTGATGGCGTGGCCTGGGCATCTGAGGCTGAGGCTAAGGCTAAGAAGTTTGAGTCCGATTCTAAATATAGTGATTATGCCACCATGATGGTGAAGACTCACCTGAGCCTCACCCATGACCCGGCAGTGAAAGGTATGCCTAAGGGGTGGACTTTGCCCATTCGCGACGTGCTGATTTATTCCGGGGCAAAATTCCTCTGCCCCTGCGCCGGAACTATCAGCCTGATGCCCGGAACCAGTTCTGACCCTGCCTTTAGAAAGGTAGATGTTGATACCAAGACCGGCAAGGTACAAGGAATATTTTAGCTCTGCCGGTTGGGCTTGGTGACATAGGGGATTATAAGACGAAAGTTTGTGAATAGGGCTCGCTTTGACCTTTGGCGCTTGTAAGGCTGGCTAGGTTAGCAGATAATTAATCAAGGTGGAGGATAGTCGTTTGAGTTTTAATATTGCGGTAGCCGGGAAGGGTGGTACCGGAAAGACATCGGTGGCGAGTCTCATTATTCGCTACCTGGAAAAAAACGGTAAGCGACCGATTCTAGCCGTTGACGCTGACTCCAATGCAAACCTGGGGGAGAGTTTGGGGCTTGAGGTAAAGCAGACGGTTGGCTTGATGTTGGATGAGTTTCAAGGGGATAAAATAAGCATTCCTCCTGGAATGAACAAGGAGGTTTATCTAGAGTATAAGTTAAACGAGGTTGTGGTTGAAAGCCAGAGTTTTGACCTGGTGACGATGGGTAGAGGTGAAGGTCCAGAATGTTACTGCTACCCTAATCTTATTCTGAAGAAATTTGTTGATAGCCTGGCGGAAAGTTATCCCTATATGGTTGTGGATAATGAGGCAGGAATGGAGCATTTAAGTAGAAGAACCACTCAGAGTATTGATGAGCTGCTCATAATCTCAGACCATTCGGTGAAAGGTGTCCGAACTGTGGCCCGGATAAAGGACTTGGTCTCTCAGCTCAAACTGGCGGTGAAGAGGCAATCGGTGATAATTAATTTTGCCCCGGCTGAGCTAGACCCTGCTGTCACCGGGGAATTGTCCCGGTTGGGGATTGATTCGGTAATTACTATACCTCGGGATGAGGAAATATACGAGTATGACCTGAAGCTAAAGCCGCTCCTCGACCTGCCCGATACTTCAAAGGCGGTGAGGGCAGTCAACGATTTGATGGCTAAGTTGCTTAATAAAAATTGAGGAAACTCGACTGAGAAAACCTCATAAAAAGGAGTCAGAAATGGTAGCACAGATTATTAGTGGTACCGAGATTGCCAAGCAGATTCGCGAGGAGCTAAAACAGGAGATTGCCGAACTTAAAGAGAAGCATAATCTTGTACCCGGATTAGCTAGTGTCTTGGTGGGTGAAGACCCGGCGTCCCAGGTTTATGTTGGGTCGAAGGTAAAGACGTGTGATGCTTTGGGCATATATTCGGAAAGGCATGACCTGCCGGTTGACACCAGTGAAGAGGATTTGCTGGCTCTAGTCGACAGGCTAAACAAGGACCCAAAGGTTCATGGCATTCTAGTCCAGCTACCTTTGCCCAAGCATATTAATGCGGAAAAGGTTCTTTATGCCATTGACCCCAAAAAGGATGTTGATGGCTTTCACCCGGTGAATGTGGGCAGACTGATGATTGGAGAGCCAGATTATATACCCTGCACCCCTCACGGAATCCAGCAGCTTCTGGTCAGGTCTGGGATTGAGATTGCCGGGGCTGAAGTAGTGGTGGTGGGTAGAAGCAATATCGTGGGCAAACCTATAGCCAATATCCTCCTCCAGAAGAAGGAGGGGGCTAATGCTACGGTTACTATATGCCACACCGGAACCAAAGATATGTCCTTTCACACCAAGCGGGCTGATATATTGATTGTGGCGGCAGGAAAACCAAAGGCAATCACGGCTGATATGGTTAAGGAAGGGGCCGTGGTAATTGATGTTGGTGTTAACCGAATAGGGAAAACTGCCGAGGGTAAAGCTATTTTATGTGGAGATGTTGATTTTGATGCGGTTAAGGAAAAGGCTAAAGCAATTACCCCGGTGCCTGGTGGGGTTGGACCTATGACTATAAGCATGCTTATGATGAATACAGTAAGAGCGGCCAAGTTAGCCGCTGGATTAGCTTAGGAAGGAAGGGAAATAATGGAGTATAAAATTGAGAAGGTGAGTGCACCCGGACGGGATGAGGTGGAGTTACTGGGGGAAACCTTTGAAGAGGGTAAGCCCGAGGGGGAGGAGCTGGGAAGATGGAGGCAGAAACTGAGTACCAGAGAGGAAAGGCTTAAATATTTACAAACTGGTGAGAGGTATTGGTACGGAGACGAGTGGTATGGCAGTGAAAAGAGGAAAACCCCGGCTTAAGTGAGGAAGGTGAGAAATGACTTTTGAAATCCCAAAAACACTGTATAGTGGCAAAATCAGAGAGATAACACTGGGCAAAGGGGACAAAGCGGTAGTAGTTGGTGGAGAGTCATGCTATCCGTTCTACCTGTTTGAAGGTGAGATGCCACATCTGCCCAGAATAGCTATGGAAGTCTGGGACTGTCCTCCTGAAGGCTGGGCCGAGGCTGCCTTAGAGCCTTTTGCCGGGGTAACCGATGACCCGGTTGCCTGGGCGAAAAGGTGCATCGCTGATTACGGGGCGGAGATGATTTGCCTGCAACTGATAAGCACTGACCCCAACGGGATGGACCGGGGGGGTGATGAAGCGGCTGAGGTGGTTAAGAAGGTAGCCGATGCTATTGATGTTCCCTTAATCGTTTGGGGAACGGCTAATCATGATAAGGATATCGAGGTTCTAAGACAGGTCTGTGAGATTTGCCAGGGGAAGGACCTGATTATCGGGCCGCTGGAGGAAGGGGACTATAAGCGTATTGGTGCCGCTGCCATTGGTTACCACCAGACCGTAATTTCGTCAACGCCAATCGATATAAACCTGGCTAAGCAGCTTAATATTCTGCTGGGCAACCTTGGGGTGCCTGATGAGTTGATTGCAATGGACCCAACCGTCAGTGGTATAGGCTATGGTATTGAGTATTGCTACTCGGTGATGGAGAGGGTCAGAATGGCAGGATTAACTCAGCAGGATGAAAAGCTCCAGTTCCCTCTCATTTGCAATGTATCTAAGGAAACATGGAAGATTAAGGAAGTTCATATCCCCACCGAGGAGGACCCCAAGCTCGGCGATGCCAAAAAGAGGGGTATTCTGTGGGAGGTAATGTCAGCTATGGTTCTGCTTTTGGCGGGAGGGGATGTGATGATTATGAGACACCCCGAAGCCATAAGGTTGGTTCGGGAGATGATGGCTGAACTGACAGCAAAATAATTATAGATTTGGAGGGAGATGGAAGATGGCAGAAGAGAAAGAACCCAAGAGTTTTGACCAAGCCAGTATTAAGATGATAGAGAAGGCGGCCAGTGACGGGGTTAATACTGCCTTTGATAGAGCTGAAGCAATGAAGCCCTGTCCCATAGGGATGGTTGGCAGTTGCTGTAAGCACTGCGGGATGGGACCGTGTCGGGTGCCCCTACCTAAGGGGAAAGAGGAAACCCCGGAGGAGAAGCTGAAGAGACGGGGCATCTGTGGTGCTACGGCGGAGACCATTGCCGCCCGCAACTTTATCCGCATGGTAGCTGGTGGAGCTTCTGCCCATTCTGACCACGGCCGGGGGGTGGCTGAGCTTTTCCTGGCGGTGGCTAAGGGGGAGGCGCCAGGCTACGAGATTAAGGATGAGCAGAAGCTGCTGCAGTTGGCTCTGGACTGGGACATTGAGATTGGTGACCGCAGCAACAATGAAATCGCTGTTGATATTGGTGAAAAGGCTCTAGCCGAGTTTGGTAGGCAGGGGGGTGAACTTATCACTTTAAGGAAGGCGCCCCTGAAGCGTCAGGAGCTATGGCGCAAGCAGGGGGTTGCCCCCAGGGGTATAGATAGAGAGATTGTGGAGATAATGCACCGAACCCACATCGGGGTTGACCAGGACTACAAAAACCTGCTGAAGCAGGGAGTCAGGGCGTCAATAGGTGATGGCTGGGGAGGTAGCATGATTGCCACCGAGCTACAGGACATCCTGTTTGGTACCCCGGTCCCGGTTCTGGGCAGGGCAAACCTGGGCGTGCTCGAAAAGGATGAGGTAAACCTGGTCATTCATGGTCACGAGCCCCTGCTTTCTGAGATGATTGTGGCTGTGGCTCGAGAGCCCAAGATGATAGAGATGGCTAAGTCTAAAGGGGCTAAGGGGATAAACCTGACTGGCATGTGCTGCACCGCCAACGAGATATTGATGCGCCACGGTGTGCCTATTGCCGGTAACTTCCTGCAACAGGAGCTGGCCATAGTAACCGGGGCGGTGGATGCCATGGTGGTGGATGTCCAGTGTATTATGCAGTCCATACAGACTGTAGCTGAGTGCTATCATACCAAGATTATCACTACCTCACCCAAGGCTAAGATACCCGGTGCGATTCACATTGAGTTTGATGAGCACGATGCCTTGAAGTCGGCCCGGGAGATAGTTGCGGCAGCTATTGAGAACTTCCCCAATCGGAAGGGGAATGTTGGCATTCCTGAAGAGCAATGTGACCAGGTGGCTGGATTTAGCCATGAAACCATTAACTACCTGTTGGGTGGCATGTTCCGTGCCTCCTACCGACCATTGAACGACAATATCATCAATGGCCGAATCCGGGGTGTGGCTGGCGTTGTCGGCTGCAATAATGCCCGGGTTAAACACAACGAGGGGCACGTTCTTATGGTCAAGGAGCTGATAAAGAACGATGTGGCAGTGCTTACCACCGGGTGTAATGCCATCGCCTGTGCCGAAGCCGGACTCATGGTCCCCGAGGCGGCTGCCCAGTATGCCGGCGAGGGGCTGGCTTCAGTCTGTGAAACAGTCGGTATTCCACCGGTATTGCACCTGGGCTCCTGTGTTGATAACAGCCGCATCCTGATAGCAGCTACGGCTATGGTCAAGGATGGCGGTTTAGGTGATGACATCAGCGACCTGCCGGTAGCTGGCGCTGCCCCCGAGTGGATGAGCGAGAAGGCAATTTCCATTGGTCAATACTTCGTTGGTTCCGGGGTATTCACTGTCTTCGGGGTTAACTGGCCGACCCTGGGTAGCGAGGAGGTGACCAACTACCTGTTTAAGGACTTTGAAGAGATGTATGGCGGGATGTGGGCGTTTGAACCTGACCCGATTAAGGCAGCCCACCTTATGATTGAGCATATTGACAAGAAGCGTAAAGCACTAGGCATTGATAAGGCTAGAGAAAGGGTGCTCTACGATATGGCGATGAGACGGGAATTGGAAGGAGATTAAGCGCTAGAATCGCTAAAAAGATAACGGAGGGTTGTAAAAATGTCCAAGATTATTGCATCAGCAGCTATAAGAGGGGCTTATAAGATTGTTGACCAGGCTGAGAAGAAGTGGCAGGAGGCAATGGATAAGTGGGGAGCCAATGAGCCGGTGGGCTTCCCCAACACTGCCTATTATCTACCGGTAATCTACGGGATTTTGGGGATGAAGGTTGAGAAATTGGGTGATATGGAGCCGGTATTGAAGAAGTGTAAGGCCATGCTCCCACCCCCGGTAAGAGAAAAACACCACTTGCCTTATCTGGGGCCAACCCTTGATGCCGGGATGATAACCTTCTTCGCCGAAGAAATCATTGAAGCCATAAGATATGTCGAGCAGCCGGATTTTTATACTAAGCAGGAAGAACCCACGGATGATAATATCTGGCTGGGTGCCGCCGATGATGTGATTCTCAGGAAGAGGGGGGTTGAGTTTGTTGATGGCACCGCCCCCGGCTTTGCTGCCATCCTTGGGGCGGCGCCGACTCCGGAGGTAGCCAAGGAAATTGCTCAGGAATTGCAGAAGAAGAACCTTTATATCTTTATGTCGGCTGAGCATGATGGCAAAAGGTTCTCCGAGCAGCTTTTAGAGGCGGGGGTGCAGATTGGTTGGCCCACCCGTCTGGTCTCCTTTGGCCCTGATGTTTCCTCTACCGTATTTTCCGCTGGCTTCGCCATCAGGGCAGGTTTTACCTTCGGTGGTATTGGTCCTGGAGAATACCGAAAACACCTTATCTATAACAAGGACCGCATCTTTGCTTTTGCCATGCCCTTGGGCTATGTTACCGATGAGTGGTATGCCAATGCCGCCGGGGCAATCAACTTTGGCTTCCCGACTATTGCCGATACCCCTATACCAGAGATTCTACCTACCGGGGTTTGCACCTACGAGCATGTCGTCTCCAATGTCCCCCACGATGAGATTGTAGCCAAAGCCATAGAGGTACGAGGACTGAAGGTTACCGTGGCCGAGATACCGATTCCCACCGGCTTTGGGGCTGCTTTTGAGGGGGAGAGGGTTCGCAAGGGTGAGTGGTATCTGGAGTGTGGTGGCGGGTTTACCCCTATGTTTGAGTGGTGTACCACCAAGCGGATGGATGAGGTAGAGGATGGGAAGTTTACCGTGGTCGGTCCGGAAATAACTGATATAGAGCCTGAGTCCAGGTTACCCTTAGGTATTGTCGTTGAGGTCGCCGGCAGGGAGATGCAACCGGACTATGAACCTATCCTGGAGCGGCAGATTCACCACCTGATAAACTACACTCAGGGTTGCTTTCACAATGGACAGAGGGATATTGGCTGGCTGAGAGTTTCTAAAGAGGTTCATGAGAAGGGCTTTAGATTGTATCATATCGGTTCTCTCCTTCATGCCGCCCTGCACCAGCATTTTGGTCGGATATTCGATAAAATGCAGGTAACACTCTATACCGAGGAGGATAAGGTAGTAGAGCTACGTGCCAAGGCAAAAGAGGTATATAAGGCTAGAGATGAGCGTATTGAAGGGATGACCGATGAGGGTGTCGATTTATTTTACTCCTGCACCCTGTGCCAGTCATTTGCCCCGGGTCATGTTTGTGTTATTAGCCCGGAGAGAACCGGCCTCTGTGGTTCTTATAACTGGATGGACTGTAAAGCGGCTTATGAGATTACCCCGACGGGGACTAATCAGCCAGTGCCTAAGGGAGAGGTTCTTGACCCCAAGCTTGGGCAGTTTAAAGGGGTAAACGAGTTCATATATAAGGCTTCTCGTGGAAAGATAGACCATTATAACTTCTATAGCATAGTCCATGACCCTATGACCACCTGCGGCTGCTGTGAGGCTGTGGCGGCTGTCCTCCCCCTGTGCAACGGGATAATGACGGTAAATCGGGAGTATACCGGGATGACCCCCTGTGGCATGAAGTTTACTACCATGGCTGGTACCGTCGGTGGTGGACTGAGTACACCCGGTTTCGTTGGTCATGGAAAGTACAATATCTGCCAGAGGAAGTTCCTTATTGGTGATGGTGGTCTGCTAAGAATAGTCTGGATGCCCAAGATGCTAAAGGAGGAGATTGCCGAGCGGATTAAAGCTAGAGCCGAGGAGATGGGTGTCCCCGACCTTTACGACAAGATTGCTGATGAGACGGTGGGTAGCACTGAGGAGGAGATTCTCCCCTTCTTGCAGGAGAAGGGGCATCCAGCCCTGACTATGGAAGCGATACTGGAGTAGAAAAGGAGATTATTAATGGCACTTACCGGAATACAGATATTTAAACTGCTTCCCAAGACGAACTGTGGTGAATGCGGGCAGCCTACCTGTCTTGCCTTTGCTATGAGGCTAGCGGCGGGAAAGGCAGAACTTGCCGCCTGCCCCTATGTTTCCGAGGAGGCGAAAGCCCAGTTAGCTGAGGCATCGGCACCGCCGATAAGAGTGGTTACTATCGGCGTTGGTGACAGGGCATTAAAGATTGGTGGCGAGACAGTTGCCTTCCGCCACGAAAAGAGGTTTGAGAACCCTAACGGCTTTGCTCTGCTTATCACCGATACCATGGACGAGTCTGAGGTCGACGCCAGGCTGGAGAGGTTCAAACAGCTTGAATATGAGAGGATAGGTCTCACCCTTCGTCCTGATCTGATAGCAGTAAAGGATGAGTCGGGAGATGCCAGTAAGTTTGAGGCTCTGGTTAATAAAGTCAAGCAAAATAGCGATGCCAGCATTATCCTGATGAGCAGTAATCCAGATATCCTGGCGGCTGGTTTAAAGGCCTGTGCCGACCGGAAACCGCTTATCTATGCGGCCACTAAAGATAACCTGGAGGCGGTGGCCGGTTTGGCCAAGGGGGACTCGTGTCCGGTAGCAGTAAAAGCCTCAAGCCTGGAGGAACTGGCTGAGCTGACGACTAAATTAACCGAGGCCGGGGTAAAGGACATTGTTCTTGATTCCGGGTCAAGGGCTCTCCGCCAGGCATTTGAAGACCAGATAATCATCAGGGGCGCTGCCTTAAATAAAAAGTTTCGCCCTTTGGGTTTTCCTACCATCGTTTTCCCCGGTGAGATGACCGATGACCCGATGAAGGAAGCCGTAATCGCCTCTATGTTTGTGGCTAAATATGGTGGTATTATCGTGCTCTCTGATTTTCAGGGAGAAAGCCTTTTCCCGTTGCTGGTGGAGAGGCTGAATATCTATACCGACCCCCAGCGACCGCTAGCGACCACCGAGGGAATCTACGAGATTGGTAGTCCTGGTGAAAACTCCCCGGTGCTTGTTACTACCAACTTCTCCCTTACCTACTTTATTATCTCTGGCGAAATAGAGGCGAGCAAGGTTGACAGCTACCTTTTAGTCAAGGACACTGAGGGGCTTTCGGTTATGACTGCCTGGGCAGCCGGGAAGTTTGTTGCTGATGCTATCGCCCCCTTCGTTAAGAAGTGCGGCATTGCGGATAAGGTCAAACATCACAAGTTGGTAATCCCAGGCTATGCTGCCTCGGAAAGTGGCGGTTTGGAAGAGGAGCTGCCCGGCTGGGAGATTCTGGTCGGTCCTAGGGATGGGTCTCAAATTCCAGCTTACCTTAAGATGTGGAAGCCATAAGGAGGAAGTAATGATCCTTATCGGGGAAAGTATAAATGTTATGTCCCAAACTATTGGTCCAGCAATGAAGGAGAGGAACCCCAAGCCTATTCAGGAAATGGCCAAGGCTCAGGTTGAGGCGGGGGCAGACTATCTTGATATCAACATTGGTCCCGCCCGAAAGGCAGGGGACGAATTGATGGACTGGATAGTTAACGTGGTGCAAGAGGTTACCGATAAGCCGTTATCTCTGGATACAACCAACCCGGTGGCTATGGAGGCTGGTCTGAAGGTGCACAAAAATGGGAAGGCATTGGTTAATTCAGTCTCTCTGCAGCCGGATAGGCTGGAGCAGGGATTGCCAATGGTTAAGAAATACAATGCTGAGATGATAGGGCTATTGTGGGGAAAAGAGGGAATGCCACGAGATGCTAACGAAAGGGGTATGCTAGTCGCTGACCTCCTCTATAGGACCGGTGAGGTGGGCATTCCCAGTGAGGATATCTGGGTTGACCCCATCGCCAGCCCGGTGTCTGTGGAAATCAATCAGGTTAAGTCCTGCCCGGAATTTATGAGCATGCTCAGTGAGATTGCTCCTGACTGTAAATCTACGGTAGGACTATCTAATATCTCCAATGGCACCCCGGCCCATCTTAGGCCTTACCTTAACCGGACCTATATGATAATGCTGATGAAGTATGGATTATATTCAGCCATAGTTGATGTTTTTGACGAAGAGCTGGTGAAGATAGCCCGGGGCGAGATGCCAGAGATTGTTGGCTTGGTGTATCGGGTAATGGATGGTGAGAAACCTGACCTCTCCTCCTTGAGTCAAAAGGAAGTGGAATATGTAAAAACAGTCAGGGTTCTTACCGGTGAATCTCTATACTCTCACTCCTGGCTTGAGATATAGGGCATTGCCCAGCCAAAAGTTTATTAATTGGTTTAGTTGTAGATGAAAAATAGTCGTTTGTTATTGCCGGCTAACAAAAATTATGAATATGGTTATGACTCTGCCTATAAAGTTGCCTGTGAACAACTAACCAAGATTGAAGATATAAAACAGCAGTGCCTTAACAGTGGTGCTCAATATCTAGCCGTAGATTCTAGGGAAGTAATCACCATTGAATATTTAAACCAATCATATCAAATTACCTTGCCTGAGATTGAGGTTTCGTTAATGGATAGCCGGGAAAAGGTTCCAGTAAGAGATAAACTCCTGATACTTCATTATTTTATCCGGGCCAAAGGTATCCCTATCGCTAATAAGATAATTGCCTACAAGGAATTGCCCGAAGGGGCTAATTACTTCCCCACCTTTGCTAAGAGAGCGATAAAGCCCCTTTTAAACCACTTTGGCCAGGAGCCCCAGCGGTTAATAAAGGTTGCCGAAAAGCTAGGCGGTCATAAGGCGGATTGTGGTGATGTAGCCGTAACCATTAATGCTTTCTGCCGGGTACCGATAACTATAGTCCTGTGGCGAGGCGATGCTGAATTTGCTCCTGAAGGGAGTATACTATTTGATAGCACCATCTCCGATTACCTGTCCACCGAGGATATAAACGTGCTTTGTGAAACTATCAGCTGGAGGTTAGTTAAATTTTTAAGGGAAGCCCAGAACGCTTTAGCTTAGACCAAGGAGGTGGCTACTCTGGTGGAGCCTGAGGTTAAGGAACAATTAGACGACATCCTGTCACATTACAGTGGGGAGAGCGGCGACCTTATCCCTATCCTCCAGGAAGCTCAGGGGAGGTTTCGCTACCTGCCCTCAGAGGTAATGCTGGAAATCGCCAAGTTTCTGCGGATACCGGAGGGCACAGTTTTTGGGGTGTGCACCTTTTATGCTCAGTTTAAATTTACCCCCATGGGTAAGAGGATAGTTAAGGTATGTCGGGGGACTGCCTGCCACGTGAGAGGGGCGACGCGCATCCTTGATGAGATAGTGAGACGATTGGGTATTGAGCCGGGGGATACCACTGATGACCTGGAGTATTCTTTAGAAACGATTGCTTGCTTTGGCTCATGTGCCCTAGCCCCGGTCATGGTGGTTGATGATAATGTCTACGGACGCATGACACCTAGTAAGGTAGCCCAAATCTTAGGTGATACCAAAGTAGCAGTTGGGAAAGAGTAGGGCAGTGACTTTTAATAAAATACGAAGTCAGGCAGTATCTGAATGGGAAGCTCTAGAGCACAGTGATAAACCCCGTATCCTTGTTGGCGCGGCTACTTGTGGTCGTGCTGCCGGCGCCAGTGGCGTGCTTGAGGCAATCAACTCCGCATTAGCCCAGCATAATTTGGAGGCTATCATTACCCAGGTTGGCTGTATTGGGCTTTGCTATGCTGAGCCGATAGTCAATATTATCAAGCCGGGTCGTCCCCATATCTATTATGGTAATCTTACCCCTGAGCTGGCATCTGAGCTGGTTGAGGATTATATCATCAATGATAACCCTCGCCCCGACCTGGCACTAGGCACGGTTGGTGATGACGATATACAGGATATCTCTAAATTTTTTGAGTTGCCCATGCTTAAACCCCAGGTGCGAGTAGCCCTGCGCAATTGCGGGCTTATCGACCCTGAGAATATAAATCACTACATTGCCAATGGTGGTTACGGTGGTCTGGTCAAGGCGCTGGCAATGACCTCAGAAGAGGTGATAGAGGAGATAAAAAAGTCAGGCCTGCGCGGTCGTGGTGGTGCCGGTTTCCCCACCGGTGTAAAGTGGGAATTCTGCCGCAAGTCCCCGGGCACAGTAAAGTATATAATCTGTAATGCTGACGAGGGCGACCCCGGTGCCTTCATGGATAGGTCCCTTTTGGAAGGTGACCCCCATGCCGTTTTGGAGGGGATGCTTATCGGTGCTTACGCTATCGGGGCAACCGAGGGCTACATTTATATTCGTGCTGAGTACCCCCTGGCTATCCAGCGTCTAAAAGTTGCTCTTCAGCAGATAAAAAAGTATGGATTGTTGGGGGATAATATTCTCGGTTCTAACTTCAGTTTTAATATGAAAATCAAAGAGGGGGCGGGGGCTTTTGTCTGCGGTGAGGAAACAGCCATGATGGCATCTATTGAGGGCAAGCGGGGCATGCCTCGTTCCCGTCCTCCGTTCCCGGCCCAATCTGGCTTATGGGGTAAACCAACTAATATTAATAATGTAGAAACCTGGGGTAATGTTTCGGCAATTTTGCAGCGCAGCGGCGACTGGTATGCCAGCTATGGTACGGAGAAGAGCAAAGGAACCAAGACCTTTGCCTTAGCTGGCAAGATAAATCGCACCGGACTTATTGAGGTGCCTATGGGTATCTCCCTTCGTGAAATCATCTACGGTATTGGCGGGGGCATTCCCGATGACAAACGTTTCAAGGCGATACAGACTGGCGGCCCCTCTGGTGGCTGTTTACCCGAAAGTCTATTAGACCTGCCGGTTGACTATGAGTCGCTAACCCAGGCCGGGTCTATTATGGGTTCTGGTGGTATGATTGTAATGGATGAGGATACCTGTATGGTTGACGTTGCTCGTTATTTTCTTTCCTTCACTCAGGCTGAGTCGTGTGGCAAATGTGTCCTGTGCCGCCTGGGAACCAAGCAAATGCTGAATATCCTGGAGGATATCTGTAGGGGTAAGGGCAAGCCGGAAAGCATTGACCTGCTCCTTGAACTCAGTGAAGCTGTTAAGGTCGGCTCACTCTGTGCCCTGGGGGGGACAGCACCTAATCCTGTTCTCACCACTATTCGCTACTTCCGAGATGAGTATGAAGCCCATATCGAAGAAAAGCGATGTCCAGCGTTAGCCTGTACCGAGTTGATTACTTATTATATTCTCCCTGATAAATGTGCTGGCTGTGGGATATGTCTCAGGGACTGTCCATCGGAAGCTATATCTGGCGGCAAGAGGCTGGTGCACATTATTGACCAGAGTAAGTGTATTAAATGTGGCACTTGCCTTGATGTCTGCCCGGCTAAGTTTAGCGCCGTGGTCAAGGTTTCCGGGGAGCAATTAGAAGTTCCTGCTGAACCGGTCCCGGTGACTGCCTCAAAGGCAACCACCGAGGCTTCGGACTAGATTTACTGGAGTGAATGAGTGGCAGAATGAATACAACTGGGCTAATCATTAATGGTCAGGCGGTTCAGATGAAGAGAGGAATGCTTGAGGAGCGTGAGTGACAAGGAGGAGCTATGGACGAAATCTGGCTAACCATTAATGGTCAAGCGGTTAGAGCTAAGAAGGGGATGACGGTACTGGAGGCAGCCGAAGCGGCTGGAATCTATATCCCTACCCTGTGCTACGACTCTGACCTGGAACCATATGGGGGTTGCCGCCTCTGTGTTGTTGAGATTGAGGGAGTGCGTGGTTTGCCTACCGCCTGTACCATGCTGGCTAGCGATGGGATGGTGGTCCACACCGAGACCGAGGTGGTCAATAACGTTCGCCGTATTGCCCTTGAGCTACTCTTGGCTAACCATCCTAGCGATTGCCTGGTATGTGACCGCAGAACGGAGCGTTGCCACCCTTATGACATATGTTTGCGTAGCGTCGCCGTAACTGACCGCTGCGTAACCTGTCCGGCGAATGGGCGGTGCGAGTTACAAGAGGTCATTGATTACCTGGGCGTTACCGAACTGCGTCTGCCTAGAGCCACCGGGTCGTTTCCCATTGATACCAGTAATCCCTTCTTTGACCTTGACCGAAATCGGTGTATTCTCTGCGCCCGGTGTGTGCGTGCCTGTAATGAGATAGCCGGCGTCGGGGCTATTGATATGGCTTACCGAGGATACGCAATGAAGGTTGCCACCTTTGGTGATAAACCGCTACTGGAATCAATTTGCCGGTCTTGTGGGGAGTGTGTGGCTCATTGCCCGGTTGGTGCCTTAGTCCCCAAGGAGACACACCAGCCGGCACGGGAAGTAAAGACCACCTGCCCCTACTGTGGTGTTGGCTGCCAGATGTATCTGGGCATTAAGAACGAACGGGTAATACTGGTTCGTGGTGATGAGGATAATGACGTTAACCACGGTCGCCTCTGTGTCAAAGGTCGCTTCGGTGTTGCCGAGTTTGTCCACCACCCTGAGCGTTTAATCACCCCTCTGGTGAGGCGAAACGGAAATCTTACTGAGGCAACCTGGGACGAGGCGCTGGATATGATTGCTGATAGGCTGGGTAGTTACCAGAGGGATGAGCTTGCCGTAATCTCCTCAGCCAAGTGCACTAACGAGGAGAACTATGTTATTCAGAAGTTTGCCCGGGCAGTATTGGGCACCAATAATGTTGACCATTGCGCTCGACTGTGTCATGCCCCTACCGTAGCTGGTCTGGCCCAGAGCTTTGGCAGCGGGGCGATGACCAATTCTATCAATGAAGTGGGTGATGCCCAATGCATCCTGGCTATTGGCACCAACACCACCGCTGCCCACCCTGTAATCGGGTTTGAGATAAAGAAAGCGGTGCGTAAGGGGGCAAAACTTATTGTGGCTAACCCCCGTGAGATTGACCTGGTTGGCTCGGCTGACCTGTGGTTGCAGCAGCGTCCGGGCACTGATGTTGCCCTGCTTATGGGGATGATGCGGGTTATAGTGGATGAGGGGTTGCTTGACTCAGCCTTCATCGACGAGCGCTGTGAGGAATTTGATGCCTTTAAGGAATCGCTGAAGGGCTTTGACCTGGATTCTGTGGAGCAGATTACCGGGGTGTCTAAGAATAAGGTGGTTGAAGCCGCCAGGCTCTATGCCACTAATAAACCAGCCACTATTCTCTACGCTATGGGCATTACCCAGCACTCTCACGGCACTGATAATGTAATAGCTACTGCCAATCTGGCGATGCTCACCGGGAACATAGGCAAGCCATCGACCGGGGTAAATCCCCTGCGGGGTCAGAACAATGTGCAAGGTGCCTGTGATATGGGGGCTCTGCCCGTTGTATATACCGGTTATCAGGCGGTTAGTGCCCCGGCTATCAGGGAGAAGTTTGAGGCTGACTGGGGTGGCTCGTTGCCGGCTGAGCCTGGGCTGACTCTTACCGAGATTATTCCCGCCGCCCACCAGAGAAAGATAAAAGCAGTCTATCTGGTGGGGGAGAACCCAGCCCTGTCTGACGCTGATGTCGGACATGTCCGGGAGGCGCTAAAGGAGCTTGATTTTTTGGTGGTTCAGGATATTTTCCTCTCCGAAACCGCCCAGCTAGCTCATGTCGTTTTGCCCGGGACGACCTTCGCTGAGAAGGACGGCACCTTTACCAACACCGAGAGGAGGGTGCAGCGGGTAAGGGAGGCGATAGAGCCTATAGGCAACTCCAGACCTGACTGGTGGATTACCTGCCAGATTGCCCAGAGGATGGGGAGCAAAGGCTTTGATTTTACCCATCCGTCTCAGATTATGGAAGAGATTGCCCGCCTTACTCCTAGCTATGGTGGCATTAACTACAACCGTTTGGAGGAAGGCGGCTTGCAGTGGCCCTGCCCCACGGAGGAGCACCCAGGGACACCCATCCTCCACACCATGCAGTTTACCCGGGGTAAGGGCAGGTTTATCCCTCTGGAGTATAAGCCGCCCATGGAACTTCCTGATGATGAGTATCCCCTAATCCTGACCACTGAGCGCAGTCTGGTTCACTTCCACACCGGCACCATGACTCGGAAAGTGAAAGGGCTCAACATATTCCTGGGGGAGGGATTGGTGGAGATTAACCCTGGGGATGCCTCGGCTCTGGGCGTTGCTGATGGCGAGATGGTAAGGGTCATCTCCCGGCGAGGGAAGATAGTGGCTAAGGCTAAGGTGACCGAGGTTTCACCGGCAGGGGTGGTGGCGATGAACTTCCACTTTGCCGAAAGCCCGGCCAATATGCTGACTAACCCGGCTCTTGACCCGGTGGCTAAAATACCCGAGTTTAAAGTCTGTGCAGTGAGAATTGAGAGGAATGGTAAGCCGACTCGCCACTCATAACTGAACTGTAGCCGGCCATTGGATTGTAGGCATCCTTTCCAAGAATTCAGGGAGCATTAGCTGTAGTGCGCGAGAATAAATATCCTACCGACCTAACGCCACCAGTAAGTGAGATACACCTTCGCCGGCTCACCGTAGACGAAGCCCTGCTGAAGCTTGACCAATACCTGAATGATGCCTTTATGGCTGGTCTTTATCAGGTTAGAGTAGTTCACGGTAAAGGGAC
>CAZCLE010000009.1:0-33022 GCA_964499445.1 uncultured Dehalococcoidales bacterium
AGACGCGGCAGTCTCAAAAACTGTTGAAGGGCGACCTTCGTGTCGGTTCGAGTCCGACCTTCGGCACCAGGATTGATGCCGAGTTGTGTAGTGGTAGCACGGGGGACTTTGAATCCTCTAGCCCTGGTTCGAATCCAGGCTCGGCAGCCATGGCGCTCCCCGGTAGCTCAATGGTAGAGCGGGCGGCTGTTAACCGCTAGGTTGTAGGTTCGAGTCCTACCCGGGGAGCCAATCTTTTCCAAACCAGCTATCAATCCAGAACTATGGCAAGCCAGTGGAAAATTGGCAACAAACTGGTGGGTGGATAACAGCCTAGCTCCCACAGGGTAACTACAAAGGTAGGATAATGAGAACCGATATTGTCAATAAGATAGATTTAATGTGTGAGGAATGTGGATATCAATGGACTATAAACCCACAACCCCTGATGATGCCAGATGCCGAGTGGCTTGTTTTGGTCTGCCCTAACTGTCTTAAAACTACAACCAAATTAGACTGGAGGGGAGGGACTAAATTACCTCTGGAGAGTAGAGGCTATTGGGCCCATCGCTACTCCGAGGGGAAAAGGCTGGTGGTGATGCCTAGCACCTACTCCGCAGAGGAAATGTAGATGTTGGTGGGAACATTTCAAACGGAGGAATAACAAAGGATAAATAATGAGAACCGATATCATTGATAGGGTAGATTTAATCTGTGAGGAATGTGGATATGAATGGACTATAAACCCACAAACCCTAATGACGCCAGGTCAGGAGTGGCTTGTTTTGGTCTGCCCCAACTGTAAAGAGACTACAGCCTTGTTAAACTGGAGGGGAGCAAGTAGATTCCCTGTGGAGGGTAGCAAGAGAGGGCTGGTGGTGCTGCCTAGCACTTACTCCACAGAGGAAAGGTAAAAGGAGCCATTTTTTCAGACCAGCTATCAATCCACAACTATGGCAAGCCAGTATTCGTCAGTCTGTGGCTCTACATAGTAGCAATCGTTGCCAATAAATACACTACATATTGCGTGTGCTTCTCCCGGCCTGGTCAACAACTGATTGTTATCATGCCGTCTATATGGATGATGAAGAATCTGTACCCACATATAGTAGCCATCTTCAATAGCTTGCTTGGCCAAGTTGCGAGCAAAATCATCACAATCATAGCTAGAAAGCTCCGTTTTCTCTACCAAATAAAGGCGATGGTCAACACCATTCTTCTCTAACCACCTTTCGAGTTCCCTGGTATCTTGAAATGTTCTTAATTTTCTGGGAACTTCTACTATCTCTACCCCCACCACTTCCCGCTCTACCTCAATAGGCACCGGCTTGGCTACGTATGTTGTCCCTGCTATCACCTGTGGCTTAAAAAGCGCCCACCCGCAGAGCATCTCCAGACAGAATATAACTAGAAGGCAGAGCAGTAAAATCAATAAACCCTTCACTTCCTGACCCCTATCGGCTCCGGTTAAGTTATTCATAGCTACACGCCTATCTTCGGAGCTAGTCTTTATTGCTATAAAACTACAGCTAGAATCTCACTAAAAAAATTACCCAGAAGAGATACGAAATAGGGTTCATCTTAATATAGTATTCAACAGTATAAACCATTTAAAGACAACAGTCAATATTTGTGCTAAATATCGCCCAATGGCAAACCAAGCTTGCCGCTTTTAAGAGGGAGAACACAGTTTTTGCAGAAGTATAGTCTGCCTAAAGTCCCTTATTACCACAAAGCAAGAGGGCTTACGATTAATAAACAACCTTTACCCCCTTGTTTTTTGAGCGCTAGCTAGGGCTGTGATATAATAACAAGGCAGGTAAAATAAACCATGCTGGACCAGTTAGAAAGAGTTGAGCAGCACTATCAGGAACTAGACCGCCAATTAGCTTCGCCTGAGCTAACCTCCGACCTTGACCGATTGCAGGCCTTAGCTCAGGAGAAAGCCGGTATTGAAGGCCTGGTAACCAAGTATAGGGAATATAAAGCCACCGCCAGGTCGCTAGAGGAGACCAGGGCGATGCTAGATGGTAAGCTGGACGAAGACATGGTGTCTTTAGCCAAGCAAGAGATAGAAAGCCTTGAGTCGCGACTAGACCGTCTGCTTTTAGAGCTTAAACTTACCCTGCTGCCCAAGGATGCCAATGATGAAAGAGACATCATTATGGAAATCAGAGCCGGGGCTGGCGGTGATGAGGCGGCGTTGTTTGCCACTGACCTCTTCCGCATGTATAGTCGGTATGCTCAATCTAAAGGCTGGGGAATAGACATTATTGACCGTAACGAAAGCGACATAGGTGGCTTTAAGGAAATCATATTTGAGATAAAAGGCAAAGGCGCTTTCAGCCAGCTCAAGTATGAAAGGGGGGTTCACCGGGTACAGCGAGTGCCTACCACCGAATCTTCAGGTAGAATTCACACCTCAACCGCTACCATAGCCGTTCTCCCCGAGGCTGACGAGGTAGAGGTATCCATAAAGCCCGAAGACCTGAGGGTTGACATCTACCACAGCGGAGGCGCCGGGGGACAGCATGTAAATAAGGTAGCTACCGCCGTCCGCATCACCCACTTGCCTACCGGCATAGTAACCATCTGCCAGGATGAACGCTCACAGCTTAGAAATAAGACGAAGGCGATGTCAGTACTCCGAGCCCGACTCCTGGATATAGAGCAGCGCAAACAGGAAGAGGAAATAACCACCCAGCGTCGCTCCCAGGTAGGCACCGGCGACCGTGCCGAAAAGATACGAACCTACAACTTCCCTCAAGACCGGGTTACTGACCACCGCATCGGTCTAACCCTCCGTAACCTGTCCCGAATCCTGGAAGGAGGTCTTGACGAGCTCATCGACGCCCTAGCCACCAGCGACCAGGCGAAACAGCTAGAGAAGCAACTGGCATGACCCTAAAACAGGCTCTTAAGCACGCCCAGGGAATTTTCGTCGCTAATAACATAGAAGATGCCCGTCTCGAGAGCGAGCTACTGCTAAGGCACACCCTAAACATAAGCCAGACTCAATTATATATAGACATCAACCAGGAATTAAGCCCGGAACAAGAGAAAGCCTTCTGGCATCTGGTTAAACGCCGCCTTAATGGTGAGCCCACCGTCTATATAACCGGACATCGCGAGTTCTATGGACTTGATTTCTGCGTTGACTCCAACGTTCTCATCCCCCGACCGGAAAGCGAGTTGCTGGTAGAAAAGGCTCTCCAATTAGCTCAACATCAACCTGGGGTTACTATAGCCGAAATTGGTACCGGCTGTGGGGCTATTGCCATCAGCCTGGCACTAAACCTGCCCCGAGCTAAAATCTATGCTACCGATATATCAGCTCCCGCCCTCAAGGTTGCCCGAGCTAACTGCCAGAAGCATAGGGTAATAAATAAAGTTCGCCTCCTGCTGGGTAATATGCTTGACCCTCTACCCCAGCCGGTTGACCTGATATTAGCCAATCTCCCTTATGTTAAGGAATCAGAACTGCCTACCCAGTTTCCGGTGAGTTCTGAACCGAGGCTGGCACTAAATGGAGGTCCAGATGGACTGGAAAGGATACGCCAGCTATGCCATCAGCTAAATGGCAAGCTTCGCCCCCGGGGCTCTCTGCTTCTGGAGATTGGACAGGGGCAGGTAAAAGCCGTGGCCACCTTCTTATCTAACCTCTTCCCCTCAGCTGAGATAGAGGTCACCCCAGACTTGAGCGGTATAGACCGGGTAGTAAGCCTGCACCTGACTAAGCCTTCTCCGCTTGCTTTTCGGCTTGCCTCTCGGCAATAATCTTCTGAGTAATGTTAGCCGGCACTTCCTCATAATGGCTAAAGTCTACCGTATAGCTACCCCTGCCTTGTGTTATTGACTTGAGGTCTATAGCGTAGCGCAAAATCTCAGCCAGCGGTGCTTGAGCCTCAATGACATTGCTCCCATTCTCAGGGTTCATGCCCAGCACCTTGGCTCGCTTGGTATTAAGGTCACCAATAATATCACCGGTAAAGTCCTCAGGAACCCTCACCTTAATATTCATTATCGGTTCGAGGAGGATGGGTTGCCCTTGAGACAATCCCTTCTTCAGCGCCTGGGCTCCAGCAATTTTGAAGCATATTTCTGAGGAATCAACCGGGTGAAAACTACCATCATACAGTGTTGCCTTTATATCAACAACCGGGTATCCAGCCTGTGTTCCCTCTCGCATAGCTTCATTAATCCCCTTCTCTACCGCCGGAATATAATTCCTAGGGATGGCACCACCTACTATGGCTTTAACAAACTCGTAACCGCTGCCACGAGATAAAGGCTCTAAATTCAGGAGGACATGCCCGTACTGACCATGCCCCCCGGTTTGCTTCTTATGCTTATACTCAGCCTTGGCGGGCACAGTAATCGTCTCTTTATACGGAACCTTTGGGGTTGCCAGCTCAACGCTGACGCCGAATTTACGCTGCATCTTCTCGGCAGCCACTTCAAGGTGAGTCTCGCCAAGCCCGGAGAGAATGGTCTCATTGGTATCAGCGTCCCGGCGCACCTGAAGCGTAGGGTCCTCCTCAGTTAGCCGGGATAATGCCCCTCCCAGCTTATCCAGGTCGGCCTTGGTCTTGGGATGCACCGCCTCATTAAAAGCCGGTTCAGGGAATATGATGGGGGCAATCTTTATCGGCTTATCCCGACTACACAGTGTATCTCCGGTATTGGTTAAACTCAATTTGGCTACCGCCCCCATGTCCCCAGCCCCAAGCTGAGCTACTGGCTCCTGGTTCTTACCTCTCAGTATAAATAGCTGACCAATACGCTCCACCTCACCCCGGGTCACATTCCACGCCTGAGAATTACTGTCAATAGCGCCGGTATAAACCCGGAAGTAGGTAAGTTTACCAACATATGGGTCAGCACTGGTCTTAAACACCAGGGCTGCCAAGGGAGCATCCTGACTTGGCTCAATGGCTTCTTTAGCTGAATCACTAGTAATAATTACTTCGCGCTCCTTAGGTGATGGCAAATAACTATAGGCGGCGTCCAGCAGCGAGGTAACCCCTATATTCCGGGTAGCTGAGCCAACCAAAACGGGCACAATCTTGCCGGTTACCACCCCCTCACGCAAGCCACTACTTAGCTCCTCCAGACTGAGCTCCTCGCCAGATAGGTACTTCTCCAGTAACCTATCATCAATTTCAGCCACCGCCTCTACCAACTTCTCACGAAAAGAATCGGCTTGAGCTTGCAATGATGAGGGTATCTCAGCCTCCTTCACCGGAGAACCGGTATAGCTTTTCATGGTCAGCAGGTCAACTATCCCCTGGAAATCACTTTGGGCACCTATAGGTAACTGCACCGGTACGCATCTAGGGCTAAGCTTCGACTGAAGTTCCTTCACCGCACGATAGAAATCAGCATTCTCACGGTCCATCTTATTTACCAAGACAAGCCGAGGCAGGCTAGCTTCTTCACTATATGCCCACACCTGTTCACTGCCAACCTCAACGCCGGAGGCAGCGCATATTACAATTACCGCCCCCTCACTAACCTGTATTGCTGCCTTGACCTCACCAACAAAGTCGGAATAACCGGGGGTATCAATAAGATTAACCTTAGCCCCCTTCCACTCGCAAGGAAGCATAGCTAAGTTAAGGCTAATCTGGCGCTTTACCTCATCCGGGTCGTAATCGGAGGTAGTAGTCCCATCGTCAACCTTGCCTAATCGCTTAACGGCACCAGCAGCAAGCAAAATTGCTTCTGACAGTGATGTCTTGCCGGCGCCACAATGAGACAGCAAAACCAGATTACGAATATTCTCCAATCCATACTGCTGCATCTAATCACCTGCTCTCTCTAGATTTCTCTGATATTATAACCATAGTTGGTAGATACGGCAAGTAACTGTGATTATCTATCTACCTCACCCCCTTAATCCCCCTATTGACGAACAACTTGATTGTCAATTGTGCACTCCTTCAAAGGGGAGGGGAAGTAAAAGGAAGAGGGGCTGTCGCCCCTCTTAGACTCCCTTTGTCCTTGCACCTCTGAGGCTGATAAGTGAACCCCCAGGGGAGGTGGGGCAACAGGCGTTAGCCGTCAATTTCTCTGGACTGACCAGTTATAAGGTTAACGCCTTCTTCTAAACAGAGACATGAGCCACAACAAGGCAATTATGCTCATAAAGGAGAACGGTGGGAACGGAGCGCCCCCTCCAGCCTGGGTAATGGCAACCGAGGGCGCCGCAGATGGTTTTACTGGAGCTATGGCTTCTTCGCCTATTTCATAGGCAGCTAGCTCAACATTGATAAATTCCTTCGGTGCCCAGCCTAAAGGGTTATTCTTACCGGTTGCCTCAGCCCAGACCCAGCCCGGCTCGCCCTCCAGCTCAAAAACCGTGATTGCCTTCTTATAGTCAGGCAGGTAAACCAATGCCGCAGTATGTCCTATGCCAACCACTATAGCCGAACGGTATCCAGCCCCCTTATACATAACCGCCAGCAGCACCGCAGAGTCTTCACAATCACCGTAACCAACCCCATTCTGGTCAATAATAGTCGCTAGCTCGTCGGCATTCTGGGCAAACTCGTCATATTTAAACTGCTCTATATCAGAGGCATAGTTTACCCTATCCCGCACGAAGCAAAATATCTCCTCTGCCCTCAACAATGGGTCCGGATATCGGGCGGCGAGTTGCTCACCCAGGCTGTAGGCTACCGCCGAGTCTTCCCCCAGACTCTCAAAGGCTATAACCGGACGGAAAGTTGTCTCGCATATCTGATAAAAGCCGTCTTCACCACAGGCTCTAGTTCTACATATTCCCCAGTCATCAAATACATCACCGTCTGTCTCGTGGAAACCAGCCGACGGAGTCGCCGAAGCGTAACCAGTAGCCGCTAAACCAGCAACCAATACCAAGAGCAAACTCAGTAAAACCTTAATCCTGTTCATCACCATAACTCCAGGAGGTCATTCACCGAAGGCTATCCCTACTTTATAAAGGACGATTAAGAAGGACACTAGCCCCTCTTTTTTTTATTCCCACCTCTCTTTATTAAGTAAAACCCGGCGTGGGGTGTTTAAGAGGGGCGCTAGCCCCTCTTTATTAATTCCTTCCCCCTCTCCTTTTAAGGAGAGGGGGATAAAGGGGGTGAGGTAGATAAAAATCCCTCATAGCGATGTTGTGAGCGCGGCATGAAGTATCAAGCCAAAGAAAAGGAGATAGCCAAAGACATAGATGCCTACTGCCACCCCATCTTCATTGATGTTCTTAAATGGTATTTTAGGTGTTAGCTTATCAACGATATGGAATATGGCTATCCCGATAAGTAAGCTTATCAGGAAACTTATCGCCAATATCCCTAACTGCCTAAAATCAAAGAAGTAGCCAAGCAACGAACCGCCAAACATAGTCGGTGTGGTAGCCGCTCCGTGGATGACAAGACCAACCAGGATAAAAAAACCAGCAATGAATAATCCGGTGGCAACCGGGCTTTCTCCTATACGCTGACGCTTACTAATCTGAGGCATAAGAGCGTCCAGGGCTCTAATTCCAAGCCACGCCAGAAGGATACAGATAAGAACCAGCCATACAATTTTGGCCAGCCATACTAGAACGATTACCCAAAAGGGGGCTACCAGACCTAGCTCCTGCATAACATGTCCTCCTCATTATATTAGGTTAACAAAAGCGGGGTGACAAAGGTTTCAATGATAGCCGCTGGAATAAGCAAGGCAAAGGCTATCATGAGATACCTCAAATTCTGTTTCAGGCTGGGCACCACTTGACTTCTCTCCTTCTTTTTAAATAGGACTAATATTACCATGGCGCCGAAGCTAAGAGCCGCCGCCTCACCGATAATAAAAGCCGGGAGTTCAATAATGCCATGAGGAAGCAAACCAGCTAATAAAAAGCCAAGGGATTCCTCCTGAATTACCATGGTTGACACGAAAGCAAGGACCCCACCATTAAGTATTAACGTTGCAGCCGGCACTATGCAGAGAATGGGGCTGAGGGCAAAGCTCAACAACAGGGCTAAAGCATTCTTAACAAAGATGAATATAGCCATAAGAGGGGGTGGAAGTGAAAATAAGATGTCGCTAAGCTCGCTAAGGGCAGCGATGTCTTCGGAAGGAAAACTGGCACTACCAGCCGGGATAATCAAGCCGAGTGCCAGACCGACACCGAATAAGACTATGGCAACCAAAATCCACCGTTTATAGCTCATATGAATAGCATCTTATCTGGAGCCGTATTTATCATAAAAAGCAATCTCAGAAAGTTCTTTTCTTGGTCTAGGATTAGGTTCCTGGTCAGGGTAACCCAGAGGGGTCATCTCAACCACACAAAAGCCTGGTGGCACCTCCAGAATACTGGCTACTTTCTTAGCATCGAAATTACCAACATGTACGGTGCCTAGACCCAGCCAGTGGGCAGCCAATGTCAGATTCTGCATAGCCAGCGCCACATCAAACATATACCACGAATCCCCCTTATCCGTAGCTAGTTTGCCCTCATTATCATAGCCTGACTTACCCAATTCAGCACAAGCTAGAATTACTACTGGCGCCGTCCTTATGGCACTATCGGCTGGATTAGTCACATCCTTAGCCAGACCGAATAAGGCATCGGCAAGCTGGTTCTTTATCTCATTGTCTCGCACTACAACAAATCTTCGACACTGCGTGTTTTTCCAGGATGGTGCCCAACGGGCAGCTTCCAAAACCACCTCAACAGCTTTGTCATCTACCGGGGTAGTCTTATACTTACGAATACTCCGTCTAGTTTTAATTGCCTCCAGAACTTCCATGTTTTCCCCTCTCCTATTCTTCTTCCCAGGCGTCCTTACCGATAAGAGCGACAAAGCGACAGCCGCCTAAGTTCCGAACCGTATTCTTAGTTCTATGTCGGGTAATTTTATATAGCTCTTGCACGTAGCGCGAGCCCACCGGAATTACCATTCGCCCACTAATGGCTAGCTGAGCTAAAAGGTCAGCCGGCATCTGGGGCGCAGCGGCAGTAACCATTATGGCATCATAGGGTGCTTCTGCCCGCCAACCCAAAGTCTCCTCAGCCAGATGCACCTCAATATTGGTATAGTCCAGGCTATCCAATACCTTCCTGGATGCCTCAGCCAGAGTCGGTAGGCGCTCGGTGGTAACCACTAATCGGGCTAACTCGGCAAGAATTGCTGACTGATAGCCACTGCCCGTCCCTACTTCCAGTACCTTTTCGCTACCAGTAAGTTCTAAAGCCTCAGTCATAAGGGCAATAATAAAAGGTTGCGAAATTGTCTGGTCGAAGCCGATAGGCAGCGGTCTATCTTCATAGGCTAAGAGTTGCTCTCCTGGAGGCACAAAACATTCCCGTGGAACACGAGCCATAGCCTCCAATACCCGCTCATCCTTAATCTCAGTTCTAAGGTGCTCAATTAACTCGGCTCTTTCAGCTTCAAAATCCATGATGAGCTCTCACCACCACGGTGAGTCAGGATAAAACTACCGCTAGCACCACGAGAATAACCAGCATTATCCCCGCCAGAATACCAATTCTCCGCAGTTCAGTAGCTACAAAGGGGTGTTGAGCTGCAGCCGGTGTCGGCATTGAGGTTGGCACGCTTGCCGAAGGTGCAGCTATCTGAGAAGGAGCAACCGGCTCATAGGTCTGAGTAGCTGCTGGTTGCCGGACAGCCGTAGTTGGAGAACCCAGCCCTCTCTTTTTTCTGCTCTGAGACGAATGTTTGACTCGACTTCGCCGTGATTTACCAGGCATCCAGAGCCTCCCAACAAAAATTTGTGTCAATCTCACCCATATTACCTAGCTCTGGGATGGGACCTCTCATAACTGCTTCGGATATGCTCGGTAGTAAGATGGGTGTAAACTTGCGTCGTCGATATATTGGCATGACCCAGTAGTTCCTGAACCGACCTCAGGTCAGCCCCGCCGTTCAGCATATGGGTAGCAAAGCTATGCCTCAGGGTATGAGGCGTAATTTCAATTTCTAGCTCGGCTGATTTAGCGTAACCCTTTAATATTTGCCAGAGTCCCTGCCTGGTCAGCCTATCACCCCGAGCGTTAAGGAATAGAGCCTTCTCGGTACCATCATGCACCAAACGAGGACGGTCTTCATTTATATATTCTGCTACGGCTGAGGCGGCTTGCTTATGAACAGGGATAAGCCTCTCCTTGCGCCCCTTGCCCAAGCAGCGCACATAACCACCAGCGGTATCAATATCATCCAGGTTTAAAGATACCAGCTCACTCACCCTCATCCCACTGGCATACAGCAGTTGCAGGATTGCCGTATCCCTTTTGGCTTCTGACTTAGATTGCGTGACTGGCTGGTCTAACAAACGGCGAACCTGGCTGACTGAAATAGGTTTAGGTAACGACTTCCCTACTCTGGGTGAACTCACATCCCGTATCGGGTTAGTCTTCATAATGCCTTCGGATTCCATAAATTTGAAGAAAGACTTAGTCGCAGCTACTTTGCGAGCTACCGTGGTCGGGGCGTAGTTCCGCTCCTTGAGATTAAGCAGATAGCTGAGCATGGCTTGACGATTGAAACTAGCCCACGGCGGAATGGTGCCGTGCTTGGTCGCCTCCTCCTGCATAAAGCTGGCTAACTGCTGGAGGTCATTACGATAAGCCTCTTTGGTGTTTTGGGAAAGCCCCCTTTCCACAATCAGATAATCCAGAAAATTGCTAATAGCCTCTCTCACCATACCACCCCTCTACTAAATATTAGCCACCCCCCCCGCCAACACTCACCACTCAGTCTAGCCTATTTTAGCATAACTAAAAAGAAAATTCAGCTTATGTCAATACTCTGTTAATTCTTTTCTCTCGCTCATTGTTGTCCAAGCCCAAGCTTTGCATAGTGCTACCAATAACCAAGTATCTTCTGTTAGGCAATGCGTTTATGCCTGATAGTCCGTATCTATTCAGGGATACTCTCCTTAAACTTATTCAGCCTGATAACCTTCCCTTTGAAAAACTTACAGCTTCGGAATAATATCATCTGCATTTCCACATTTAGGACAAACAATACCCGTATCATACTTATTAACAACAACTCCATAACCACATTGGCTACATTTGTGAGTACGCTTGTCACTTATCATTAGTAAACTACGAAATATATGTGGCTTCTTTTCTATTTTGTCACCCTTCTTGCCAAATTCGTGCTTGATAATCCATCCAGAGACTACAAGGCCAAGCCCACCGATTGAAGCAAGAATCGGCCATACACTTGCTGCCCAAGTAATAAACTCTTTCACAGGAGAAACCTCCCGCAAACAGTAAAGTGTAAATACCGAGATGGCAATAATAATCCATATTGCGGCAATGAAGAGTACTTTCCCTCGCATGCCCCAATTCTACCACTTCTAAAGAGTTTCGCAACAAGCTCAAATACTTTGCCTCTCCTGCAGGCTATGCTACAATAATTTAAGGACGGCTTGAGGGGATAGGATTGATAAATAATCTTATAACCGAGCAATTAAAGCGACTACCAGCCAGCCCCGGCGTTTACCTTATGAAAGACGCCGAAGGGAATATCTTATATGTGGGCAAGGCGGCTAACCTGCACCACCGGGTAAGGTCATATTTCAGCGCCGGGCAAAAGCTACCACCAAAACTAAAACGGATGGTCGCCCGGGTAAATGACATCGACTTCTTGATTACTACCTCAGAACAGGAAGCTCTTATTATTGAGCTAAACCTGATAAAGAGGCACCGCCCCCGCTACAATGTCCGTCTTAAAGATGATAAAACCTTCCCTTACCTCAAGATAGACCTTAACCAAGACTGGCCAAGGCTATATATTACCCGACGGTTAGAAGAGGACGGAGGACGTTACTTCGGACCGTTTGCCAGCGCCAAATCAGTGCGCCAGACCATGAAGGTGATAAAGGGGATTTTCCCCTTCCGCACCTGCTCCAAAGCTATCACCGGCACTGCCCCCCGACCCTGCCTTGAGTATTATATCAACCGCTGCCTCGGACCCTGCATCGGTGCCGTGAGCCAGCAGGGATACGCCGAGGTAATAAAGCAGGTAATCCTTTTCCTTGAAGGCAAGCAGGAAATGATAGTCCGGGAGCTTGAGAGCCAGATGAAAGAAGCCTCCGGAAGCCTAGATTTTGAAAAGGCAGCCCGGCTTAGAGACCAAATCCAGGCGGTAAATAGGGTGGTTGAAGGGCAAAGGATTGCCGCCACCGTAAGCGGTGAACAGGATGTTATCGCCTTCGCCCAGGATACCGACCAGGCCTATGTCCAGGTTTTCTTCATTCGCAGTGGTAAACTGATTGGCCGGGAGAGCTTTATACTGCAGGGCACTCGCTCAGAAGAGCCAATCCAGATTATGACCAGCTTTATCAAGCAGTTCTACGACTCCGCCCCCTACATACCCCCGTTACTACTGCTCCAGCACCCGGTAGAAGATAAGACTATTATTGAGGACTGGCTTCAAAGCAAACGAGGGGCTAAGGTTCGTATTCAAGTGCCCCATCGGGGTAATAAAAAACAACTGATTAAGATTGTTGCTGAAAACGCCCGGCAAGGCTTAGAGCAGCTTAAAATTAAACAGATAGCTACCCCTACCGCACTAGCCGAGGCTCTAGCTGAAATAAAAGACGCCCTGGCTCTACCCCACTTACCCCGCCGAATGGAGGGTTATGACATCTCCAACCTACAGGGCAAGGCAGCCGTAGGCAGTATGGTCGTCTTTGACCAGGGAAAATCAAAACCAGCCCACTATAGGCGCTTCCGCATCAAAACAGTAGCCGGGGCTGACGACTACGCCATGCTTCAGGAGGTGCTCAAACGGCGATTTAAGCGAATTAGTGATGCCTCTAATGCCTGGGCAGTCTTACCCGACCTGGTTCTCATTGATGGCGGTAAAGGACAGCTTAACTCTGCCCGGGAAGCAATGCGTGAAGCTGGCGCCGAGTCCATACCTGTCGCCAGTTTAGCCAAGGAAAACGAGGAGATTTTTGTTCCCCGGAAGCGGCAACCTATTGTTCTACCCCGCAGTTCCCCGGGGCTCCAATTACTCCAGCGCCTTAGAGACGAGGCACATCGCTTCGCCATAATCTATCACCGGCGCATCCGTAAACGGGAGACCTTTGCCTCGGCTCTGGATACTATCCCCGGTATCGGACCCAAGCGCAAGCGAGCCCTACTAAAACAGTTTGGCTCAGTCCGGTCTATCCGTACCGCTTCTGAAAAAGAGCTGGCCGCCGCCAGTGGCATGAGCCAGAGCCTGGCTAAAAAAATAAAGGAGTACTTGTAACCCGAAATGCCAGCCAATTTACCACCCCAATACTTTGAGGCGGAAAAGAAATTCCGCTTAGCCAAAGAGCCAGCGGATAAGATAATAGCCCTGGAAGAAATGCTGGCGATTATGCCCAAACACAAGGGGACGGATAAGCTCCGGGCTGAGCTGAGGGGGAGAATTGCCAAGCTATCCCAGACACTAGGTAAGAAAGCCGCTGGACATCGGGCGTCTATGGTTATTGAAAGGGAAGGAGCCGCCCAGGTAGCCGTAATCGGTCTACCCAATGCCGGTAAATCTCAGCTCGTGGCCAGTATTACTAATGCCTCGCCAGCAGTAGCTGAATACCCTTTTACTACGCACCAGGCTACCCCGGGGATGATGGCATTTGAGAATATACAAATACAGCTAATTGATACCCCACCCCTAGTCCCCCAAGCTATTGAGTTCTGGCTGCCCCACACGCTCAGGCGGGCTGATGCCCTGTTAATTGTGGTTGACTTAAGCAATGCCCCACTGGCTCAGATGGAAAGCCTTATCGCCCAACTGGCCGAGATGAGGATAAGCCTCGGCATAGAAACGGCTCAGGAAGAGATGATTCTAAGCCAGAAGAAGGCGCTAATCATTGGCAACAAGCTGGATCTGGAGAATGCCGGTGACAATTACACGGCTTTGCGGAACAAATATGGAGAACAGCTACCGCTTATTGCCATCTCAGCCAGGGACGGGAACGGCTTGGAGGAGTTGAAGTCCAAGGTCTATCAAATGCTGTATATTATTCGGGTATATACCAAGACGCCGGGTCAGAAGCCGGACTTTAACGACCCGATAATCCTGGAAAAGGGAAGCCGGTTAGAGGACGCCGCCGCCCAAGTCCACAAAGATTTTGCCGCTAAACTGAAATATGCCCGCATCTGGGGTTCCGGCAAGCACGACGGCATAATGGTAAAAAGAGACCACATCCTGCAGGACGGCGATGTGATAGAACTGCATCTTTAAGTGCTGAACAATTAGCCAGAATATGTAGTCACATTCCTATTAACGCCGGGCAGCGCCAATCAGCTCAGTTATATCCTTTATCCCTTCTTTCTCCATAAATTTCTCTATCCCCTCAAGAACATCAAACGGAGCCCGAGGGTTGGTGAGGTTGGCGGTGCCCACTTGGATAGCACTGGCTCCAGCAAGTGGCATAGAAGTGTTCACTAAAATAGCTTGTCTAATAACGTCGGACAAACTTTCTAACGACTACAAAGGCTATCAATGCAATGCCGCCCAAAATACCGCCGATGAGCCACCAGTTGGTGGTAGAGCTTGGTGGTGGGGGTGGTGAGGGCGGTGGAGTTGGTGGGGGTAGTGGGGTTGGCGCCGTTTCTTTGTTTTGGGTCGCGGTTATGGTTGTTGAGGTGCCCGCACCGGCAACGTTGGTGGCGGAAACCACTATTGTATTTTCCCCATCCACCAAGTTAACAGTCTCGCTGAACTTGCCATCGGTCACGGTTATCGTGCTGATGTTGCCGTTAAGCGTCAAGGTGGCTTCAGTAACCCCCGGTAGCGCGTCCACGGTCCCGTCAACGGTTATCAGTGTTGCTTGAAAGATAGCGCCATCCATGGGTGAAGTGATGTCAACAACTGGCTTGGAGTTGCGAGTAACCGTGATGGAATCTGAGTCAGTGTCTGTAAGGTTAGAGGCAGAAACTGTTATGGTATTGTCGCCTTTAACAAGGGTAACTTTCTTGCTAAACGCCCCATCACTCACCGTTATCGTCCTTGATTTACCATTGACCGTTAGTGTAGCTTCACTAAGTGCCGGTATAGCCACTACTGTGCCCTCGACAGTGACTGTGCTATCTGTTGTCAAATATCTGTCTTTAGGTGAGTCAATGGATACGGTGGGTGGCAGAACACCTTCAATGACAGTTAAGGTAGCAGTACCACTCTTGTCACTGTAGGTACCGGTTACCGTCCATGTCCCGGCGTTCTCTGAGGTATAGACATCTACTGCCCAGCTTCCACCTGCCTCAGTCACTATCTCGAAGGTGGTGTCATTGGTGACATCGCCCAGGCTATTATCATACTGGTTGAAGGCCTCAGCGGTATAAGTCTGGGAATCACCAGCGGCGATGCTAGCCGTGTCCGGCGAGATTACTATGTGGTCAAGAGGACCTTCAATGACAGTTAAGGTAGCAGTACCACTCTTGCCACTGTAGGTACCGGTTACCGTCCATGTCCCGGCATTCTCTGAGGTATAGACATTGGCTGCCCAGCTTCCACCTGCCTCAGTCACTATCTCGAAGGTGGCGTCATTGGTGACATCGCCCAGGCTATTATCATACTGGTCGAAGGCCTCAGCGGTATAAGTCTGGGAATCACCAGCGGTGATGCTAGCCGTGTCCGGCGAGATTACTATGTGGTCAAGAGAGCCGGCAGTGACAGCAAAGCTGTTACTCGTTCCTGATTTGTCGGTGCCGGTGGTAGCGATGGTCACTCCGGTTTGCGCTTTGGTGATGGTTACAGTGCCAGTCCAGACTCCACCAGCGAAACTGCCTGTAGAGCTCGGATTGATGGTGCCAGTAGTATCGCTTAGGGTATTTGTTCCTGTATAGCTGGTGACTGTATTCCCATCTTGGTCTTTGGCAGTAATGGTTATGCTAAAGGTTGCTCCTGCTGTCTGAGGACTGCTGATGGTATCAAAGGTAAAATGATCTAAGGAGCCGCCGAGTGTGAAATCGACGGTAGTGCTATCTGTGGCTACACCAGTATGAGGCGGTGCCTTAGCCGTTACTGTGGCTGTCTCTTCTATAGTTGACGAAGTTAAAATGGCTGTGGCTTTGCCATTAATTGTTTCCTTGGTCACTTGAAGACTACCAATGCTGCCTTTATCGGTAGTGAAGATGATTTGTGTACCATCAGGGATATGACCTAAACCTGAGGTGTCGGCACTATCAGAATTTATGGTCATATCAGCGGTAATAGTAGAAGTTGATGAGCCATCAGCCACGATGCTGGTTGGGCTTGAACTCACCCCCAGAACAATCCACGGGTCATAGTCAACATTGGCAGAAACCAAATCGCCGCTGCCAGGGCTTGGGCCAGGCCCATCATTAGCCCCCCACCAGTTGTTTTCGGCGTCAACGGAAGTAGTGCTGGCGTTATCAATACCGTAACTGGTGTTGCCGTAGATGTTGTTGAAGTTTATGCTGATTGTAGACGCATCAACAGTTTCTTGAATCTTGACGCCTATTGTATTGCCAGTAACTATGTTACCGGTTAATGTGTTGTTATTGCTTTCCAGGTTGATTCCAAACTTGCCGTTCTGGACTTTGAATCCCCGCAACACGCACCCATCCACGGTTAGAGTAATAACATTTTTGTCAGGATCAGGTGCATTCACAACAACATTGCTGGGCTGGTTGACATCACCGATGAGAGTAAGTTGCTTGTCTACCTCAAAACGCTCAGTATATGTCCCAGCAGTCACAAGAATGGTATCACCGTCAACTGCAGCATCGATGGCAGACTGGATAGTGAGATAGTCGCCTGGCACATATATAGTCCCGGGGCTAGCGCTCACAGCACACGGCACTAGAGCCAGGGAAAAAGCCAGCACCAAAGCAAATAAAACGGGTAAAAATTTCTTCGCTATGGCAATCATAGTCTTACCCAAAATACCTCAAAGGGCGAGGCTTTCTACAGTAGCCAAGGAAGACTTCACTCTGGCTACCAGCTCAGCTTCGCCACATGGCTTTGTGACATAGGCATCGCTCCCTGTCGCCTACAACCTCTGCCACTCCCCTCTTCGCATGTCTTGTTACTCAGCATCATCATGGGATGAAGCTTTGACTCTTCCTCGACAAAGCTCGTCGTATCTTCAACCTAGTTTAATTGTTTCTGGGCTTATTTCATCTGTTGGAGCTTAAGTGTAGCCCTAATCTATAATTATTGTCAATACCCCCCAAATACAGAGGTGACTCTTTGGGCATGCACCCCCTGCTGTTCTTCCTATTTGCGTCACTTTGTAACATCTAGCCAAAATGTACAATCCTTCAATAAAAACCTCTTAATAGCCACCGCCAGACCGTTGTGTTAGTATTTAACAGGAGGATATGATGCCGGGTCGACCGGGATGGCATGACGATTACTGGAAAAAACTTGATAAGCAGACGGCGCAAAAAATAAGAACCACCTGTCCTCGCTGTGGTAGCGCTGACACCTATTATAACCAGCATTATAAGACCTGGCGCTGTGGCAGGTGCGAATATTCCTTCAGGGTGAAAGGACTCGGTGATAAAGTGCCCTGGTGGAAGCGCCTATTTGGGAGGTAACCTCACCCCCTTTAGATTAGCCTCATGTCATTGCGAGGAGCGTCAGCGACGAAGCAATCTCAAGAGACAACACAGATTTTTATTAGGTAACCCTCCCCCTGTATCCCCCTCCCTTATCAAGGGAGGGGGAGCTTTCTATATTAAGAGGGGCTTTGCCCCTCTTTGACTCCCCTTTAGTATTTACTCTTTTCAAAGGAGAGGGGGATAGGTTCTAAACAATCTCAATAGGGGAAGATTTTAAAAGCGGGGCTTCACCTCTCTTAGACTATCCCTGATTACAGCAGAAACTTCTCAATAGCTGCGGCTACCCCGCTATGGTCGATATCAAGGGTAACATAGTCGGCTACCGCCTTGACCTCATCATAGGCGTTACCCATAGCCACCGCCAGACCAGCCGTGGACAACAGAGATATATCATTGGTTCCGTCACCTATAGCCATAACCGCACTCATAGATACCCCCAAATGGGAAGCCAATGCCTCCAGGGCTTTCCCTTTAGATACCTCGGGAGCCAGTATGTTAAGAAAATCAACGCCGGGGTAAGCCGGTGTCCTTGCCCAGGAGAAGCAAAGACTATCGTCAAAACGGCGGCAGAAAATCTTCGCCTTGGCGGCTTCCTCAGGAGTAGTGGTCACCAATCCCCCTTTAATAATTCTCTCCCGCTCCCAGAGCCTGGTGAAATCCGCTATAGTAGGCTCTATGCCAAAGAACTCACGATGGGCCTGGGTCGACCATGTCTCCCGCTCGGCAAAATAGTGCATCGCCGAATAAAGCTCAAGGTCTATCTCATACCGGTGAGCAAACTCTACCATCTCTCCCACCACCTCTCTACCAACTGGTTGGACATAGACCTCCTCGCCCTGACCGGGGTCGCTCACCGAAGCGCCGTCAGCGAATATGTGGTAGCCATCCAGTGACAACTGGTTAATAACACCCAAACACGCCTGAGCCACCCGCCCGGTAGACAAAGAAACCCTCATCCCCAAATCACGGGCTTTAGCCAATGCCTCCCTGTCCTCAGTCGAGATGCTCCTATCTCCGCCTACCAGCGTGCCATCAATATCTACCACTAAAAGCTTATAGTGATTGTTTACCAACCTACCCCCTTCAAACTTCCCCGCAGGGATTTGCCATCTCTTCCTGAGTTTCTAAAAAACCACGGAGAGTTTTAGCGTTTCTCACCGCAAACGCCTCAGCGTCATTATTGAAATAGATATAGACTGCCTTTAGATTGGAGGCTAAATCAGCCAGCCTCCCTGCCCAATCAGCCAATTCCTCATCCGAGTAACAGCTAGAGTAGAGTCCTGTGCTACCATGAAACCTGACATAGGCAAAATCCGCCGTCGCTACCAGAGGACAACTAGCCGATGGCATATCAAAGATACAAAACCCTACATTATACTTATGTAAAATTTCTAACACCTTCTCCTCAAGCCAGGACTGGTGCCGAAATTCAATTACATGCTTTAGCCCCCGGGATAAAGTGGACAGGAATGACTCTAATGTCTCGTCATTGCGGCGCATATTAGGTGGAAGCTGGTATAAAAGCGGACCCAGTTTCTCCTCTAAAATTTTAGCCCGACTGATAAACCTCTCTACCGCCTCCTCGGTATTCTTCAATCTCTTAATATGGGTAATAAAACGGCTTACCTTTACGGCAAAGGTAAAATTGGCTGGCGATGACTCATACCAAGCAGCAAAAGCCGCCTCCGAAGGTAACCGGTAAAAACTATTATTAAGTTCGACCGTAGTGAAATGACGGGCATAAAATTCAAGCCACTTTGCCTTACTCAACTTTTCGGGATAGAACCTGTCCTGCCAGTGGTTATAATGCCAGCCTGAGGTGCCAATATAATAGGGCATAGACCTTTGATAGAAGTTTTACCTAGGTAGACCTTATCTCCTCGCGCATAAATTTAATATACGAGATGGCAAAGCAAACAACCGTCAGCACTATAAGGCTTACCAGGTGAGGCCATACGCCTAATAGACTCTGTCCCAAGGGAAGAGCGCTAGGGGTTATCAGCAGCCCACCACCAAGTGACCTCGCCGTGGGAACGAGAATAAGCATGGTAACCTGCCAGAAGAGCGCTACCGGGGATACCTGCACAATTTTCAACCCCACCTGCCCGAGCTGAACAAAGGAAGGGAATATAGACATGAAGCCAATGAAGCCAAAGAACATCCAGAGGGCTATCGAGGCGAGCGCTGAGGTAGCTACCCGATGAAAGAATATGGAAAATAGAATACCTAAGCCCAGCCAGAATGCTCCGTAAATGACGGTCGTAATCAAGAAAGCCATTAGCCGGAGAGCCTCTTCCGAGCTTGGAGGGACCCCAATCATCCTGAGACCCATCCCAGACACAAGCAATATAAGACTCATCATCATAACCGCTATAGTAACTACCCCGGCCAGGAATTTACCATTGATAACCGCATCCCGGTAGATAGGCTGAGACAAGAGCCGACTCAACGTGCCACTAATCCTCTCGCTGTTGATAGCATCAAAGCCAAGGATTACACCCACTATGGGCACAAAAAATACAATGAATAAAATAAATAGTGGCAGTGCCTGCCCCGAAGTAGTATAAAGCTGAAGGAAGACAAATCGGGTGTCCATTACCTCTTGCCTTATATACTGAGCATCAACATATATGGCAACTACTCCTACCGCAAATACTATGGCAAATAAAATTATAAACCGCCAGCTAGTAAAGTGGTCAGCCAGTTCCTTCCTGAATACCGTCATCAGCCCCTGCATATTAGCCCTCTTTGAAATACCTCATATATATGTCCTCTAAAGCGTAGCTCTGAACTTTCATCTCTACCAGTGAACCACCACTATCCACAACTGCCCTGGCTATCTGCGGTCTCAAGTCCTCCACACAATTAATCACCAGTAAATCCCCGGACCTTTCCACACCTACCACGCCTTCAACTTGGTTGATACGCTCAATGATACCTGAGGTGATTTCAGATAGTTGAACCTCGATGCTGAATTGACTACCGCCCAAAGCCTCCCTTCCCAGTTGGTCTAATAAGCCTTCAACCACCATTCGCCCCTTCACCAGTATTCCCACCCGGTTGCAGATTCTCTGAACATGGTTTAATTGATGTGATGACAGAATAACCGTCATCCGCTGCTCTCTAGCTATCCCGGCTATCAGGTCAAGCATTTGGTTCACACCTTCAGGGTCTATTCCGCTGGTGGGCTCGTCCAAGAAGGCGACCCTGGGTGTTTTAATAAGTAAATCAGCGATTGCCAGGCGCTGCTTCATTCCTCGGGAAAATGTCTCCACCCTCTGGTCAGCTACCTCTGACAGACCTACTATATCCAGTGATTCGCCTACTCTCCTCCTGACCAACTCTTCGGAAAGACCATTTAACCTGGCCGTGTAGGCTAAATTGTAACTAGCCGTCAAATCCTCGTAAAACCCTATCCTCTCCGGAACATAACCCGAGATGCGCTTAACCTTGAGCGGCTCCCTGGTAGAATTATACCCGCATATATATGCCGCACCAGAGGCTGGCTCAGTAAGTCCAAGCAACATCAATATCGTGGTCGTCTTCCCAGCGCCATTGGGACCGAGGAAGCCAAAAACATCGCCCTCCTCTACACGAAGGTTTAACCCATCAACCACCTTATTACCATCATAGGTTTTGGTCAGGTCTACTGTTTCTACCACCAATTGTGTGCTCAATTCGCTCATCGCCTACCTAATCGCCAAAACAACACCGCCAGGCCAGCTATAACCACCACCACAATTATGACGCCGACCCACCCCCAAATGGTAGGGGTCAACACGGTTACCCTGAGTTCTAAACTATCGGAGAGCTCCGGTTTACCCTCACTCCCTAGGGTGATAGCGTAGTCGCCAGCTATGGTCTTATCAGGTGGCGTTATTACTACATCCACCTCTTGCACAAGTCCCGCCCCTAAGGATTCTATTGTCTCAGGGTTATAGGTTATGCTCCAGCCTTCCGGTCTACCTGATATGAAGGTGATATCCTCAATCGCCGCCGACCCACCGTTTATCAACAAGATTGATAGGTGATTGTCTTCGCTGGCGGTCACCTCGGCATTAAGTCTCCCGGTAGCGGGAATCATCTCAAACTCATATCTGGCAGTTACTACTGTCTTAAGTTCAATTGTTGCTTTAACCTCCTCTGAAGTCGCCGTTAGAGTTAACGGGTATTCGCCCGGTTCTGGTGCATACCCGGCTACGGGACCAAATCTAACCTTGAACTCAGGTGGGATAGGCTCAAAAAGCTTCATGGTAAAGGATTTTATCTTTTCCGTCCCATACTTCTCGGTAATTGATACCGTCCACTGAAGAGGCTCCTCCCAGGTGAGGTCAAATACTCTATCCTTTTTGCCCAGATACTTGGTCTCAACTACAAACTCAAAGGTGTGCCCCGATACACCGCTCAAGACAGGATATTTGCAGCTCAATTCAATTACGTCAGGTGGTGCCTCTTGGTTTGGTAATAAAGAAAACGAGCCGTCACTGCTCTCCTCGGTAGCCAAAGCAATTTGACCCCCGAGCAAGCTACCAAACATAGCCAAAAGTAAGCCAAGACAAAGAAGATAGCGAACTACTCGAGACCTAATCATAAATTTATCCCCCTTTACTAACCAATGATTTACTTCGGCAATAACTCTCTATATATCCTGTAGAAAATACAAAACTGTGGGCTACGGTTAAGCTACTTCTGTCCCCAGCCACCACTCCCCCAAATCTATGTCAAACAGTTAAACAGTATATCCCTTGCTAAGAAATAAATCAAATTCGCTTGGTTTGAAGTGGCGGGTAAAATAGACTATAATTCCGGCGACAAGACAGGTAAAAAATTATCTAGAATGAACTATATTGGTATAGACATAATAGAAATCGCTCGCATTGAAAAGGCTATCTCCCGCTGGGGAGAAAGTTTCCTCCATCGGGTATATACCGACCCAGAACTCAAGCTATACCATAACAAGCCTTCATCTCTGGCTGCCCGTTTTGCCGGCAAGGAAGCGGTAATAAAAGCCCTGGGACCACAAATCAAAGGCATCAACTGGAGAGAGATTGAGATATTGTCCGACCCTGGCGGTAAGCCTTCAGTCCATCTCTATGGCAAGGCGCAAAATCGAGCTGATAGCCTGGGCTTGGATAAACTCGCCATCAGCCTTTCCCATTCCAAGGAATACGCCATCGCCTTCGTCGCCGGTGAAACCAGACAGGGATAGTTCAGCTTGTCAGCGAACCAAACCTTTTGACCATAGCCAGTAGGGGTGATAAAATTAGGAAAAGAAGGCTTGAGGAGAACTAGCGATGTCAGGTCATTCCAAGTGGTCTTCAATTAAGCACCAGAAGGCAGTTACCGATGCCAGACGGGGGCAGCTTTTTACCAAGCTAACCCGAGAGATTATGGTGGCGGTACGCCAGGGAGGCAGCGACCCCGAGACGAATTTCCGCCTTCGTTTGGCGGTGCAGAAAGCCCGTGATAATAATATGCCACTGGATAATATAGAAAGAGCCATTAAACGAGGTAGTGGCACGGCAGAAGGAGCTACTTTAGTTGAGATGGTTCTTGAAGGCTATGGACCCGGGGGCACGGCTATCCTGGTTCAGGCGCTCACCGATAACCGCAACCGAACCCTGCAGGATGTAAGAAATATATTTTCCCGTTATGGTGGGAGTCTGGGTGAGAGCGGTTGCGTCGCCTGGCTTTTTGGCTCCAGAGGATTGATTTCGGTAAAGACTGATGGTTTAGATGCCGATGAATTAGCCCTACAGGCTATAGATGCCGGCGCTGAGGATGTCAAGATAGAGAGTGCTTATGTTGAGATTTATACCAAGCCTGAGGAGCTTGAGATGGTCAGGACAGCTCTGGAGCAGCAGAATCTGCCCGTAGCCTCAGCCGAACTGTCTATGGTGCCCAAGACTACGGTGGAGCTTGAGGCAAAGACAGGGCTACAAGCACTGAAGTTGCTGGACAAGCTGGAGGAACTGGACGAGGTGCAGCACGTGTCAAGCAACGCTGACTTCCCCGACTCGGTTCTGGAGGAGTACCAGTCACGAGTTTAAGGTTGATTATCAACTTCGTCCGTTCCCGTTCGGTAAGAGGCGACTTTAATAACCGGCAACTTGAGTTTAGAGTGTAATGAGAATTTTGGGCATTGACCCGGGCACGGTAACTATGGGCTACGGGGTGATAGAGAGCAAGGAGGATGAAATAGCCCTGGTTGATTGTGGTGCCTTGGTGAGACCGGCGCGCTCCCCAATCGGGGAGCGTTTGAGCTATTTATATGACGGGCTTTTGGAGATTATCTCGCGCCATCAGCCCGATGCGGTGGCTATAGAGCAACCTTTTGTGGCTAAAAATGTGCAGTCGGCACTGGCCATAGGTAAAGCTCAGGCGGTGGCTATCCTAGCCGCAGCCAAGAGTAGAATCCCGTCCTACGAATATACCCCGACCCAGGTAAAGCAGAGAGTGGCTAATTACGGAGCCAGCTCCAAGGAGCAGATTCAGGAGATGGTCAAGCTCCAGCTTGGGCTATCCGAGGTCCCACAGCCATCTGATGCCGCTGATGCCCTAGCGGTGGCTATCTGCCATCTGCAGGAGACACATCTGGAAAGATTGCTCGCCGAACAGCAATGAAGGAGAGGAAATGATAGCCAGTCTTAGCGGTAAAGTAGAGTCTTTAGGCAGTGATTGGGCGATTATTAATGTTGGCGGGATAGGCTTTCAGGTATATATGCCCACCTCTACCCTGAGCACGCTGGGCACTATTGGCGAGGAGGTCAAGCTACATACTCACCTTCATCTCAGGGAGGATAACGCCACCCTCTACGGCTTTACCTCGGCGGAAGAACTGGGGCTGTTTCAAACCCTGATTAGTGTGTCAGGACTGGGTCCCAAGCTGGCAGTGGCGATGCTTTCGGCGATGAATGTGGAGAAACTGACCATGGCTATTGCTACCGGCAGTACCGACCTGCTGGCTGAAGTCCCCGGAATAGGTAAAAAGATGGCTAACCGCATTATCCTGGAGCTTAAGGAGAAAATCGGTGCCGGTTGGTTAGGTGTTCCCGCCGCCGAGTTGGCTCAGGAAAACGCTGAGGTTCTGGCAGCCCTTACCTCTCTGGGCTATTCTGTCTCCGAAGCCACCCGCGCCGTAGCCACCCTGCCCCCCGCCCCCGACCTCAGCCTTGAGGAAAAGATTAAACTGGCACTACAGTCTTTTGGGAGTAAATAGGAGACTGAAGTGAAGAGATTGATATTACTGGTTTTAGTTATTGGTGTGGTTTTATTTGGGGCTTGTGCCAAGCCAGTGGATGAACCCCTGCTATCAGAAGATGAAGCTCCCGCCCACATTTGGGCTTATTTACCCTATAGTTTACCCGACGGGCATACCAAGACCAAGTTCCAAGCCGACACCAAGACAGCAGTATATCAAGGGAACGGGATATGGACTTTTACCGTGCACGGCTCCGGTAGTGAAAGAGAGAGCGAATATACCCTCTTTGGTGAACTTGAAGATATGAACCTTGAGCCCGAGATAATTGAGGCACTGAAAGCTACCTCATATTCACCAGTGGGCGATACAACAGTGATGTCGGTTTACGACTACTGTCTGAGTGGAAAATGTCGGGACAAGGAGATTTTAGAGAGGAAGACCATCACATACCAGTTGAAACTCACCGCCGACTTTTATGAAACGCAGGCAGTGTTTGAAAATCTTGCCATTGACAAGTTCGACGAGAGGATAGAAGCTGCGTCGTTTCTATTATTGCCCGAACTGCTACCATGTGGTTGTCACGAAGCCCTCAGAGAAATCAGGATAAAATAATTCACCCTCAGCCCTGAGAAAGGATTAAGGTGGAAATGCAGTATTTTGGAGGGAAGTGATGGATGCTGTTAACCAAGATTGGCTAGCACCTTTTGTAGCGTTTCTTGTAGCCACCATAGGCTGGATAAGCCGAGAAATATGGCTTCGCCGTAAGGCAAAAAGACAAGCAGCACATGACGCTGGCAAGATACTAAGCGACAAGAGAAAACTCCTTGAAGATATGATTTCTAAAACAGATGACGCCAGCTTTAAGAAGACTCTTACTACTCAATTAGATGAAGTAAATGCAGCACTTTTGGGACTGCATGGTAAAACGCTACGGCATTCTCTTAAAGAAGCTGGCTATCCCCCAACAGAACTACTAGTAGCAGAAGGTCTTCGTCAGCTACAGCCAAATCTTAAGGTAGCTCATTATGACTCCCAAGAGCCACTACTATTAGAAGAAACTCACCAGCTTCAGCCAAAAAAAGTTAAGGAACTTAAGGAAGCTATGGCAAAGGCAGAAGCGTTACCGATTACCGACCTAGACCGAGATTTTTTAATGTTACTAGCCTTTGCATATCACAGCTTGCAGCAATATGAAGACGCAAAATGTAAATACAACCGAGTCCTACAGCTAAACCCTGACGACCATGTAGCTCTTGCTAATCGTGGTGTTATTAATATAATTTTAGGAGAATATGAAGATGCCCTTGCCGACTACAATCGTGCACTTGAGTTGGAACCAAATAATCCTGATATTCTTCGTAATCGTGGCCAACTATATTTGAATGTGGGGAGGTACACTGAAGCACTTGCCGACTATGACCACTCATTGCAGATTAAACCTGATAACGCTAAAACGTTTAATGACCGAGGAGCTACCTATCACACTCTTGAAGAAACCGAAAAAGCTCTCGCCGATTATAATCGCGCCCTTGAACTCAGCCCTGATGAAGCAACTGTACTCAGCAACCGTGGTACTCTCTACCTAGATAGATTAGGAGATTATGACAATGCCCTTACCGACCTTAATCAATCATTGAAGCTAAGACCCGACTTAGTCACTGCACTCAGAAATAGGGGTACTCTCTATAAACATTTGGGAAGGTATGACGAGGCCATTTCCGACTATAAACACGCCCTAGAGATTAAACCTGATGACCCGACTACACTCTATAACTTAGCCCGTTTCTTCTCAATACAAGGCAAAACTAGTGATGCGCTAGATTTCTTGAGAAGGGTTATTGATAAGGATAACAGGTATCCTGAAGTAATTAAAAAGACTAAGCGATATTATGAAGTGCTCACAGCAGATAAAGACTTCGACAATATCCGAGATGACCCCCGCTTTAAGAAGCTGATAGAATTAGAGTAATTTTCATGCCACACTTTGAGATAGTTTCCGACTTTAAGATGACTGGTGACCAGCCCCAGGCGCTATAGTGTGCAGATTATTTGTAACCCCATCCCCTGTATCCCCTTCCCCTTGCTAAGGGGAAGGGGAAGATTTTATAAAGAGGGGCTACGCCCCTCTTATACTCCCTAATTACTTACTCCAGAGTATGGAGAGTCCAAGAGAGGCTTCGCCTCTCTTTTTATATCCCTCCCCCTCTCCTTTGAAGGAGAGGGGGATAAAGGGGGTGAGGTAGAGAAAATCCCTGATTGAAACCAACGAAGCATAAAGATATACTGTTCTTAGAACAATTTCACAGGAAAATATATGCCACCCTTTGAAATAGTCTCTGATTTTCGGATGACCGGTGACCAGCCCCAGGCGGTGGACAGGCTGGTGGCGGGGCTGAATAGTGGCTATAAGCGCCAGACCCTGCTCGGGGTTACTGGCAGCGGTAAGACCTTCACCATGGCTAATGCTATTGCCCGGGTAAACAGACCAGCCCTGGTTATCTCCCACAACAAGACATTAGCCGCCCAGCTCTGCACCGAGCTCAAGGAGTTCTTCCCCAATAACGCCGTGGAATACTTCGTCAGCTACTACGATTACTACCAGCCGGAAGCCTACATCCCCCGCACCGATACCTACATTGACAAGGAAATTGACATCAACGAGGAGATTGACAAAATGCGCCACTCAGCGACCCGCGCCCTGTTTGAGCGCCGCGATGTGATAATCGTGGCTTCGGTGTCGTGCATCTATGGACTGGGTGAGCCCGAGGAATATCGCAGCTTTGTCTGCAGTCTCAAACGGGGCAATAGCTACCAGCGAAATAAGCTCCACCGCCGTCTGGTAGATATGCAGTATGAACGCAACGACATTGACTTCACCCGGGGGAGGTTCCGTATCCGCGGCGATACCCTGGAAATACAGCCAGCTTACGAAGAGATAGCGGTACGGGTTGAGTTCTTCGGCGACGATATTGAGCGCATGGTCACCATAGACCCCTTAACCGGAGAGTTGCTGTCCGAACTGGAATCGGTGGACATCTATCCCGCCAAGCACTTCGTTACCTCCCACGACCGGCTAATGACGGCGCTTGAGGGCATAAAACAGGAACTTGAAGAAAGGCTGGCTGAACTAAAGCAGCAGGGGAAACTGCTGGAGGCAGCCCGACTGGAAGCCCGCACCAACTACGATTTAGAAATGCTCCGGGAGGCAGGATATTGCCACGCCGTGGAAAACTACTCCCGCCATTTACAGGGTCGCGCCCCGGGCAGCCCACCGTGGACACTGCTGGACTACTTCCCCGATGACTTCCTGCTCTTTATTGACGAATCGCATATGAGCCTGCCCCAGATTCGCGGTATGTATCACGGCGACCGCACCCGCAAGGAGACCCTGGTGGAATATGGGTTCCGTCTCCCCTCAGCACTGGACAACCGTCCGTTAAGCTTTACCGAGTTTGAGCAGCGGATTAATCAGGTTACCTACATCTCGGCTACTCCCGCCGCCTACGAGTATGAGCATAGCCAGCAGGTGGCGGAGCAATTAGTCCGCCCTACCGGTCTCCTTGAGCCTATCGTTGATGTCAAGCCAACCAGGGGGCAGATTGACGACCTCCTTGACCAGATTAAGGCACGGGTTGATAAGGGGGAGCGCTGCCTGGTAACCACCCTGACCAAGAGAATGGCTGAAGAACTGGCTGACTACCTGATTGAGACGGGGTTCAAGACCCATTACCTCCACTCCGAGATTGACACCCTGGAGAGGGTGGAGATACTGCGCGACCTCCGCCTCGGCGTTTACGATATCGTCGTCGGCATCAACCTGCTCCGGGAGGGGCTTGACCTGCCCGAGGTAAGCCTGGTGGCTATTCTGGATGCCGACAAGGAAGGCTATTTGCGGTCGAAGGAAGCCCTGATTCAAACTATGGGGCGTGCCTCCCGCCATATAGACGGGCGTGTTATTATGTATGCCGATACTACTACCAAATCGATGCAGGCAGCCATAGACGAAACCCAGCGCCGCCGCCAGATTCAGGAAGCCTACAATAAAGAGCACGGTATTACGCCACAGGGAATAAGGAAAGCCATCAAAGATATTACCGAAAGGGTGCGGACGGTAGCCGAAACCCGCACTCCCTACACTGTCAAGGCACCTATTGCTAAAGAGGATATAGCCCGCCTGATTAAAGAGCTTGAGGCGCAGATGAAGACCGCCGCCCGAAACCTGGAATTTGAGAGGGCAGCCCTGCTACGTGACCGCATTATTGAACTAAGGAAAGATACCTATGAATGAGATAGAAACCAGACAGGAGCGCCGTGAAAAGAAGCTCCGTAAAAAACGGGAGCGGATACCCAAGCACGGTAAAAACCTGGCCAGGATATATATAGACGCTGTGCTGAAGAGGCTGAGGGGAAAGTGAGGAAATTACTATATTATTCCTACATATATTTTAAATCGTCACGCCTAAACAATCAATTCCATTAGATTGCTTACTACAAATAATGCTAATCCTAGCATCGCAAATATATAAAATGGTTTATCTTTATCAGCTAATAATGCTTTTCTAACGTTGTTGGCTATAATCATAGCGAAAGGGTATAAGACACACATATATACAAAGGCTATTAATGAAACAATAACATTGACCGAAGAAAGTAATTTGGGTATGTAAGCAAAAGCTACCATAGCAATGATAATTCCAGCAATAAGAGTTAAACTTTCTTGGCCTAGTTTCTTAAATAATCCAGCTAAAAGTGTAATTATTATCCATGCTATAATAGAACCTAAAAGAAATAATCCTATTTCTGCCCAAATTCCTCTAGCTTCTTGACCACTCTCTTTATACCAAGCCCAAGCTAATATCATTAAGAAAATAAAAGTGCTAATTAGAATATTAAAAACTAGAGTCCTTTTGTTAAAAATGTCATTTGTATCAGTTTTCACTAACTCATCTCTAATCCAATTATGAAATTTCAACAATACACCAGATTTTGGGTAAAAGTCATATGCTAATAGTAGACCTGATATAAAATCCATCAATATAATTATTTTCGACATGGTTCACTCCCTCCCCCTTTCTCGCCTGTTATCTTTTCCCACCCTGCCACCCTCGCAGCATAAGTGGCTTATCACGTGAGCCTTTGCACCCTAAACCTTCCCTTCTCCCTCCCCCTTTATCCCCTCCTCCTCAAGCTGCTCCATAATGCGGGCGGCTCTGGGGTAACCGATACGTAACTTCCGCTGCAAGAAAGAGGTAGAGATGTGCTTGTGCTCTCGGGCTAATTGCCTGGCTGTCTCCATGAGTGGGTCATCAGGAAAGCCTCCCCTTCCACCCGCAGTTGGCGGTGAGACAAGCTCCTCAATCTTTAACTGAGCGGCTTCTTCCTGCCGCTGGCTCCCCCAGAAATAAACCAGCCTCTCGGTCTCGGCATCGGAAACATAGCATCCCTGAAGGCGCTTGGGCTTAGCCGCCTCAGTAGGCATATAGAGCATGTCCCCCCTGCCCAGCAGTTTCTCGGCACCACCCATGTCAAGGATAGTGCGTGAGTCTACCTGAGAGACAACGGCAAAGCTAATCCGGGTAGGAAAGTTTGCCTTAATTAAGCCGGTAACCACATCTACTGACGGGCGTTGGGTAGCCACGATGAGGTGAATACCAGTAGCTCGGGCAAGCTGGGCTAACCGGCACAGAATATGCTCTACTTCATCAAAGCCGGCCATCATTAAATCAGCCAGTTCATCAACGATTAGTATCAGGTAAGGCAGCTTCTCCTCCCCCGGCCTGCTTCTATTGTAACCCTCAATGTTACGGGCACCGGTGGCAGCCAGTTTTTGATACCGCTTATCCATCTCCTGGTTGAGCCAGCGCAACGTGCCCAGGGCTTTATTGACATCAACTATAACCGGAACTGCCAGTTGAGGTATGCTATTGAACGGGGTCAGCTCTACCCTCTTGGGGTCAATCATAATGAACCTGATATCATTGGGGGTATTGTGTAATAGCAGGCAGCAGATAATAGAATTTAGGCAAACCGTCTTGCCGCTTCCGGTAGCCCCGGCAATAAGCAGGTGAGGCATTCTAGACAGGTCAGCCGCTACCGCCTCACCACCCGCCCCCTTACCCAGGGCTATGCTCAATTTAGACCTGGCCCCTATTTTCTGAAAGGAGCTGGTCTCTATTACCCCGCGCAGGCTAACCATACTGGAAACGGTATTAGGCACTTCAATACCCACTACCGATTTGCCGGGCACCGGGGCTTCAATCCTGATGCTGGATGCCGCCAAAGCCAGAGCCAGGTCATTAGCTAGTGAGGTAATCCTCTCCACCTTAACCCTGGTCTTAGATAACTCCTCCAGCCTTACCCTGACATTACCATCCTTATCCTTTTCCTTTATCTCCTTCATTTTTCTGTCCCAGCCCGGTTCCACACCAAACTGAGTAACGGTTGGGCCGGTATTTATCTGCACTACCTTAGTCTCAACACCATAACTGGCTAGAGCCTCCTCAATAAGCTTGGCTCTCTGCATATTGTCAGCCTGACTAAACTCAACCTCAGGCGACCTATCCAGAATATCAATAGGCGGCAACCGCCAGCCATCGACAATAACCACTGCTGACGACTCGCCGTATTTCTTCCACACTTCCTGAGCCACCTGCTTCAGTTCCTGCTGAGCCTCGGTGGGGGCAAGCACTGGGGTAGCCGCTTTAGCTTCTAATTCTGGCTTGGGGAGTTCGGGGGGCACCACCACTGGTGGTGGAGCCGCTTTTTCAGTAGGAGCCGGCCTGGCATAAAACGGGATGTCAGGAGATGGTTCATACCCTTCACTGGTCGGCCTGGGCACCGCTTGTCTTTTGAATTCTCTGCCCAGCCATGCAGCAGCCCCTTTTAAGAAACGAAGACAAGCCCCGGGAGCTATTAGAATAACGCCTATAATGACCAAAGCTATTATCCGGAGAATGCCGATATAACTAGGAGCCAGGAAGTCAATAATACTCCGACCGAAGCTACCCCCCAACCTGAAGAAAGGTAAAGCTAATATTCCCCACGCCGCCAGAATGAAAGCAACACCACCCAGCCACCGGTTCCAGTGATGGATAAGTGAGGGCAACTTCCGCCGCCACGTTAACCAGACCAGAGTGCCAATAGCCGCAGCTATAATCAGTAACCCCCAGCCGAACAGCCCCCAGATACCCTCAGTAATACTACCCACCCATGAAGTCACTGCTGACCACTGCCAGAAGAGCAATGCCAGGACGAGGACTACCAGTATAAATCGCCGCACTGGTGGCATCCCTATAAAATGAGATAGCCGACTCCGCCCCGACTTCCCCGTGGGCTTTCCTCTGGATTTACCCCCGACACTACTAGCTTTAACTTTTCTCCCCGCCATATGACCTCTCAGTGAGTGAGTATGCTTTGAAGCTACACCTTTACCATAAAGGGCAGAATCATAGGTCGGCGCTTGGTCTGCTCATAATAAAACTTATACAATATATCTCTAACCTTAGTGCTAATAAAGCCCCACTCAGCAGGTCGGTCACGACCACGGTCTAGAGCCCGGGCTACCAGGTCACGGCTCTCCTCTATCATATCCCTGGACTCCCTGGTATCGACAAAACCTCGCGATATAATGTCAGGACGACTGATTAACTTGCCGGTTTGCCGGTTAACGGCGATAATCACCATTACTATTCCATCCCGTGACAGCATCTTTCTATCCCGGAGAACAACGCTACCGATATCACCCACACTCAGACCATCTACATACACGTTGCCTGAACTAACCTTGCCGGTTACCTTGCCGGCGTGGGGACCAATCTCAAGGATATCACCATCTTCCAGCACGAAGGTATTGTCTCTTGGGATACCTACCGATTGGGCTAACTCAGCGTGCAGGCTCAGGTGACGATATTCGCCATGGACAGGCACAAAGAACCTCGGCTTAACCAAATTTAGTAGCAGTTTCAGCTCTTCCTGACTGGCGTGCCCGTGGACGTGAACCTGGGCCACCTTATTATAGAGTACCCGCGCCCCCTGTTTAAAAAGAGCGTCCACGGTTCGGTTAACTACCGCTTCGTTGCCCGGGATAGGTGTTGCTGAAAGAACCACCGTATCGCCACGAACTATATGAACCTGGCGATGGTCTCGGTTGGCGATACGAACCAGGGCTGAGGTAGGCTCCCCCTGGCTTCCGGTAGTGATCAGAACAATTTTATTATGAGGCATACCCCTAAGTTCATCAAGCCGAGCCAGTATCCCAT
>CAZCLE010000010.1:0-28164 GCA_964499445.1 uncultured Dehalococcoidales bacterium
GGGGTGAGAGGACTTGAACCTCCGACCTCAGCGTCCCAAACGCTGCGCGCTAGCCGTCTGCGCCACACCCCGTCTGCTAAAAGTATAACAAAGCACCTATTGGGGGTCAAGCTGATTAGCTGGCTGGACTTCAATGTCTACAGTGAGGGGTTTTAATCTCTGCAGTTGGGACAGTTATCAAATGTCTCTGGGGCTAGGTTGGCTAGCTTAGCTATATATTCCAGCTGTTTTTCTGGAGCCCAGTAGTTGCCACAGGTGTTACATTTTTTTAGCTTGAACTCCATCTTGCCACTAGGTGCAGTTATAATTCTGGTATCGCCAACATCTTCTACCATTATGGCTCCGGTAGGACAGATATAGGCGCAGGAATCACAGCCGATGCATTTTTCTAACGAATGTACCACCGATGGCTCGTCAATATCTTGGTCTATGCCCTGAGCTATAAAACTGATGGCGCTTACCCCTACAATCTCGCGGCAGGCTCTAACGCATAGCTCACAGAGGATACACTCCTTCTCCTTAAGGGTAAAACTTGGCTTCTCAACGCCTAGCTCCTTGGCTAGTTCCTGAATTCTGTCTGAGTGAGGACGCTGGGCTAGTAATAGCTCCGTTACCAATCTTCGCGCCTTGAGTATTTTTTCCGACCTTGTTCTGACCTCTAATCCCTCCTCAACGGGATAGGTACAGGCAGAGGTCAGTTGAGATGTCCCATTAGTTATGACTTCTACAGTGCATAACCGGCAAGACCCGCTAGGACTGAGTTCCTCATGATAACACAGCGTAGGTATATAGATACCAGCTGTCTTTGCCGCATCCAGGATTGTCGAGCCTTCCTCAGCCTCTACTACTTGGTTGTTAATTGTTATCGTTACCATCGGCTTCACCTTTAAGTCACGAAATTCTACTAACTCTCACTAGCTATAGCTAGTAGCATTAGTCGGTAGCATCTTAGGCAGCGTTCAGCTTCTTTGGCAGCCGCCTCAGGGGTAAGGCACTTCTCAACCTCGCTAAAGCTTCCTTGTCTCTCCTTTATAGGGAGTTCCTCCGGGGACTGACGCAGCCTCTTTGCCAACAACACATCCTCTCTTTGCTCCGATAAATCAATATTACCAACTAGGTTGGCTACAATATCCGACTCAGACTTGACTATTTTGCCTAATCTCAGGTATTGGTCTATGCTCTTAGCCGCTCTATTGCCGGCGGCTATGGCTTCAATCAGGGTAGCTGGACCGGTGGCACAATCGCCACCAGAAAAGACCCACGGTTGGCTAGTTTGGCAATTGCTTGGTTCTATCTTTATGGTTCCATCACTCCTGATTTCAATTTTGTCATCCTTAGTCAAGAAGGACAAATCGGGTTTCTCACCAATAGCTGGGATTATCATATCGGTTTCTATGGTAAATTCTGAGCCTTTAATTGGAATAGGACGTCTCCTACCACTGGCATCTGGCTCACCTAATTCCATTCTAATACATTCAGCACCGGTAACCTTGCCAGCTTTGGCTAATATTTTAACTGGTGTAGCCAAGAAGGTAATTTTAACTCCTTCCGCCTCCGCTGCTTCAACCTCCTCTTTTCTCCCTGGCATTTCAGCTCTAGAGCGTCTATAGACAATAGTTACATCTTTGAAACCTAATCTTAAGCAGGTTCGAGCACAGTCTATAGCCACATTGCCACCGCCAATTATTATTACCTTATCCTTATCCTTTACCTTTTTACCCGTATTGACATTATGTAAAAAGTCTACCCCGTCAACTACTCCTTCTTCCTTTACCTCAACACCTAATTCTCTACCTATTTGAGCACCGGTAGCAATAAATATTGCCTTGAAGCCTTGGGTGGACAGTTCCTTCAGCGTTACATCCTTACCTATCTTGGTATTCAGTTTAAACTCTACCCCCAGCCTCTTAATAACATCAATATCTCTACTCAGAACATCCTTGGGCAAACGATACTGAGGGATACCTACTAATGCCATTCCTCCCGCCGATGGCAGCTTATCATAAATGGTAACCTGGTAACCCATTAAGGCTAGATTATAGCTGGCAGCTAGACCAGCCGGACCAGCCCCGATAACGGCTATCCTTTGCTTATTCTTCTTTACTTTCTCAAATTTAGGTTCTGCTCCACTACTTACCTCATAATCGACGGCAAATCTCTTCAACGCCCTAATAGCAACAGGGCTATCTAGGTTAGCTCTCCGACAACTATCTTCACAGAAAGCAACACAGGCTCGCCCGCAGACATGAGGAAAAGCGTTTGTCTTCCTGATTAATGCCAAGGAATCTTTATATCTATAATTTTTAATCAGCTCTATATAGCACGGAACATCCTGATGGGCTGGACAAGCCTCCATACAAGGAGCGCTAACTTTAGTAATGTAGGTTGATTTGGGAGTGGTTTGTTTGCTGACCATGGTTTTGAGGAATTCCTCTTTATAATAATTAACCGCATCAAGGACTGGCGTTACTGCTGAGGCACAGAAGGAGCACCTTGCGTTCTCCTTGATACCATTGCCTAACCACTGCAGAAAATCAACATCTTCTTCCTTCCCCTCCCCGTTTGAAATTCTATCCAGAATATCAAGCATAACTTTCATGCCAAGATAACCGGCGGTACACTCTCCACAGCTCAACTTCTGCGCTTCCCTCAAGTAGGAATATGCCATATCTACAACATTAATCTTCTCGTCAATTATCACTAATCCATCCCATGACATAAAGGCTTTTACCCGATAGCTATTATATTGTAGGGGGAACTCTAGATTTTCTACCTCTTTATATTTTTTGGTATCCAGACCCCTGTTATCTACAATCTTACCTGCCCAACTACTAAAAATTGCCTTGCTCATACTGCTACTCCCAGTCTAGCTCTTGCCTTAAGCTTTTCATATTCACTGATGACCCTAGCCTGGATTTTTTCTATGATATCTGGGGTCAGATGTCTGAACCTGCCCTGCAGTTTAAAGTAGTCGGTAACTGGCCTTAGTTTTGGTGGTTCAAGGGTTAATCTATATCTGCCATTCTCCACCTCATAGAGGGGGAATATTCCCGTCTCTACCGCTATGCGACCTACCCTGATGGTTAAATCGGGAGCCGACCTCCAGCCAGTGGGACAGACGGATAAGATGTGAACATAAGCTGGACCCGGAGTCGCCGCCCCCTTTGCCACCTTATCCATCAAATCAAACGGGTAGCTGGGAGAGGCAGTGGCTACATAGGGTATGTCATGAGCAACGGCAATAGCCGGCACATTCTTCTTCCATGTAATCTGCCCGATACTCTTCTTGCCGGCAGGGGCAGTGGTAGTAGAGGCGCCGTAGGGAGTAGCTGAAGACCTTTGAACTCCGGTATTCATATAGGCTTCATTGTCAAGACAGATATAGAGAAAGTCATGCCCTCTTTCAAAGGCTCCAGATAATGCCTGGAGCCCGATATCAGCGGTGCCACCGTCGCCAGCGATGGCTACTATCTTGGTACCCTTGTCTTCCCGCCTTCCTTTTCTCGTCATGGCTTTTAAGCCTGACTCTATACCCGAAGCCGTGGCTGCGGCATTCTCAAACAGGGTGTGAATCCAGGGGACTTCCCAGGAGGTCCAGGGCAGCGGTGAGGCGACTACTTCCATACAACCGGTGGCGTTGACCACTATTACATTCCGGTCTAGTGCTTTCATGGCTTGCCTTAAGGCTAGGGCTTCACCACAGCCTACGCACGCCCGATGACCGGGGGCGAAGATTTCCCTTTTGGTTACTAGTCTAGGAACATAAACAGCATACTTTTCTATCATTCTCTCACCCCAAACATCTCAAACTCCTGCTCGCTTCCTGTCTGCGAAATTTCTATGCCTCTATTAATCATTCGTTCAAAACCGCTTGGGGAAATATCCCTGCCTCCTAAGCCACCGACAAAGCTTACTACCTTTGGCTTTTTGGCTTCATTATATAAGGCTGACTTAATCTCGGAGCAGACCGGTCCCATGGCACCAAAGGAAATGGCTCTATCTAGAACGATGAGAACCTCAGCATCTCTAACCGCCTGGCGGATTTCTTCAAAGGGGAAGGGGCGCCATAAGCGGAGCCTAATCAAGCCAACATTTTTGCCCTCCCCTCTCATCTTGTCTATAGCGTCCATAGCTGTCTCACTGAAGCTGCCCATAGTTAATAGAAGCACCTTAGCCCCTTCACAGTGGTAGCCTTCCACTGGTGAGTAATAGCGCCCGAACAAGTCACCAAATTCCTTCCAGCACTCAAGGATTACCTTTTTAGATGCTCTTAGATTTATTTCCTGTGCCTTCTTGCACTCGGGATATATGTAGGGCGGGCCGAAACTGCCCATAGCCACCGGTCTATCCGGGTCTAGAGGCAGGGGGCATTGATTTGGGGGAAGAAATTGGTCAACATCGCTTTGCTCGGGAAAAGATATGGGTTCAATTACATGAGTCAGATGAAATCCGTCTAAATGAACCATTACCGGGAGCAAGACCCTCTGGTCTTCACCAATGCGGAAGGCGCAGAGCACATTGTCAACCGTTTGCTGCCCATTCTCAACAAATATCTGAATCCAGCCGGTATCACGGACAGCCATAACATCAGAATGGTCTCCCCAGATACTTATTGGCGCTGATAAAGCTCGGTTAGCCACTGCCATAACTATTGGTAGCTGCATGGATGAAGCCACATAAACTACCTCATGCATTAACTCTAGTCCTTGACCGGCAGTAGCCGTAAATGTTCTCGCCCCGACGGCAGCGGCTCCGAGGCAGGCACTCAGTGCTGAGTGTTCCGATTCCACCGGAATGAAGGAGGCGTCTAATTCCCCATTGGCTACTAGCTCGGCGAGGTCTTCCACAATGTGGGTCTGCGGGGTTATGGGATAAGCCGCCACCACATCAACATTAGCCAGTTTACAGGCTATAGCAATAGCCCGTGAAACCTCTATTCCCTCCCTCTTCGCCATCATTCCTCCTCCTCTACCATAGTAATAGCTTGAGGCCAGCATTCGCGGGCACAAATACCACACCCCTTGCAGTAGAACAAATTGGCCTCAAAATACCCTTCAGTATTCTGTTCAATACATCCCTCAGGGCAAAAAATAGAGCAAAGTCCACACTTTATACATCTGTCCTTATCAAAGATTGGTTTTTCTGACCTCCAGTCCCCGGTTCGGTATTGCCTGGCATTTCCCGGTTCGGTTACAATACAGCCAATATTAAGGTCTTTCCAGGTTATCTCGTTCTCTCGCTTGGTCAACGGTTCTTACTCCTTTACTGAAGTTTCATCATACGCCCTTTTTATAGCCTTCATATTTCTTTCTGCCAGGCGGGGAAAATGGTATTGCAGAGGTTCAAGCAAGGATTCTGGTTTAACAATATTGGTAGCCTTTAATAGGGCTCCAATCATAGCCGTATTAACTATAGGAACTCCCAATAGCTCATGGGCAATCTTGGTAGCATCAACTATAGCCAGATGCCATTTAGCCCCAAACTCAGATTCAAGCGCCTGAAGTGGTTTGGCAGTATTAATTATTAGTGTTCCCCTCTCTTTAAGTCCTGAGGTAACATTCACAATGTGTAACAGGCGGGAATCAAGCACTACCACTACATCAGGTTTGTCAATCTCAGCTCTTACTCTGATAGGTTTCTTACTATTTATTCTGAGAAAGGCGACAACCGGTGCTCCCCTTCTTTCGGCACCGAAGGCGGGGAAGGCAGAGGCATACTTACCTTCATTTATAGCCGCTCGTGCCAACAGTTCAGTGGAGGTAACTGCACCTTGACCACCACGACCATGCCATCTAATCTCAATAAGCTCTTTTGTGTCTATTATCCCGGCCCTCTAATTGCTACAAATAATGCCCCTGGAGCGACTCGAACGCTCGCACCCAGCTCCGGAGGCTGGCGCTCTATCCAACTGAGCTACAGGGACACTGATATAGGAGCATTAATATTTAATAATTATGTTATCATATGGTTAGTAAAGATGCAAAAAGTAGCTATGCTTTTATCCCTAGCGCCTTTACCAGTAAAACAGGTGTATTACCGGCGTGTAGAATCTTTTGAGTGACACTGCCAGAAATCCATTGCCTGATGCCTGAGCGCCCATGGCTCGAAATAGTAATCAAACGGATATTTGCCTCATCAGCGAACTTAATAATTTCGTGAGCGGTGTCCCCAACCCTCACCTCGGACCTCACCATACCCTTGGTGCCGGCTAGACCTTCGCTTACCTTGTCAAGATATTCCTTAGCCTCTGCTTTCATTGATTCTATTTGTTGTTCAGTAAAGCGAACATAGTCCAATCCGCCAATAGTATGAACATGCTGACCATGGGCTACTACCTGAAGGAGGATAACCTCTGCCCCCAGTTTTTCAGTGAGTTGCCTAACATGGGGTAGCACTACCTCGCCGACGTCAGAACCATCTAGAGGGACCAGAATTCGGCTAAACAGTCCTTGGGCACCCGCTTCTAGATGAGAAGCTTTGGCTCTGATGAGTAGTATCGGCGTACCTGTTCTCTGAAGCACCTTATTGGCTACGCTTCCCAGCGTCCACGACATTATGCCAGACCGACCGTGAGATGCCATAATCATAAGACTAACATCATTTTTCTCAGCGTAGTCAATAATTCCCTCAGCCGGTCTACCATCTAGGATTACCGGTCTGATTATTACCCTGGAGTTCACCTTTTTGATGCGATTCCCTACCATTTCAGCTATTTTCCCAACATAGAGCTGACACATGTGAGAATATTGGCTCTCCTCAGGCTCACAGATACCTATCAAAACTACCTCGGAATTGAACACCGCGGCCAGTTCCTCAGCGCAGGGAAGAGCTAGCTCAGCTAACTTGGAACCATCCAACGGAACCAGAAGTCTCTTATACATCTCTCAGCTCCTAGCCGTCTAAAGTTTTATTAAGTGTATCTTATCACTAAATAAAGGTGACTTACAGCAACCACCATAATCATAGCCGGGATAGCATATCTGCAGAATCTCCCCCAACTGATAGGATAGCCCTCTCTATCAGCAATGGCGGTGCCCACCACATTAGCTGAGGCTCCGATAGGGGTAGCATTGCCACCAATGTCTGTCCCTAGAGCTAAAGTCCAGCTTAATGTTCGTAGGCTTAGTCCATGCGTCTGTGAGAGGTTGGCAATTACCGGCACCATAGTAGCAGCAAAGGGAATATTGTCAACTATGGCTGAAGCAAAGGCAGAGACCCATATGATAATTGGTATCAACAGTATCAGGCTTCCCCCTGATATGTCTCCGATATACTCAGCCAGCATTTTCAGCATCCCGGTTTGTTCTAAACCGCCAACGCAGATGAATAAACCAATAAAGAAGAGCAGAGTGCGCCAATCCACCCCTTTAATAACATGCAAAGCACCTCTGTGGGCAGCCAGCAGCGTCAGGCCGGCAGCAATAACACCTATTATAGCCACCGACAGCCCGGTTTGAGCATGAGTTACCAGCAAAATCACCACCAGGATAAAGATAGCAGTGTTTATCTTAAACAGGCGAGGGTTGACAATAGCTTCCTCGGGCTTTGGATATTGATTAGGAGACTCATCTGCATTACTTTGCTGGGAGGAGGTTAGAACTTTGCGGAAGGCAAAATAGAAGAAGCCTAAGGTTAAAAGCATCCCTATCCAGGCAATGGGACCGGTATTAACCGCAAAGTCAGTAAAAGTATAACCAAAGGCAGTACCTATTATTATGTTGGGCGGGTCACCACACATAGTGGCACTACCTCCGGTATTGGCGGCAAAAATCTCAGCAATTATTATGGGAACCGGGTCAAACTTGAGCAAGCGAGACAGTTCAATGGTCACCGTAGTCAGAAAGAGTAATACGGTGATACTATCAATGAACATTGACAGAAATCCTGAGAGCAGCATAAAGGCAATTAAGATGGGCACAACCTTGTAGTTGACCAGCCGGGCTACATACAGGCATAGCCAGCGGAAGAAGCCAACCGCACCCAGACCCTCCACCATGGTCATCATGCCACCGATAAAGATAATTGTCTGCCAGTTTACCCCGTGAGACTCTATGTACTGCTCCCCTGGTATCCAGAACCGGAATTCACCAAGCTGCCCCAAATTCAGAACACTGAGAATTACGTGCGGGCTTTTCATAATCACTAGGAAGACAACTATTATGACGAGGGCAGCACCAATAAGGGCGGGAATGAAGCGATGCACCTTGCCAATTACAATAACAATAAACATTATCAGGAATATAGCAATGGCAAGGATTTGGCTTATATCTAGCATTATCAAACTTGAGAAAAGTTAAACTACCCGGTTCAAGTCAAAAACCGCAGTATTATACCAGAATTTCCCCCTGTGGTAAAGAAATAATTGTTTGCCTTGGGGCTTATCCCAAACCTATGCCTTGGAATAGGGCGTAGGCTCCTAAAATATAGAGTCCGATTAGAGCCAGAGCATACCAGCTGATGACGATGAATGTCTTGCGTTTTTGACGAAATCGAAGCCCGATAATAACCAGGAGGTTCATCACCACTACCACCGCCGCCGTAATAAGGTGAGCCCTTGATACTGAAGATAGAACGGGTCCTTTGCTGTAAAAAAGGTCAACAGTGAAGATGTGGGCAACGTCAAGCATATTGGCGCCTAATATATCAGCCACCGCCATATCTACCGCCCCCAACCGGAGAGCAGCCACAGCAACCACTAACTCAGGCAGAGAGGTGCCAATGGCTAAAAATAAACTGCCGACAAAGCTGGCACCCCAACCAGTAGTCATGGCAATCTCGTCACCGACGAATGATAGCCATATGCCAGCGCCAATAACCGCTATTGCTGCCAGAATAAATCTGAGACACACCGTCTTTAAAGGAATTTTGGCATATCGGGGTGAGGTAATTTCTGGCTGCGGTACCGGGCGGCTACGCTCAAGGTGGAACATCTGTCTTATGGCTACTAAATACAGTATGACAATGATAAGGCTTGGAATACCTACCCATCCCAGCTTTAACCCGGAAAGCTTTTCTCCCCAAAAGATACTTCCAGCGGCAAAGGCAACAAACAATATCCCCAGCCCCGCCAATGCCATATGTCTTGAGCTTGCCCTACTCAAAATCGGGGCGGGACGATGAAGAATGTCCAGCAAGGCTAAGATAGAGAGATTGAACAGGCAACTCCCTAACAAAGTACCCATGCCTAAATCGGGTAGCCCAACCAAGGCGACCGAGCTTACCCCGGTAACCAGTTCCGGTGCGGAGGTAATGGCAGCCAGGAATATCAGACCTACCCATATTCCGCTCCAACCGGACTTTTCCGCAATAGCATCGCCATATCGGGCCAGCTTTGTCCCGGCGAACAGGATAATGATGAGGCAGGCAAGAAACTTTAACCAAACCAAAATTTGAGGCTCCTGGAGATTAACAGCGCTATGCCATCATACTATATTGGAGGCAGACCCGCAACGCATATGTAGTTGAGCTGTTTACCAACCCCTCACCCTTTATTTTTGGTAACCCTATCCCCTTTTTCCCCTTCCCCTTGTTAAGGGGAAGGGGATTTAGTTATATAAGAGAGGCTTCGCCTCTCTTTGACTCTCCTTTGAAGGGGAGAGGGAAGGGAATTTCTTAAAGGGGCTTCGCCCCTTTTAATCCCTTTACCAAACAGTCTCTATAGTTGGCGATGTGCTCTATGGTATAATTGTTGTAACCTAAGGAGAGGTATCCGTCCACATACAAGATGAGGCGAATTGGGCAGCTATTCTTCCTGGTCGGGGCTAAATTTGACGATTTTCTGGTCGTATCGCATTGCCGCTAACGCCTGCTTGATGTCAGCTTCTTCCCAACCGGAGACAGCCAAGATTCTGGCTAGAAATTCAAAGCTGGCTTCGTACTCTGGATTTATTAGCTCCACCACTTCCATTTTTTTGAGCAAATCAGCTTCTCTCGTCCGGGAAACCCGTGCCACAACTTTGAGCTTGGGATTGATCCTCAGGGCAGCCTTTACCGTAGCCACCGAGGCTAACGGGTCGGGAAAGGTAACCACTAATACCTTGGCTTGAGTTAGGTTCACTTGAGAAAGGACATGGGTATTGCTGGCATCCCCATAGATGCAGGCTATCCCACCACACCGCAACTCAGAAATAATTTCGGGGTCAATCTCAATAACACTGTAAGGTATGTGAGTATCTCGCAAACCTTGAGCAATATTTTGCCCGACCCTACCGAAGCCAGCAATGACCACTTGGTTCACCGGCTCAACTGGCTCAGGCGCAAGCAAAGGAGAAACAACCTCAGCTTCTGGTGCTCTACCTTTTGGCACCACGGCTAGCTTAGTGTATAACCGGGAGACCAGACCCATAGATAGGGATGTCAATAGCATGGTGATTACGGCACAGGCAATGATCAAGGAATAAGAATCGGCAGAGATGATACCCGCACTGACTCCTCCCTTGGCTAGAATGAAGCCGAACTCTCCAATTTGAAAAAGACCGGCACCGGCCAGAAGCGCTACACCTCCGCTGTAACCAAAGAACCGAACGATGCCACTAACAACTAGGAATTTCATAAAGACAATAAAAACTACGGTTGTTAATACTAACCACCAGTGGTCAACTATAAACCTCGGGTCTAGCAGCATGCCCAAAGAGACAAAGAATAGAGCGGCGAAAATGTCCCGTAACGGGGTAATTTCAGCCAAGGCTTGGTGGACAAACCTTGTTTCACGGAGCACCAAACCAATTAAAAAGGCACCAAAGACCACTGAAAGTCCGAAAAATTGAGTGCCCAGAGCCGCCCCTAAACACAAAACCAGAATCGTTAGCAGAAATAGCTCCCGAGACCGGACTCCACCAACCCTGCCCATCAACCAGGGAAGCAGCCACACTCCTGACACAATTGTTATTCCGATAAAAAGGATGGCTTTCCCTATGGTAATAGCTAGCGCAAGAGGCAAATTTTGCTCTGCCCCGCCCAGTATAGGTATGACTATTATCATTAAGACCACGCTAATATCCTGGAGGATAAGAATAGCAAGCATAATCCGTCCGTGCATAGAATCCAGTTCGCCCCGCTCCATCAATATTTTGAGGCAAACCATCGTGCTACTGAGAGAGATAACCAGCCCGAATAAAATAGCCTGGGATAAAGACCACCCCAACCAGGTACTAGCCAATATTACGCCTAAACCAAAAGTAATCAGGATCTCAGCCATGCCACCCCACAGCCCTACCCTACCCACCTGTCTTAACTGAGCAAAAGAGACCTCCAGTCCTAAGGTAAACATCAATAAGGCAACGCCTATAGTTGCCGCCGCCTCAATCAATTCCAAATCATTCACAAAGCCAAAGGTATGAGGACCAACAATCGCCCCAATGACGAGGTAACCCAATATCACCGGCTGCCTCAGCCGATGGGCTATCATCCCGCCAACCAAAGCCGCTCCCAGCAAAATGGTAAAATTAATAACTATGTCTGATTCATTCATAGCTCTTACCTAGACACTTAACAACTTCCATTTTAGCACATACCTAGATTGCGCATATAGAGTCAAAAGCAGTACCCTGTGAGCTACAAAGGCGAATCAACATTGGCAAAATTGCTGACAGAAGAGGTTTTGAGGTATAATTTGAAGCTGGGAGAGGTGTCCGAGTGGTTTATGGTGCCGCTCTCGAAAAGCGGTCTCCGTGTTTAGCGGAGCGTGGGTTCGAATCCCACCCTCTCCGCCGTGATATACTAAGACATTGGAGGTTAAAGATGAAGCTAGAGTTTAAGAGCGATAGCTTCCTTGTCGACATTATTCCCCCTGCAAAAACGGCTCCATATCCTATGATATACGTTTGTCCGAGAAAGAAGAGTAGAGAAAAAGGTAAGCTGGCTCTAGATTCAGCTAGGGAGAAGTTTCTTAAAGTGTCTTCTAGCAGCTTTGATACCCTACACATAGATGAAACTACTCGTCAAATAGGAAAAGCAATATTAGATAATAGTGAGATAATACGAAATTGGAGAGCTAGTAGACCTTAAGTCTTGATAGCTTTTATGCGGAGAGGTGCTGGAGTGGCCTATCAGGCGCGCCTGGAGAGCGCGTGTAGCCTTTGGCTACCGTGGGTTCGAATCCCACCCTCTCCGCCACTGTTTTCCCATTTAATACTGAGTAAACTTACCCCTTTGAGAAGTTTGATTTGGTAACCCTCCCCCTTTATCCCCCTCCCTTGATAAGGGAGGGGGAATTTATTTTTATAAGAGGGACTAACGTCCCTCTTCAACTCCCCAATTAAATAGGCTTTCCATACATAAAGACAAAAGGGCAGTTTGAAGGGGCGAAGCCCCTTCAACAATTATTCTCCCCCTCTCCTTTGAAGGAGAGGGGGATTAAGGGGGTGAGGTAGATAATTCCCTAATTGTCAGTAGTTCGCCTCTATGCTAGAATGGCATTGCCGTGAAAGCGAGTAATAAAGACATTAAATATTGGGTTGGCTTTAGCATCATTCCTGGCATCGGCCGAGTTAAACTAACCCAGCTTGAGAATTACTTTGGTAATCTAGAGAATGCCTGGAAGGCGGCCCCGACTGATTTAAAGCACGCCGGTCTGGATAGCAACTCAATACGTGCCATTACCTCTTGGCGACCCAAGCTCTCTCTGGAAGCCGAGATGGAAAAGCTGGACCGCTATGGGGTGAAGGTATTTACCTGGCATGACCCCGATTATCCAGCTCGGCTCAAGGAGATATATGATTATCCACCGATACTTTATGTCAGGGGTTCCCTGCTTCCCGAGGATGAATGGTGCCTGGCAGTGGTTGGTACCCGCCGGGCTACTGTTTACGGGAGGCAGGTAACCGAGGAAATAGTGGCTGACCTGACGCAAAGCAAAATCACTATTGTCAGTGGTCTGGCTAAAGGGATTGATTCCGTAGCCCACCGTAGCGCCCTGGATGCCGGCGGCAGGAGCCTTGCCGTATTTGCCTGCGGGCTTGATACTGTTTACCCCAGCGAGAATGCTGAGCTGGCTCGCCGTATTATTCGGCAGGGAGCTTTGATAAGCGAGTATCCTTTAGGTACCAGACCCAAGGCAGAGAACTTTCCTCGTCGTAATCGCATTATGAGTGGACTGAGCCTGGGGGTTCTAATTATTGAAGCTGGCGATACTAGTGGGGCTATGATTACCGCTCATCTGGCACTGGAGCAAAATAGAGAGGTGTTTGCTATTCCGGGTAGCATCCTGTCGCCAGTCAGTAACGGTACCAATCACCTTATTCAGGAAGGTGCCAAGCTAGTCCGTGACTATACTGATATTTTAGAGGAATTGAACCTGACGGCGGTAGCCCACCAGATAGAAATGAAAGAGGTCATTCCGACTTCTGACACCGAGTCCTTGTTACTAAAAAAACTATCCGCCGAGCCTACCCATATTGATGAGGTCTGCCGCTCAAGCAGTCTGCCGATATCAACGGTCAGCAGTACTCTGGCTATGATGGAGCTTAAGGGCTTGGTAAAGCAGGTAGGGACAATGAGTTATGTCCTGGCTCGGGAGGTGAGGGCAGAATACAGGGTGAAGGTAGATTAGCGATTATGAAGAAAAATCTGGTTATAGTGGAGTCACCGGCTAAGGCCAGGACGCTGGGCAAAATTTTAGGTAAGGGCTATAGCCTTAAAGCCTCTTTGGGTCATATAAGGGACCTGCCCAGGAGCCAGTTAGGCGTAGATATAGAAAACGGCTTTGCGCCTAAGTATGTGGTGCCCAGAGCGAAAAGTAAGCTCGTGGGCGAGCTTAAAAAAGCAGTTAAAACTGCCTCCACGGTATATCTAGCCACCGACCCCGACCGTGAGGGAGAAGCCATCTCCTGGCATCTGGCTGAGGTAACTAAATCGGACAAGACACCCTACCGCCGGGTCGTCTTTCACGAGATAACCGATGAGGCTATCAAGCGTGCCTTTAGCCACCCCCGCTCTATAGATATGCGATTGGTCAATGCCCAGCAAGCCCGACGCATCCTGGATAGGCTGGTCGGGTATAAGATTAGCCCATTGCTGTGGCAGAAGGTGAGGAGAGGTCTGTCGGCGGGTAGGGTTCAGTCGGTAGCCTTAAGGATTATTGTTGACCGCGAGCGAGAAATTCAGCAGTTTATCCCGGTTGAGTACTGGACTATCGAGGCTGAGCTAACCAAGAAAATACCCGCTGCCGGGGTAGTCACCTTCCGGGCTATGCTGGTTGGGCGTATTGATGGCACCAAGCTGGATATTCACAATCAGAAAGAAGCGGTTGAGATTAGTGATGAACTCAGGCCGGCTGGCTACAGCGTTGCCAAAGTAAAAACGAAAAAGGTAACCCGTCCCCCCGCCCCACCGTTTATCACCAGCAGTCTACAGCAGGAAGCCTGGCGCAAGCTTCGCTTCTCCGCTAAGTATACTATGCGTATTGCCCAGCAGCTTTATGAGGGTCTGCCTATAGGTGACGAGGGAAGCGTAGGGCTTATTACCTATATGCGCACTGACTCCACCCGGGTAGCCCGTTCTGCCATAGTTGAAGTTAGAGAATTTATTAGTGATAAGTATGGCGCTCAATTTGTGCCGCCGCACGCCCGTTCCTTCATCAGGAGTGTGAAAGGGGCACAGGAAGCCCACGAGGCTATTCGTCCCACTAAGGTCAGGCGAGAGCCGTCTCTAATTAAACCATACCTTACTGCTGACCAGTTTAAGCTCTATGAGCTCATCTGGAAACGGATGGTAGCCAGCCAGATGTCGGCGGCTTTATTTGATACCACTACCGTTGATATTAAAGCCAGATGCCCAGACTCCAGGACTGATTATCTTTTCCGAGCTTCCAGCTCGGTAAGCACGTTCCCCGGGTTTACTATCCTTTATACCGAGGGGAAAGACGAGGCAGAAGGAAAGAAAAGTCCCCTACTCCCCGGGCTGGAGAAAGGTGATGAGCTCAAGCTTATTAAGCTTTTCCCGGAGCAGCACTTTACCCAGCCCCCACCCCATTTTACTGAAGCCACCCTGATTAAGATGCTGGAGCAGTGGGGTATCGGGCGCCCCAGCACCTATGCCCCCACCCTGTCCACCATTCAGGAGCGGGAATATGTTACCAGGACTAAAGGAACTTTTCAGCCCACCGAGCTGGGTTTTGTGGTCAATGACCTACTTGGCCAATATTTCCCCGACATCGTTGACATTAAGTTCACCGCCCGCATGGAAGAGGAACTGGATGAGGTAGCCAGTGAAAATAGGGACTGGGTGCATGTGGTTCAGGATTTTTACACCCCTTTTGAGAAAAGCCTCCAGAATGCCTTTCAGTTTATGGAGAAGGTCAAGTTAGCCGACGAAATAACCGAGGAAGTCTGCCCTGAATGTGGTAAGCCACTGGTAATCAAGACCGGGCGTTATGGTAAGTTCTTAGCCTGTAGCGGTTACCCCGAGTGTAAACATACTAAGTCCTATCAGGTTAAGCTCGGCGTTAATTGTCCCGAGTGTGGCAGTGAGATGGTGGAGAGGCTCAGTAAAAAGAGGCGTGTCTTTTATGGCTGCAGTAATTATCCGAATTGCAAGTTTGCCACCAATTTTAGACCCCTCCCCCACCCCTGCCCCAAATGTGGCGGACTCCTCACCACATACAGAGGGAAATGGGCAAAATGCACCAAGTGTGAGTATAGAGGGAAATTACCACAGGATTAATTCTATGCAAGAAGTTTTTAATAGATACATAAACTACCTTGAGGCGGAGCGGAATGTTTCGCCGTATACCGTGCGCAACTATACTACCGACCTGCTGGACTTTTTTCAGTTCCTGGGCACTAAAGGGGTTGGTTCGCTGAAAGAAGTAGATAGGCATGTGGTGCGTGATTATCTCGCCTATCTTATGGGGCGGGGCTTGGTCAAGGCAAGTATTGCCCGCAAGCTATCGGCAATCCGTTCCTTCTATCGCTACCTGCTACGAGAGGAAATGATATCTACCAGTCCCGTAGCCACCACCTCTTCACCCAAGCTGGACCGGCGTTTGCCGGCTTTTCTCACCATAGAAGAAGTGGAGAAACTACTGGAAGCCCCCGATTTATCCACGCCGCAGGGACAGCGTGACCGGGCGTTGCTGGAGCTACTTTACGCCTCCGGTCTCAGGGTGAGTGAACTGGTGAGCCTGAACCTGGAACAGGTTGACCTTGACAGTCGTGAAATCCGTGTCTTGGGGAAAGGAGCCAAGGAGCGGATAACTCTAATGGGTAAGCCAGCCGCCAGCGCTCTCTCTGATTACCTCAGCCAGGGCAGGCCTGAACTCTTGGGGGAAAGGAAGAACCGTGCCCTGCTTCTTAACCGCTACGGGGAGCGTCTCACCAAGCGCATGGTGCAAAAAATCCTGGGGGATTACGCCAGTAAGGTTGACATCGGCAAGAAGGTTCATCCCCATATGCTGCGTCATACCTTTGCCACCCATCTCCTCGATGGCGGGGCTGATTTAAGAGTCGTCCAGGAGCTCCTGGGTCATGCTGACCTATCTTCCACCCAGATTTACACCCATGTAACCAAGAGCCAGGCAAGAAAGGTGTACCTATCGGCTCACCCCATGGCTCAAGAAGAGGATAACGAGCTTGAAAATAAGTAATAGACTGCAAAAGCTGCGCCAGGGATTCGATGAGAAGGAGATTGATGCTATCCTTATCTCTCAACCGGCGAACAGGTATTACCTTTCCGGTTTTGACGGTTCGGCAGGTTATTTATTAATCACGCCACAACATACCATTTTAGCTACCGACTTTCGCTACCTGGAACAGGTCAAGGCACAAGCCCCTGACTATGAGCTCTTTCAGATAACTGGTAATATAGAGGACTGGCTTCCCAGGCTGGTGGCTGAGCTAAACTTGGGGCGGCTGGGATTTGAAACCGAATATGTTACCTTTGCCCAATATCGACGGTTAACCGATATACTGAACAAGGTGCCATCCCGGCTCAGGCTCGTTCCTGTAGATGGACTTGTAGAATCCCTCCGGGCGGTAAAAGAGCCCGAGGAGATTGAGCTTATTACTAAGGCGGTAGAAATAAGTGATAGCGCTTTTGACTATATTGAAGGCAGGATTCACGGCGATATGACCGAGAAAGAAGTAGCCTGGGAAATAGAAAAATTTATGCGTGAGAAGGGTAGTCAGGCTATCCCCTTTGATATCATTGTTGCTTCTGGTCATAACTCTGCCCTACCCCATGCCAAGCCTTCCCAGCACCCCATCGGCTCGGGTGAGCCGGTAGTAATTGATATTGGAGCCAGGTATGAAGGCTATTCCAGTGACCTGAGTCGTACTATCTGCCCCGGTTCTCCTGATGCTACCTTCAGTAAGATATATGATATCGTTCTTGGAGCCCAGCTAGCGGCGATGGCAATGGTAAAAGAAGGTATGAGTGGTGGTCAGGTTGACCATCTGGCGAGGACAGTTATTGAACAGACAGGCTATGGTAAAGCCTTTGGTCATGGTTTGGGTCATGGCGTAGGGCTAGCTCCACACGAACTGCCGCGCCTTAGTCCAGGTTCATCAGACCAGCTGGCTGATGGCATGGTATTTACTATTGAGCCCGGTATTTACCTTCCGGGTTGGGGAGGGGTGAGGATTGAGGATGTGGTAGTAATGGAGGGGGGTAAAATCAGGGTAATTTCAAAAGCTAGAAAGGCTTGACATGATAGGTAGCGGGGAACTTAGAAAGGGGATTACTATTGAACTGGAGGGTAAATTATATCAGGTTCTCGACCTCCAGCGTATCAGGATGAAGCGAACGGCATTAGTCCGCCTCAAGCTTCGTGATATTCAAGATGGTCATACCATTGAACAGACTTTCCAGAACACTGAGAAATTTGTGCGGGCACGGCTTGATTTTAAAAGTATGCAGTATCTTTATAACGATGGTGATTTGTACTACTTTATGGATGAGGAGACCTTCGAGCAGATGCCCCTTAGTGCCAGTCAACTGGAGGACGTCCTTAATTACTTAAAGGAAGGCATGTCCTTGCAGGTATCAAGCTATAAAGGTAAACTGGTAGGTGTGGAGCTACCCATTACCGTCGAGCTTCAGGTAATTGAAACCGGGCCCGGCTTTAAAGGGGATACCGCCACTGCGGGCACTAAGCCGGCTAAAGTGGAGTCAGGTATTATTATCCAGGTCCCCCTGTTTGTTAATGAAGGCGATATTATCAAGGTTGACACTCGCACCGGTAGTTATCTAGAAAGGGTTTAGTGAGGTAAGTTAAATTGTTGAAAGCTGACCTTCATATTCACACCAAGTATTCAATGGACTGCAATACACCTTTGGAGCGGATTATAAATCGCTGCCTGAAGCTAGGGATAAACTGCATTGCCATATGTGACCACGGCACGGCTGAGGGGGCACTAAAGATGCAGACTATAGCCCCCTTCACGGTAATTGTGGCTGAGGAAATATTAACCCCACAGGGCGAGATAATGGGTATGTTTCTCAAGGAGACGGTACCCAGCGGGCTGTCTGTGGAGCAGACGCTCTCTCGCATCAGGGCTCAAGGGGCACTGGTATGTATACCCCACCCTTTTGATACCTTCAGGCATTCCGCTTTAGGCGCTAAGACGGTAGAGGAAATAGTGGAGCAAATTGACATTATAGAAGTGTTCAACTCGCGAGCCATTCGTCTTCGTGATTCCACTCAGGCTCAAATCTTTGCTCAGAAGCATGGCATTCCGGGAAGTGCCGGTAGTGATGCCCATACTGTCGGTGAAATAGGTAATGCCTATGTTGAGATGCCTGAATTTAATGGCCGGGATGACTTTCTTCAGGCGTTAGCCAAGGGTAAGGTTTTTGGACACCGGACAAACCCCCTGGTTCACTTTAATAGCCTTGCCCAGAGCCTAAAGAGCCGTTTCAAATAGAATGATGAGTTATGTATCAACTTGGCTGGTTCTCCACAGGTAGAGATAAAGCTGCCCGAGACCTCTTAGCGGCGGCAATCAGCAGCATCAAACAGAGTGAGATTGAGGCTGAGATAGCTTTTGTTTTCAGTAGCCGTGAGCCTGGTGAATCAAAAGAGAGCGATTTATTCCTCAAGCTGGTTGAGGATGAGCGCATCCCTCTTGTCTGCTTTTCTTATCACAAGTTTAAAGCTGGGATAGGTATCCCAATTACGGGACAGACTGAGACCTTGTCCCTATGGCGGCTTGACTATGATAGAGAGGTGATGAATCGGTTGCAAGATTTTCATCCCGACCTGTGTGTGCTTGCCGGCTATATGCTGATTGTGGGGAAGGAGATGTGCCAGAGATACGATATGATTAACCTTCACCCGGCGGCTCCCGGCGGACCTACCGGAACCTGGCAGGAGGTAGTCTGGCAACTGATTGATAGTAAAGCTCAGGAAACCGGGGTAATGATGCACCTGGTGACCCCCGAGCTGGACAAGGGACCACCGGTAGCTTATTGTACCTTCCCCATTAGAGGCGAGCCGTTTGATAAATATTGGCGGAAAATAGAAAAGCTACCATCAAATAGTTCCAAAAGGCATGACGGAAGGAATTCCTTATTTAGGCTCATCCGACAGCAAGGGCTGGCCAGAGAATTTCCCCTGTTAGTATCTACGCTGAAGGCTTTTAGTCAGGGAAAGGTTAAGCTCACCACCGACAAAAGAGTTGTTGACGCTGACGGGAGACCTATTAAGGGGTATAATCTGACCGACGAGATAAATGAACTGGTGAAGGGGGCGATTTCAGAGTGAAGATTCCAACTCGTAAGGGATGTAGCCCCTTTTATCCGGGAAGGGTGAAGGGGCGAAGCCCCTTCAAAATCATGTTTCCCTCTCTCCTTTGAAGGATAAAATATAAAGGAGAGTCAAAGAGAGGCGAAGCCTCTCTTACATATTAGTTTCCCCCTCTCCTTTGAAGGAGAGGGGGATTAAGGGGGTGAGGTAGATATATAACTTTATCTGTTTTGACATGGAGGGACCGTTATCACCTCAAGATAACGCCTATGAGTTAATGAAGCTTTTTCCTAACGGGGATAAGATTTTTGAGGTTATCAGCCGCTATGATGACCTGCTCACCCTGGAAGAAAGAGATGATTACGAGCCCGGGGATACCCTGGCCCTTATCGTGCCCTTTCTGGTGTTCCACAATATTGCAGAAAATGACATTGCCAGTTTAGCCAGTAAAGCCAGCTTGACCAGTGGAGCGGCTGAACTTATCTCCCAACTCCAGTACAAAAACTGGAAAATATTTTGTATCAGCACCAGTTATGAACAATATGCCATTCACATTACCCAGAAGCTGGGTATCTATACCCATAATGTTGCCTGCACCCCGTTCCCTCTGGATAAATTGCGCATAACTTTATGTAAAGAAGATTCCCGGCTGTTGCAGCAGGCTGAGCAGGATATCCTGACGATGCGCCCGGTTACCGATGATGATAGAATTAAGCAAAGTCTGGACAAATTCTTCTGGGAGAAACTGCCGACTACTAATCTCGGTATGGCAATAAAAGAGGTAAAGCCGGTAGGGGGACGGCGTAAAGTAGCTGCTCTAAACAGATTTGCTGATAAGTATGGGCAGCCTTTGTCCAACTGGGTAGTGATTGGTGATAGCATTACCGATTTCAGAATGCTCCAGGCGGTGGAAGAAGCGGGAGGGCTGGCTATTGCCTTTAACGCTAATGAGTATGCCCTACCCTACTCAACTATGAGCCTGGCCTCCACATTCATTAGCGACCTGATGGAAGTACTGGAAGTATGGTCAAAGGGTCAGCGAAGCGGGGTGGAGAAGGTAGTAAAGGGAAAGGAGAAAATCGGGGGCAAAGAGGACAGGGGCTACTTCCACTGGTTATCGGGTAGAAAAGACATAGACGAGGTCGTCCAGATTCATAAAAGAATAAGGCGACTGGTTAGAGAAGAAGCCGGCAAGCTAGGGTGACTTGCGTCAGGGGATGTTGAAGTGGGGTAATAATCGGGGAGTGTTAGAGGGACGAAGCCCCTCTTAAGAAATTCTCCTCCCCTTCCCCTTAGCAAGGGAAAGAGGGATAGGGTTTAAATGACCACTATTGAAGTAATCGGGCTGGGGGCACTAAATACCGACTACCTGTATAAGGTAGAGCGCATCCTTGATGATGGGGAGGCGGTGGTAAATGAGGCTAAAGTATCCCCTGGCGGCTCGGCAGCCAATACCATTTATGGCCTGGCCAAGCTTGGGGTGAACACCGGCGTTATGGGTGTGGTCGGTGATGACGCCGAGGGCAAAGTATCAATACAGGATTTCCAAACCGTCGGAGTAGATACCAGTCAAATCAAGGTAGAACCGGGAGCAAAAACAGGCTCAGTATTATGTCTCAGTGACCAACTGGGCAGGCGTTCTCTCTATGTCGCCCCCGGAGCCAATAACCTGCTAACCATAGACGACCTGGATTTGACCTACATCAACCGGGCAGGAATGCTCCACATCTCTTCCTTTGCTGATGACAGGCAATTCCAAGTATTACTGGAGCTGATGGGCAGGCTGGATTCATCGGTTAAGGTCAGTTTTGCCCCCGGAGCACTACACTCCGCCAAAATGCTCAAGGCTCTTACTCCCATCTTAGCCAGGACTTATGTTCTTTTTCTCAACCAGCATGAACTACGGCAATTGACCGGGGAGAATGTTATAGCTGGCGCTGAGAGCTGCCTTAAGCAAGGCTGCCATGTAGTTGCCGTTACCCTGGGTAAGGGAATGAGGCTAGAGTTAGGCAAAGGGGTTAGTCATAGAGAAGTTATCGCTGCCAGCTACATTAGAGATGCTGATAATGAATACGCCATTGAAGTTACTAGTCAAAACATAGTATCTGAAGTCGATACCACTGGTGCTGGTGATGCCTTCGCCGCCGGATTCCTCTACGGTTTACTTCAGGGGAAGAGGCTTGAGGAATGTGGGCGTCTCGGTGATATTGTCGCCCAGTTCTCTATTACTAAGGTGGGTGCAAGAGAAGGCTTGCCCAACTTTACCCAACTAGCTCAGCGCTACCAAGAGCTATACAAGAAACAGCTATAGAGCGTCAATCGCCGTATGCTTTCTGTCCCGTCTCCTTTTCATAAGCCTTGCAATAAGGACAGATGTGGCGGTCAATAGACTTCACAAACCACTTAGCCGCTTTGTTGCCCCTTCTCGCTGACTTACAAACCGGGCATTTTTCGGCACAAAACCTTGCTTTTTCTGAGAGCACTTACTTCACCCCCATTCCAACCTAGGTTATTTCGCCGGTTTGGTCAGGACTTCATCCACCAGCCCGTACTCTACTGCCTGCTCGGGGTTAAGGTAGAAGTCACGGTCGGTATCATGAGTTATTTTGTCTATTGGTTGACCGGTGTGTTTAGCCAGAATACCCCGGATTAGCTCCTGCATCCGCATAATCTCACGGGCAGCAATTTCCACATCGGCGGCCTGTCCCTGAGCGCCACCAAACGCCTGATGCATATGTATAGTTGAATTAGGCAAGGCATAGCGTTTGCCCTTGGCTCCAGAACAAAGGAGTAGAGTGCCCATACTGGCTGCCAGCCCAACGCAGATGGTGGATACCTCAGGGCGTATAAGCTGCATAGTGTCGTAAATGGCAAGACCAGAACTGATGATACCACCGGGGCAATGAATGTAGAGGCTTATGTCTTTGTCTGGGTCTTCTCGCTCCAGATAGAGAAGCTGGGCAATAATAACATTAGCCACCTGGTCGTTAATCGGCATGCCCAGCATAACAATGCGCTCTCTGAGCAGGAGCGAGTATATATCAAAGGCTCTCTCCCCCCTGGCTCCACTTTCAATTACCATAGGAATAACATTCATCGGTTGGGTATTCATTTTTCTCCTCCCTCCGGTATTATATCATTATTTATGTAATCAAAACACGGATATTCATATCCTATCCCTCTTCTGAACCTGTGGCTATTGCTACCAGTCGCTGCATAGTTTTTCGTGTCATTAACGTCAGTTTGATTGACTCACGAGCTGGTGGAGCGTTTAGGAACCCTCGCAGTTCATCTCTCTTATCCTCATCAGCATCTTGGGTCATGTTTTCAATCTCAGTATCTATCTCAGCATCGCTAACTTCAATTTTTTCTTCTTCGGCAATCTTTCCCAGCACCAGTGACTGGGTAACCCTCTTGGTAGCCAGCGGACGTAGCTCTTCCCGTAGTTCCTCCTCTGTCTTGTTGATACTTTTAAGATATTCCTCCAAACCCTTGCCATCCATCTGCCAGCGCCTTGTCTGTTGGCTGAGAAGTTGGTCAATCTCTGCCTCGACCAGAACTGGAGGGAATTCCACTTGGCTAAGGTCAACTGCGGCCTCAATTACCCGTTCCTCAAAATCTACCCTGGCTTGCTCCTCAGCGTGGAGTCTTAAGTTAGTTGAGATTCGCTCTCGGAGCAAATCCATGGTGTTAAAGTCGGGGCTAATCCCTTTAGCGAACTCATCATTTAGCTCGGGCAGTCCCTCCTGCTTTATTTCAATAACCCTTACCTTAAACGAAGCCTCCTTCCCGGCTAGCTCGTCTCTGGAGTAGTCTGAGGGAAACTGTAGCTTAAACTCCTTCTCTTCATCCTGTTTCATATTAGGTAACTGCTCAGCGAATCCCGGTGCCGGTGAAGACGATTCATGGAGAACCTGGTATTGAATACCTTTCTGGTTTATAAACGGCTTATCTTCAATATTGCTCTCAACATCCAAAACCACTAAATCACCAAAGGCTACGGGACGGTCTACTGGCTCCCAGGTGCCCTGCTGATGGCGTAGTTGTTCAATTGTGTTGCTAACATCATCCTCAGTTAATTCTACCGGTTCGGGCTTAACTTGAATATGATGGTAGTCGCCAAGCTCAATCGTGGGCATTAACGGCACTATTGCCTTAAATACTACCGGGTCAGTTTGAGCTATCTCAATATGTGGCTGAGCAATAGCTTCAATTTTCTGCTCCTTGATGGCATTCTCATAAACTTTGGGGAGTAGATTATTCAGCGTGTCTTCAAGCAGGGTTTCTTTGCCAAGGTAGCCTTCTAATACCGCCCGTGGTGCTTTTCCTTTGCGGAAGCCGGGGATTCGTGTTTTCTTAGCTAGTCGGCGATAGGATGCTTCTAAGGATGCCTCTACCTCGGCCGGCTCCATCTCAATGGTTAGAAATACCTGGCTATTTTCTGTTTTCTCGTTGGTTACTTTCACTATTCCTCCCGCAAGCGTAGATGTAATTCAGCCAGCTGCTCCTCGGTAACCGGCGAGGGGGCATCAAAGGTTAAATCGGTAGCAGCCTGGCTCTTGGGGAAAGCAATTACCTCCCTGATGGTTTCCTCTCCGGCTAGTATCATTACAAAACGGTCAATGCCAACGGCGATACCACCATGAGGAGGGGCGCCGTAATCAAAAGCTTCGAGCAAATGCCCAAAACGCTCCTCAACCTCTTCATCGCCATAGCCCAGTAGCTTAAATATTTTCCGTTGCAGATGGCTGGTGCAAATCCTGATGCTGCCACCGGCGATTTCACACCCGTTACACACCAGGTCATAGTGCCTACCCCATACCTTTTCCGGAGCGGTGTCCAGTAAGGACGCATCCTCATCCCGGGGCGCAGTAAAAGGATGATGCATTGGCTCCCACCGCCCTGTTTCTTCGTCTCGCTTTAACAGTGGGAAGTCCGTGATAAAGACAAAGGTAAGGAGATTAGGTGCCGCCAGCTTAAGCCGATGCCCCATCTCTCCACGCAGTTCACCCAATGCCACATTAACTATCTCAGGTTTACCGGCAATGATAAGCAGAAGGTCTCCCATCTGGGCACCCAAACATTTGGCCATTTCTTTGATTTGCTCCAGGCTTAGAAATTTAGCCGCCACTGACCTTACCATGTCAAGGGTTAAATCGTTCAGGCTGCCAGCCGAGGTGCCCAGGGACATAGTTACCAAGCCCTCAGCTCCCAGCCCCTGCGCCATCTCATTTAGTTCATCAAGCTGCCTTCGGGTATAGGTAGCACAGCCGGGAGCGCAGATACCCTTTACCTTACCCCCTTTAGCCATAACCGAACGGAATATGGAGAAGTCAGACTGGGCAGCAATGTCTGACAGGTCTCCTATCTCCAGACCAAAGCGCAAATCAGGCTTGTCCGTGCCATAGCGCTCCATGGCATCAGTGTAGGTGAGGCGGGGGAAAGGTTTTATCACCTGCATTTCAGGCTTAATCGTCTCAACCATGGAGGTGAAAAGCTCCTCAAGCAGGTTGAAGATGTCCTCTTCCTCAATAAAGCTCATTTCCAGGTCAAGCTGGGTGAATTCAGGCTGGCGGTCAGCACGGGTGTCCTCATCACGAAAGCACTTGGCTATTTGAAAGTATTTCTCCACACCGGCTACCATCAATAACTGCTTGAGTTGCTGCGGAGATTGAGGTAGAGCATAGAACTTGCCCGAATGAATACGGCTGGGCACCAGGTAATCACGAGCCCCCTCAGGGGTGCTCTTAATCAGGATTGGTGTTTCTATCTCAATAAACCCTTTAGTCTCCAGTAAATCGCGAATAAATTTTACCACCCGGTGGCGAAGGAACAAATTTGCTTTCATCCTTGCCCGACGCAGGTCAAGATAGCGATATTTGAGGCGGAGGCTCTCCTCCACTTCAATATCCTCATTTATGTAAAATGGAGGGGTCTTGGCTGGGTTAAGTATCTCCACATTCTGGGCGATAACCTCAATATCACCGGTGGCTAATTTAGGGTTCTCCGTCCCCGGTGGGCGGGGGGTAACCTCACCACTAACCCTGACCACGTATTCATTACGCATTTCATTAGCTATCTTATGGTTGAGGCTTGATACTTCCGGGTTGAACACCACCTGGACTATACCCCCTCTATCTCGCAGGTCAATAAATATTAGTCCCCCGTGGTCCCGGCGGCGGTCAACCCAGCCAGCCAGGGTTACCTTGGTACCTATATGCTCTTTGTTCAGTTCACCACAACTATGACTCTTAAGCAAAGCCGTCTCCTAACTGAGAAGCTCAGATATATTACAGCTGATTATAGCTTATGACAGGGTACTCTTCAACTTGTGCTATTTGAAATTGTTTAGCAACCCCATCCCCTTTATCCCCTTCCCCTTGATAAGGGGAAGGGGAAAGGATTTTTAAAGAGGGGGCGTAGCCCCCTCTTAGACTCCCCCTTATTATTTCCTCCTTCACAGGAGAGGGGGAAGAGATTTTAGAGAGAGAGGCTAAGCCCGTCTCTTACCTGCACTCCCCCTTCTCTTATTAAGGGGTCTTAGCAAGGGGATTAAAAGGAGCTTCGCTCCTCTCTTACCTACCCTTTCCCTTCCCTTATTTATGGGTTGTTTAGTAAGGGGATTAAAAGGGGCGAAGCCCCTTTAAGAATTTCTCTTCCCTCTCCCCTTCATAAGGGGAGAGGGATAAAGGGTGAGGGGTTGTTAAACAATCTTTTATTAAGGGAAGGGGGTCAGGGGGATAGGTTTCTAACACCCCCCAAGTAGTATAAATTGACAAGCCTAGAGTTTAATATTATTATCTTAAGGATATGGCAAAAACGATTGAAGAAATAAATGAGAAGATACGAGAAGGCAAAGCCGTAGTAGTTACTGCTGAAGAGATAATAGGCATTGTTAAACAGAAAGGCGTAAATAAGGCGGCTCAGGAAGTAGATGTAGTTACTACCGGCACCTTTGGTCCCATGTGTTCATCTGGCGCCTACCTTAATATTGGGCACTCCAAGCCGCGAATAAAGCTGGGTGGAGGCAAAGTCTACCTTAATGATGTTCCCGCTTATGCCGGGTTCGCTGCGGTAGACATATACATAGGGGCTAATGCCCTCCCTGATGATGACCCCAGAAACAAGGTCTATCCCGGTGAATTCAACTATGGTGGTGGGCATGTAATTGAAGAACTTGTTGCCGGGAAGGATGTCAGACTAGTGGCTACTGCTTACGGCACCGACTGTTACCCCAGAAAAAGACTTGAAACCTGGATTAATATAAGAGACCTCAACGAGACAGTGCTGTTTAACATCAGGAATGCTTACCAGAACTATAATGTAGCCGTGAACCTGTCGGACAGGACAATTTATACCTATATGGGGGTGTTAAAATCTAACATGGGCAACGCTAACTACTCTACTGCCGGGCAGCTTTCCCCATTATTTAATGACCCCTATTATAAGACTATTGGCATAGGCACCAAGATATTCTTGGGTGGCGGCACCGGCTTTGTCGCCTGGCACGGTACTCAGCATAATCCCAATGTACTTCGCTCTGATAACGGGGTACCCAAGAGAGGTGCCGGAACACTCTCGGTGATAGGTGATTTGAAGCAGATGAGTCAGCGATGGCTGGTAGGAACCAGCATGCTCGGCTATGGTTGCACCTTAACCGTGGGTATTGGTATCCCCATCCCTATCCTCTCCGAAGAAATCTTACAGTATACGGCGGTAAGTGACGATGGAATTTTTGCCCCGGTGATAGATTATTCAGATGCATATGCACAGTTGAAACCAGACATTGTAGACGAAGTCAGTTATGCTCAACTGAAGAGTGGCAGGATAGTGATTCAGGGCAAGGAGGTGCCTACGGCTTCCCTGTCTAGCTACTCACGGGCGGTGGAGATTGCTACCATTCTAAAGGAGTGGATAATATCCGGGGAATTCCTGCTAACTGAGCCGGTAGCGCCTCTACCTGGTGTAGAGTCGGGCATAACCTTCAAGCCGCTTAAAGAACGCCCACTCGAGGAGTAAGTCCCTAGTTTGGAGATGGAGGTGGTAGAAATGGCTGTTTCCAAAAGAATAGTGCTACATTTCCCAAAGCGTCTGGTAGACCGGCCTATAGTATACCGACTAATTAAGGATTGTGACCTCGAATTTAACATTTTAAAGGCTTCAGTTACCCCGCAGGAAGAAGGCCTGATGGTTTTGGAGTTGAAAGGGAAACAAGAGGATTATGATAAGGGTATCAGGTATTTAACCACGACTGGAGTGAGGATTCAATCGCTTAGCCAGGATGTTATTCGCAATGAGGAAAGGTGCACTCATTGTGGTGCCTGTATAACCATTTGCCCCACCGGGGCTTTTACGCTTGACCCCTCAACCAGAAGTATCAAATTTGATAATGAAAAATGCCTGGCTTGTGGACTGTGTATACTGGCTTGCCCTCCAAGAGCGATGGAGGTGCATTTCTAGCCTATGTATGAGCCCAGAACATA
>CAZCLE010000011.1:0-26272 GCA_964499445.1 uncultured Dehalococcoidales bacterium
CCCCGCTGAACTTCAGCCAGACCATCCACATATGACCGATTACTGCTGCCAGTCCTGCCGCCAGCACCCAAAGCTGGCTTAGGTCAAGTAACCAGTAGGCTACAGCCACCGCCGCTGCCCCCTTACCAATATCAACGATAGCCACCGCCACCGCCGATTTAGTCCCGATTTCTCGGTAGGTATTCAAGCCACCAACATTACCGCTGCCAAGCTGACGAATATCTTTGCCTTTAGCTCGACGGGCGGCGAGATAGGCTGATGGAATAGAACCCAGCAGGTAACCAACAACTATGCCTATAATCCCGTTGATTATCACTCAAGACCCCGCTACTACGCCTTTTTATAAACTGGTGTGCACCAATCAAGGTATTTTTGGTTGTTGCCGCGTATTACATCGGAGTAAAGTTGTTGCAGCTTTTTGGTTATCTCACCAATTTCATTGTTACCTATCTTACGGCGGTCTACCTCGCCTATGGGGGTTATATTGGCCGCGGTGCCGGTAAAAAAGCACTCATCGGCGGCGTAAAGCTCGCTGCGGTCAATCTGTCTTTCTATGGTTTCTAACCCCAGTTCGTTTTGAGCCAGCTTTATTATGGTATCGCGGGTAATACCCATAAGGAAATTATCATAACTGGCCGGGGTAACTAACTTATCATCTATTACCAGAAAGATATTCTCACCACTTCCTTCCGAGACATGACCATCTGAGGTAAGCATAATTGCCTCGTCAAAGCCGTTCTCCATAGCTTCGGTTTTAGCCAAGGCATTATTGATATAAAGCCCGGTAATCTTAGCCTGGGGGGTTTCCTTGGGGCGCCGCCAGGAGGAAATGCTGCACTTGGCTTTATCTACATCCAGATATGGTCCCCACGGAATAACGAAGATTGAGAAATCACTATCCAGGCCATGGAGGCGGACACCCAGAGCCTCAGAGCTCTTGTAAGCCATGGGTCGAACATATATGTCTTCTTTAAAACCACACTTTTCCACCAGTTCCACCGTTATCTGGCAGAGCTCGTCTATGGAATATGGTAGGTCAATCTTTAGGATATGACAGCCGTTGTGCAGCCGCTCATAGTGCTCTTTAAGGCGAAACAGGTAAACCTGCTGGTGGTCGCCGTTCCAGTTGCCCCGGATACCTTCAAAGACAGCCGTGCCGTAGTGAAGGGAATGGGTCATAATCCCTATCTTGGCTTCGGATAAGGGGACGAATTGCTGGTGAAAATAGGCGTATGATGGCATTTTAAAAAATCTCCCTTCTTAGCTAAGGCGAATTATTTAGGGCTAATTATAGTCATTACTGCGATAGAAAACAAGCTGATTTACTGAGAGCTAAGACTGGCACCACAACCGGAGCAAAATTTACTGCCGGGAAGGTTAACATGGGAGCAAGCCTGGCAGGTCAGCTCTTTATTTGGCTGGCTCTGCCCCAAATAAAGCTTCACATGTGGCCATGGAATCTCTATCCCTTCCTCATCAAAGGCTTTCTTGGTTCTCTTTCTCAGCTCGCCGGTTACCTCCCATTGCTTTAATGGTTTGGTCTCGCCCAATACCTTTATCTCAATGGCAGAATCTCCGAAATTATTGACCCTGAGCACCTGGGGAGCTTTTATAATCATGGGACCAAAGCTTTCATCCTCGGCTAATTCCTTGCCTACCCGGTTTATAACCTCTATCACCCGGTCAAGGTCTTCGCCATAAGCTACCGGGATGTCCAGATTAACCCTTGACCAGTCTCTGGTGTAGTTGCTGGCGGTGGTAATTTCGCCGCTGGGTATGCTGTGAACAATACCATCAAGGTCGCGGAGGACGGTTCTTCTCAGGTTGATATCTTCCACCAGACCGGCGATACCGGCAATGCGCACCACATCACCTTTACTGTATTGGTCTTCAAGTATGATAAATAGCCCACTGAGGAAGTCTCTAATCAGGCTTTGGGCGCCAAAACCTATAGCGATACCGGCAACCCCGGCTCCAGCCAGGAGGGGGGCAATGTTTATTCCCAGCTCGGAAAGAATCATGAATATAGCGATTATTACGATGACGGCACCGACAGCGGTGGTAAGGAAACCGCTCAAGGTATGCGCCCTCTTGGCTAACTCCGCCTTGGCGCGGCGCCCTCTGCCTCTTATGGTAATCGACCTCTCGACTAGCCTGGGCGTTACTACCTTAGCTACCTTGTAGGCTAGAAAAGAGAGTAAGATGATGATGAGGATGGGAACGCCGTGCTCCAGGAGCCAGCCACCTACCACTTTCAGAGCTGGGGTGATGTTTACCCCGTAGCGGGAGACGATAACCGCAGTTACCGCCATGGCTAGGAGCACGCCCCCGATACCGATAATGACCCGGGTGACTGCCCTCTGGCTGCCTTTCAGTGACTCTTGCCACGGCTTGGGCACGACTTTGGCTACAAGGTGGGGAGCCCAGCGCCGGAGCAGATAGAAGAGAATGCCCCCCACCACCACAGCAATTAATATCCACACCCCGTTAGTTATAAACCATTCCCACATAGTGACCACCCCCCTTAAATGTGACTAATATAGATAATATTATACCACTATCAGGACATAACCGACCTCCAGAAGATAAAGGGCGAAAAGAGACTATTGGATGTGGGGTAGTTTGAGGGTCTGGAAGGACTATTAGGTGACCTATTGCACTCGGCTATTAACCCTATCCCCTTCCCCTTATCAAGAGGAAGACAATTTCTTTAGAGGGGCTTCTCAATTGTTCAGGGGAAGGTTGAAGAGGCGAAGCCCCTTCAAAAAATAATCATTCCACCTGCTTAAATAAAGGAAACTAATCTTCTGGGGGTGTATAAGAGGGGCATTAGCCCCTTTTAGATTTAACCAATTACTACTCTAGGATAAGGAGAGTCAAGAGAGGCTACGCCTCTCTTATATAACCATCTCCCCCTCTCCTTTGAAGGAGAGGGGGAGAAAGGGGGTGAGGTTGATAAAGAATCTATAATGGTAGGGCTGGACTCAACTTCGGCTGAGTGGTATATATGTAGGTAACACGGAATTGGGGGTGAGCTATGCTGGAAACACTTTCAACGGAGACGCTGGAGGCTATCTTTGATGCCTTGCCGGTAGAGGTATCATTCGTGGATGAGGCTGATACCGTCAGGTATTACAGCAAGGGTGATGAGAGGATATTTAGACGGACGCCAGCCGTAATCGGCAGGAAGGTGCAGGACTGCCATCCGCAGAAGAGCCTGCATAAGGTGGAGCAGGTGGTAAGCGACCTGAAAGCCGGCAGGAGAGATGTAGCCGAGTTCTGGATTGACCTTAACGGGCGCAAGATATATATTCGGTATTTCCCGGTTAAGGACAAAGCTGGCAAATATATCGGCATTCTTGAGGTAACCCAGGACATAACCGACCTCCAGAAGATAAAGGGGGAGAAGAGGCTCTTGGATGAGGGGTAGTCCTACCTTGACAAACTCGGCGTATGCAGGGTGTAGCCTTCTTTGTCGGTGGGGAAGATGTCCTTTAGCCGCATCGTCCGCCCCGTTTGTATGGCGGTGAAGCCGTATTTGTTGCGGATGCGGTCGATGGCCTTATTTAGCCTTTCCACTCTTTCCGTTGATGCGTCCAGCATCTCTAGCTGCCGCCCCGGCTCCACCAGGCTTGATACCCCAATGCCGATGAGGCGAATTGGTTGCTTTTCTTGGGCCAGGGCTCCCTTTAGCAGCTTCAGTCCGGTGTCAAAGATGGTCTGGTCGGTATCGCTGGCTTGCCCCAGGGTGTGACGACGGGTTATGGTGGTGAAATCGGCATATCTCAGCTTTAAGGTTACGCACCTGGCTAGCTTATTTCGCTGGCGCAAATCACTGCCTACCCTTTCCCCGAGATAGCGTAGCGTCGCCTCAAGCTGGGAGCGGTCTCGGGTATCCTGACCGAAAGTGGTTTCCCGGCTGATGGACTTGGCCTCACTCGGTGGTTCTATTTCTCTATCATCAATACCGTTAGCATAGCGGTGCAGAAGCTCACCAGACGCACCAAAATGGCTTTTGAGGGCGCTTAACGGTATATTAGATAGTTCACCTATGGTATGGATGCCCCAACCCTTTAATATTCGCTCCGTCTTTTTGCCGACTCCAGGCAGTTTAGCGATAGGTAAGGGTGCCAGGAAAGAGCGTTCATCCCCGGCGGCTACCTCCACCAGTCCATCTGGCTTGGATAACTCAGAGGCGACCTTGGTGACTACCTTATTGCTGGCGATACCAATTGAGGCAATAAGCCTGAGTTCATCTCTAACCCGCTGCTTGATATTTAGCGCCATCTGGTGAGCGGAGCCATAGAGAGATTCAAAGCCGGTGGCATCAAGATAGGCCTCATCCAGGCTCACCGGCTCCAGATAGGGTGAAAATTCGGCTAGGGTAGCCATAAACCTTCGTGACGCCTCACGGTACTTGGGGAAACTGCCTTCGATGAAGATAGCCTGGGGGCAAAGGCGGCTGGCGGTAGCCAGCGGCATACCGGAATGTAAACCGAAAGCTCTGGCTTCATATGAGGCGGCGGCGACGACGCCTCGCCGGTCAGGTTTGCCGCCCACTACCACCGGTTTACCCCGGAGCTTGGGGTTTTCTGCCTGCTCTACCGAGACAAAGAAGGCATCAAGGTCAATATGCATAATGCGGCGAGCCATTACTCCCCTCGGGAAACAAAGGTTTTAACTCTGCGCTCAAAAACGCTGCGCTCAAGGAGGACACGGCGCTGGCATTTAAGGCATTTAATCCCTATATCCGCCCCGAGCCTGACCACCTCCCACTCGTAACTACCGCAGGGGTGCTTCTTCCTGAGGCGGACCACATCACCCAGCTTTATCTCCATAACCATTTGTCTTGCCTCAAAGAGCTAATATTTTAGGGTAGAGAGGTGATAGTTAATCTGTTCCCTAAGTTCAGAGGCCGCCCGCCGCGCCGCCGGGGCGAAGTCCTTTTCTGGTGAGGCATATATAATTTGCCGTGATGAGTTGATAATTGCCTTCTCCCCCTGACTATCAATCCCATAACGGACGGCTGAAGCCAGGTCTCCCCCCTGGGCACCAATGCCAGGTATCAGAAGGGGCATATCGGGGTGGCTCTGCCGTATCAGCTTTAATTCTTCAGGGTAGGTAGCCCCCACCACCAGCCCGATGTTGCCGTGTGTATTCCACTCGCTGGCTTTCAGGGCTACCAGCTCAAATAGCGGGCGGGTGCCCGACTCTGCCTCGCAGCGGAGGGACTGGAAGTCCACGGCACCGGCATTTGATGTCCGGCACAGGATAAAAATCCCCTTGTCGCGGTACTGGATAAAGGGCTCTATTGAGTCGAAGCCGAGGTAGGGATTAACGGTAGTGGCATCAAAGTTTAGATTATCGAAGATAGCCCTGGCGTAAGCTTTAGCTGTATTACCGATGTCGCCCCGCTTGGCGTCACCGATTACTGGTATATCATCCGGAATGTATTTAATGGTGCGCTTCAGGGCATCAAGACCCTCGTCTCCCTGGGCTTCGTAGAAGGCGAGGTTGAGTTTGTAGGCGCATACCAAATCGGAGGTCGCCTCAATAATCGCCTTATTGAATTCAAAGATGCCTATCTTGTCAGGCATCCTCTCTAGGTCAGGGTCAAGCCCCACACAGAGCAGGCTCTTATTCTTTCTGGCGGCATTGGTTAGCTTTTCGGTGAAGTTCACCTTACCCTCCTATGGTAAGCTGATAATATCAGTCGCTGTGAGTTAGCGTCAAGTATCGCTTGTCTCCAGTTTAAATGTCCAATAGGCGGTGATATAATTGGTTTTAGATATTTGGGGGACAGGATTGTCAACTAATCCCTATCAGCAGGCAGTAGACTATCTATCCAGCTACACTGACTATGAAGTAGTGCCCAGGCTGGCACATAATGCGGCTAATTATGACCTCAGGCGAGTGGAGGAGCTGCTGGGGCGGTTGGGTAATCCCCATCTGGCAGCGAAGTCAGTCCATATCGCCGGCACCAATGGTAAGGGGAGCACGGCGGCGATGGTGGCTTCGGTTCTGACCACTTCGGGTTATATCACCGGGCTTTACACCTCGCCTCATCTGCATACCTGGAGAGAGCGAGTCAGGGTTGATGGAGAATTAATCACTGAAGAAGAGTTTACTACCTTAGTGGAAAGGTTCAAGCCTGAGGTTGAGGCGGTGAACCAGAGAGCCACCTACGGTCGGCTGACTACCTTTGAGATATTAACCACACTGGCCTACGCCTACTTTGCCCTGAAGAAGGCGGATTTTCAGGTGCTGGAGGTGGGCTTGGGGGGCAAGTTTGACGCCACCAATGTCATCCAGCCTGAGGTTTGCCTCATCACTTCGGTTAGTTTTGACCATACCGATGTATTAGGTAACTCTCTGGCTGAGATTGCGGCGGAGAAAGCGGGCATTATCAAGCCAGGCAGCATGGTGGTGACCTCACCCCAGCCTAGCGAGGCGGCTCAGGTAATAGAAGAAACCTGTCTGGCTCGCGGGGCAGGGCTGGTCAGGGTGGGTAGTGATGTTACCTGGCAGAGTCTAAGTGCCGATTTTGACCGGCAGCTGTTTAGAGTGGCGGGGCGATTGGGTAGTTATGAACTTTCCATCCCATTTCTTGGTCGCCACCAGTTAGACAATGCGGCTACTGCTGTGGCTGCCCTTGAGGTTTTAGCGGAAAAGGGTTTTAGTATTTCCCGGGATAGCATCGCTCAAGGTCTGGCGCAGGTAAGCTGGCCGGGTCGACTCCAGGTTCTCAGCCGTCACCCCCTTCTGGTGGTTGATGGGGCTCATAACCCCGATTCAGCTCAGAAGTTAAGGCAGTCTCTGGAGCAATACTTTGAGTTTGAGCGGGCTATATTGGTTATAGGGGCGTCGGATGATAAAGATGTGGCCGGCGTAGTCTCAGAATTAGCTCCCCTTTTTGATAGGGTGATTGTCACCCGCACCTGCCACCCCCGGGCGATGGCACCGCCCCTGGTTGTAGCTGAATTTAGACGGCATGGAATAGAAGCTCAGGTAGCGGAGACTATTTCTGAAGCCCTGTCTCTGGCTCTGAGCGTAGCCGGGGCTAGAGACCTCATCTGTGCTGCTGGTTCCCTGTTTGTGGTCGGGGAGACCATTGAGGAGGTAAATAAGCAAAGTCGCCTATTAGGGAAAGATTAAAGAGGCGATGAGGTTAGTAGTGGCCTTATGGGGAAGTGACATATTGTGTCGTCAGCGCCTCTTTGGGGAGCATATTACCCAGGACTTTCCCTAGGGCTAAGGTATGACTGCAGAGCCCCCAGCTTGAGAAAAAGTGGCAGGAGCAATGCCACTTGCCATTTCTGAATTCAGTGGTATAGTTGTCGTGCTCTCCCCGGAATTTAACTGAGAGCTCGGTGAAGGTAATCCGTTCCGTCTCTTGAGCATAACGATTAGCCTTTTCGATTTTCCCAATCAAGCTGGACTGCATAACTATACCTCCTTAAACTTACGAAGCACTGGCTTATTTGGCTCAGTGCTTCTTTTTCCTGGCAATAATAAAGTTGTAACTGCTAAACGCATATTATCTACTTCCCATTAAGCCTTCCATATTTTAATTTTACTCCCTTTTTAATTATAAGTCTAGGGAAGTTAAGTTGCCTTAGCTAAGCAATTACTGTAAAATGTGTTGGGAAAATTGCGAGAGGTGAAATAATGACTGGATTGCCCGTAATTAAGAACGAAGGAGGGTTCCAGAGAGACAGATGACTAAGGTAGTCGTTGAGGCTGGCATTTGCGGATTTACCACTACAGTAGAGGCCGTCAGTCTCCCTGCTCATAAGATTGGGGTTACTATCACCAGCGACTGTGAAGATGTTGCTAAAATAGGTGAGCAACTGAAGGAGGTGAGCTGGATAGACCTCTGGAAGCAGCAGGGGGAGGGTTATTTTGCTTACCAGGCTGCGATGAAAAAAGTAAAACATAATACTTGTCCTGTTCCGGTAGGTATTCTCAAGGCAATTGAGGTAGAGGCTGGGCTGGCATTACCCAGAGATGTGACTATCCAGTTCAAGACTACAAGTTAATAATTGAGCCAGTTATAAGTTGCCTTAAACTATTACCATAAGACGTGTTGAAGAGCTTACAGGGGGTGAAGTAAGTGCCCATTTATGAGTATGAATGTAGTGCTTGTCAATTTCATTTTGACCGGAAGCAGAGGTTTGATGAGGAGCCGGTAGCCGTGTGCCCTAAATGTCAGGGGAAGGCACGCCGTGTCCTTCATTCTACTCCTATTATCTTTAGAGGGAGCGGCTTCTATGTTACGGATAGTCGTGACTATAACTCTGGTGCACCTAAGAAGGCGGGGGAAGGTCTACCCGGCAAGAAGGCAAAGGGGAAGTAAGGGTGAAGGCGCTACTACAGCGAGTCACCGGAGCCTCGGTTAGTGTGGCTGGTGAGGTAGTGGGTAGGATAGGGCGGGGGCTGGTGGTTTTTGTTGGTGTAGCCGGTGGGGATACCGAAAAGGATGTGCAATTTCTGGTGCAAAAGACAGTCAATCTGCGCATTTTTGCTGACCAGGAGGGGAAGTTTAACCTTTCGGCACTGGATATTAAGGGTGAGCTACTATTGGTGAGTCAGTTTACCCTTATGGCTGATACCAAGAAGGGTCGCCGTCCTAGTTTTGTTGAGGCGGCACCACCGACTGAGGCGGAAGGATTATTTGAGCAGTTTGTGGGGCAGGCTGGCGCTACCGGGCTAAAGGTAGAAACCGGGCGCTTCCAGCAATATATGCAGGTAGAAATCCATAACGATGGTCCGGTAACCATACTGCTGGATAGCAAAGAGTAGATTTAAAAGCGGTTCTTATTGAAACTAAGTGCAACTACAAAGGCTTGCAAAAAGATTTTGATTTTAGTATAATAAATTCAGTGTTTTAAACTAGGTGATAATTAGGTGAGGCAATCCGCAGAGATAGCTAGTAAGTTAAGTGAGCAGGGGTATCGGCTGACACCGCAGCGGATGATGATTCTGTCGGCTATTGAAAGTAGCGATGACCATATTAGCGCTGAGGAAATCTATGCTCAAGTAGCGGCTAAATATCCCCAGGTTAATATCTCAACCGTCTATCGCACCTTGGAGCTGTTAAAGCATCTTGGTCTGGTAACCGAGACCGACCTTGGGGAAGGGCGAGTTAGGTATCATCCTGCTGATAAGGGTCATCACCACCACCTGGTTTGTACCGAATGTGGCGCAGTTATTGACCTTGACGAATCGGTGCTATCTCCGGTCAAGGATGTTTTGCTTCGGGAATACGGGTTTATTGCTGATTTGAGACATCTGGCTATATTTGGTCGCTGTACTAAGTGCAGCCAATAAATTTTTTTGATTAATTATCGCATCTTGTTGCAGGTGCATTAAATTGTATCAACCTTAAAAGGAATATTATGAACAATGAAGAAAGAGCCAAACTCAGGACCTTATTAAACTATTGGGTCGAACATAATAAGGAGCATAGCCAGGAGTTTAGAGAATGGGCAGACAAGGCAAAGGCATTGGGAGAAGTTAAGGCCGGTGAAGAGATGTTACAGGCAGCTCAAGAGATGGATAAAGCCAGCAAAATCTTATCTCAAGCCCTGAAGAGATTGGAGGGGTGAGGAAATGTGTTTATCTAAGGCATATGTAGATACCGATGGTAAAAGAGAGCTGGTGATGCAAGAAATCACTTCTATCGGATTTGAAGAGGGTAAGCTTCTGGTGACAACGCTTTTTGGGGAGCAAAAGGAGATAAAGGCAAATATCAGGGAGATTAATTTCCTGACCCATAGCATCGTCTTGGAAAATCTGGAGCACAAAACCACCACATAATTTTTTTTGTTCGTTGTTGCAATGAATTGCAGATGCATTAAATATCGGAAACAGAGGAATATGAGGTGAAAAAAGCCACCCTGTTGGACAGGTATACCTTGGCTAAATTTACTGTAGGCGTGACAATTGAATTCCCAATATTAATCGGTGGGGGGATATTAGGAGTTATATTTTCTTGGTCAAGGCTTCCTCTATATCCACTACCACACGTTCTTGGACTTGTTTTGCTGGTAACTGGCTATGTTATCCACCTAGGATATGCTCATAAGGCTTTCAAAAGGCGTGGGATTCAGGCACATCACCACTCGACGGAACCTAAAGAGCTTGTAACCGCTGGGATATATTCGAGGGTCAGACATCCCGGCTACTTGGGATTGATTCTAATATATTTTGGATTTGCACTCGTTTTTGGCGTTGCGTGGATGCTGATTCCAGCGGTTATCTTCACTGTCTTGACCTATCTGACTGCAGTAAAGGAGGAGGGATTTTTGAAAGAGCGATTTGGGAAAGAGTATGAAGCGTACGTGAGCCGAGTGCCATGGAGATTCGTTCCCAAAATTGTCTGATTGCAGACACATCACAAAGTGTTGGAAAGGAGAGCCATATTTATGAAGAAATCCAAAATTCTCGTTACCGGTATTCTGGTTCTGGGACTGGTTATTTCTTCCCTTCTGGGTGGTTGTGCCCCAGTCGGCACCTTAAAACTCAAGGTAGTTACCAGCACCTCGCTGATAGCTCAAATTGTGGAATGGGTGGGAGGCGACGGGGTGGATGTGGTCAATATTATTCCGCCAGCACAGTGCCCGGGGCACTTTGATGTCAAGCCCGGCGATATTCAGAAGCTGGCTGAGGCCGACCTCTTTCTGCTGCACGGCTGGCAGGGGGAGAAGTTTTCTCAGGAGCTAATCGCCTCAGCCAATAATCCCTCACTTACCGTAATTGAACTGGATATACCGAGTAACCCGCAAAGTAATTGGATGACGCCACCGGTGCAGCAGGAGGCAGTTGATAAGATTACCGCTGCCTTGTGCCAGGTAGATGCCGAAAACAGTTCCGTTTACCAGCAGTCGGCGACAGAATATAAGGACAAGATTGCGGCTAAGGAGGCTGAGATAAAAGCCGAGCTGGCTGAAGCCAGCCTTTCCCGTGTCAATGTTATATGTGCCGAGATGCAAGCTGGTTTTGTCCAGTGGACGGGTCTTAATCTCGTTGATACCTACGGCCGACCCGATTCACTTACTCTACAGGCGGTAAAAGAACTGGTGGACAAGGGTAGAGAGGCAAAAGTAACCCTGATTATTGATAACCTGCAGAGTGGACAGGATGCCGGGGCGGGAATTGCCGAGGAGCTTGGCTGCCAGAGGGTAATACTTTCCAATTTTCCCGGCGGCTTTGATAACACCGAGACCTGGGAGAAAGCTATCGACCGCAACATTGAGCTAATTCTGGAAGCAGTAGCTCAATAGTTAGATACCCTGGTAAGAGAGAGGAGGCAAGGGAGTGAACAATACCGTCATAAATATTGAGAATGCGGTAGTTTCCTACCGGGAGGATATTGCTCTTCGGGGAGTATCCATTAAGGTAAGGTCTGGGGAGTTTGTGGGTATAGTTGGTCCCAATGGGGCAGGGAAGACCACGCTGCTCACTATAGTCAATGGATTAGGCAGGCTACTCAATGGAAAGGTATGGGTGCTGGGGCATTACCTTACCCCAGGTAACGGCCATTTCCTGAGAAAGAAGGTCGGCTATGTGCCTCAAGTTGAGAATATAGACCCACGAATGCCGATGAACGTTCGTGAGGTGGTGATGATAGGGCGCTACGGACTTTTGGGTTTATTTAGAGGACCAGACAAAGACGACTGGAAAATCGTGGACGAGGTGTTGGAGCTGGTGGGTATGACCCATCTAGCCCAGCGACCCATCGGTCACCTCTCCGGGGGTGAGCAACAACGTGTAGCCATAGCCCGCTGTCTGGCGCAGGAGCCGGAAGTATTTCTCCTTGACGAGCCAACCGCTTCCTTGGACTGGAAGGCACAGAGCGAGATATTGGAGCTGGTGAAACGAATTCACCAGTTACGGCGCCTCACCACTCTATTTGTGACCCATGACCTGAACTCTCTACCGGTTGCCTGTGACCGGGTGGTGCTGATGAAGGAAGGTCTCATCTGGGGTGAGGGTTCTCCCGATGAACTGCTCACTGATGATAACCTCAGTCAGTTATATGATATGCCCATCTCGGCAGTGGAGAAAAGGCGGGGAGAGGTCGTTCTGACCTAACCATAAGGAGTCTTAGACTTGGACTTATCCATCTTCGGTTATCAATTCATGCAGAATGCCATCCTTTCCGCCTTTCTGGGTGGTATTGCCTGCGCTACCATAGGCGTTTTCGTGGTGCTAATGCACATGCCCTTTATCGGTGTGTGTATGGCGCACGCTGCCTTCGCTGGGGCCCTGCTTGGGCTGTGGCTGGGCTTTAACCCCATGATAGGTGCCTTTGGGGTTAGTCTCCTATCCGCCGCCATTATCGGGCCTCTGGCTGACCGCGGGGAGCTTAATCCGGAGACCTCAGTGGGGGTTATCTTTTCGCTTATGCTGGGGCTTGCCTTCCTCTTTATGGGGTTGATGCCCGGCACCAAATCAGGAGCTTTAGAATTGCTCTGGGGTAGCATTCTCACCAATACCCGAAGCGACATCATATTTCTGGGGGTAGTAGCTGCGGTGGTGGTAGGACTGGTTGTTGGCTTCTACAAGGAAATCCAAGCCACCATTTTTCACCGTGATATGGCTCGCTCGGTCGGTATCCCGGCCACAATTATCCTTTATGGTATCCTGTTTTTAACCGGGGCTACCATAACTGTCTCCCTTCGCTCCATTGGCGGGCTGCTTATCTTCAGCCTGATTCTGAATCCAGCTGCCGCCGCCTACCAGCTCACCTACAGTATGAAACGGATGTTTCTGCTCTCGGCGGCTTTTGGCGTCCTCTCTGGCTGGACTGGGCTCTTGCTGTCCTACCTTTTCAATGTTCCCAGCGGCGCCACGATAGTGATTACCTCGTCGGTAATCTTCATGATAGCCGCCATTTTCTCCCCCAAGAGAAAGGTAAAGGGCTGGCAGGGAAAACCACTCGTGGAGGAGCCATAATGATTAAGGCGTATTTCAACCAGAAGGCGGCCATCTGGGATGATACCATCGCCAAAAGGGATGCCACTAAACTTGAGCGAATGGCTCGGCGCCTGAATATTAAGCCCGGTTCCACAGTACTTGACGTCGGCACCGGGACCGGCGTATTCATTCCTTTCCTCTTAGGTGGGATGGGAAAGAAGGGACAAATAGTTGCCCTGGACTTTGCTGAGGAAATGCTGAGGGAAGCCCGAGCTAAGGGCTTTAACGGAGATGTTGCTTATCTTCACGCCGACGTGACCGATATCCCCCTCGGTGAGGAAATCTTCGATATTGTAGTCTGTTATGCCAGCTTTCCCCATTTCCAAGATAAGCCGAGAGCCCTGGCTGAGATTAAGCGGGTAACTAAAAGCGGCGGCGAGCTATTAATTTGCCATACCTCAAGCCGAGCTAGAATTAACCAGATTCACCGCCAAATACCGGCGATGGCTAATGACATCATTCCTGACGAGGACGAAATGCAAATAATGCTGTCACAGGCTGGATTTACCGAAATAAAGATAGACGATGGTCGCCAGAGTTATTTGGCTAGGGCGAGGAAGCCGGTAAGCTGACCCAGATTAGTCTAGATTAGTTTGAGTTTTAATGTCTGTGGCTCAAGCTCAAGGCTGATGTCCAGGGCTTTGGGGGAGTGGGTGAGGGCACCAATAGAGATAATATTAACCCCGGCCGTAGCTGTAGCCCGGACATTAGCCAGGGTGATACCTCCTGAGGCTTCAACCTTAACCTGACCTGGGACTAGGCTCACCACGTGGCTCATTTCATCGGGACTCATATTATCCAGCATGATTATATCAACCCCGGCGTCAACGGCATCAAGGGCTTCCTCGGCAGTGTTGACCTCTACCTCCACCGCTAAGCCCTTGGGGGCATTCTGTTTAGCCTTGGCAATAATTTCCTTCAGGCTCATACCCAGGGCACGCAGCGCCGCCAGGTGGTTATCCTTAATCAGGATGCCATCGCCCAGGTGAAGGCGGTGGTTTTGCCCGCCACCGGCGCGCACCGCATACTTTTCCAATAACCTCAGACCGGGGGTGGTCTTGCGGGTATCGGTAATAATGACGGGTAAGTCCTGTGTTTTGGCTACATATTGGGCTGTCTGGGAAGCAATGCCACTGAGCCGGTTCAGGAAATTGAGGGCTACCCGCTCGGCTTTGAGGATGCTGGCAACACTACCGAAAATAGTGGCGACTACGTCCCCGGGTTTAACCTTGGTTCCGTCTTTTGTGAGCACTTTAACCTGGAGTGACGGGTCAACCCGGAGGAACACCTTTCTGGCTACCTCACCGCCAGCCACTACCCCTTTTGCCTTAACCAGTAGAGATGCCTTCCCCTGGAGCTCGGGTGGTATTAGTGCCTCACTGGTAACATCACCGTGGCTTATATCCTCAGCTAGGGCGAGGTCTATAATGTTATTAACCTGTTCTTCAGATGGTTGAGGTTTATTCATCTACCTCACCCCCTGTATCCCCCTCTCCTTCAAAGGAGAGGGGGAAGGATTTTTTGTGAAGGGGCTCCGCCCCTTAAACCCCTATTGATACAACCTTTGGCAACAGCCCCTCCTTCAGAGAGGGAAAGTTGTTTGTGAAGGGGCTCCGCCCCTTAAACCCCTGTTGATTAACCACCTTTGGCAACAGCCCCTCCTTCAAAGGGAGAAGGTTGTTTGTGAAAGGGTTCATCCCTTCAATCTACTCTTAGTAAACGCCTTGAATATTCAACAGACCTCTTAACTTAAACGGTAGACTCTCCTTGGTGTTGGCAATAAAGGAAACCTTATCTAGCAATTCATCTGGTGGTTGGATTTTATCTGTACTCATGTGCCCTGTCCTTCACAGCCTCCTTATTTTATCTGGTAAATACGATGTGGCGCTGCCATTGAGCGGAGCTCTGGGGGAAGTCGGAGCGGAAGTGGGCTCCGCGACTTTCCTCTCGGAGAAGGGCGGCCTCAGTTACCAGTCGACCGGTCAGCACCAGGTTGGTCAGCTCGTAGGAGGGGCGGTCTGGGGGCGGGGCTAGTGATTTTTGCCAGGCAGCCAGTATATCCGCCGCCTTGGTCAGGTTTTGCTTGTGGCGTATAATGCCTACTTTTTCCCAGAGTAGTTGCTGCAGAGCCGAGAGGCTGGGTGTGGGCACCGCCTTAGGCACCTGCCTTTGGCTCAGATGGTGGCAAACCTCGGTGCCTTGGCTGGCAGTAGGTACCCTTCTCTTGGCTTTCTCTTTGGTTTTTTCAATAATTCTTTTACTAAATACCAGGGCTTCAATCAGTGAGTTTGAAGCTAGCCGGTTTGCCCCGTGGACTCCGGCACAGGCGGTTTCACCAACAGCGAATAATCCAGCTATATTAGTTTCCCCCCAGTTATCGGTCTTGACGCCGCCTATCATATAGTGGGCGGCTGGTGCTACTGGTATTAGGTCCTGGGTAATATCCAGGCCATGCTCAAGGCAGAACCGGTATATATGAGGGAAGCGGGTGGTGGTGATATGGGGTGGTAAGTGAGTAGCGTCAATGAAAACCCTGTCTGTGCCCGTTTTTTTCATCTCGTATAGTATACTGCGGGCTACTATGTCTCGGGGTGCCAGGTCAGCCTCGGGCGCATAGTCAGGCATAAAGCGGTAGCCGTTTACATTGCGCAGTACCCCGCCTTCACCCCTGACTGCCTCGGATATAAGAAACGGGGTTACCCCGGGCAGGCGTAGAGCGGTGGGGTGGAACTGAAAAAATTCCATGTCAACTATCTGTGCCCCGGCATTGAAGGCCAGGGCGATACCATCGCCGGTAACTACATCAGAGTTGGTGTTGAACTTGAATAGTTGCCCGGCACCACCAGTAGCTAGAATCAGGAAGCGACAGCTGAACTCCTCAGTAGAGCCGGTGCGGTAATCGAGGGCTTTTATTCCCTTGACTATCCCCTTTTCTACTATAATCTCGGTAGCCAGGCAATCTTCAAGCACCTGGATTTTAGACGAGTGTACCTGTTTACTGAGGGTGACTTCAATATGCTCGCCGGTGGCATCGCCTCCAGCATGCAGGATACGGGGCACACTGTGAGCTGCCTCCGTAGTGAGGGCAATCTCTCCGTCAAGGGTGTCAAAGGGTACCCCAAAATTGACCAGGTCGGTAATGCGGTCGGGGGCTTCGTTAACCAAGATATGCGCTGCCTCTTTATCGCATAAGTCATCTCCGGCGGCCATGGTATCCTGGAAGTGAAGCTGGGTGGAATCATTCTTACCTACGGCAGCAGCGATACCCCCCTGGGCAAATTTGGTATTGCAATCGTCGATACTGCCTTTGGTTATAACCAGCGCCCTCCCGAGCTCCTTTGCCAGGCGGGCGGTATACAGCCCGGCGATACCACTGCCAATTATAATATAGTCATAATAACTCATCTGCCTAGTATCCCCAGTTAGCTAAGGTTTCTTAACCATTCTATCAATTCCGAGACGGAGTTATCAAAATTGTAAGTTTTCTCTTCTTTACCTCTTTCACGCTCAGTCTTAGATTCATATCGAAGTACAATGGCATAAATGTCACAGATTTTTCTCAATCTTTCAATAATTTTGCCGTCGGTTTCGCCAGAAACTAACTCAAAAGCAAACAGTATATATCTAGCTCCTGACGGCAGGAAACCCCTTCTTCGACCAAAGTCATCAGCTAGATAAGTATTTGGGTCTCTAGACTTGTCGCTTTTCAGTTCTCCAAACAAGTTAGTTATGTTTTTATAACTCTTTATCTCCATTATTGCCTTTATTTGCTCTTTTCCCACAACCACTACATCGGTAAACTCCAAAAGGGGGACACCCGAATAAATAATAGCATCACATTGAGGACTTGTCCTCTTATTTTCGGCGTCAAATACTAAACCACCTTTTAACCCCAATCCTGCTGGCAAAAATTCCCGAATAAAATCTTTAGCTATGCCTTCCAGCACTACACCACGAACCTGAGCATTTTTAGGAGTCTCACTCAGGTCAAGCATTTGCCATATACTAGAGTTCTTCCATAGTTTGCCCCTACAGTGGAGATGGTTTAGAACCCCTCACCCTTTATCCCTCTCCCCTTATCAAGGGGAGAGGGAAGAAAAATTCTTAAAGGGGCTTTGCCCCTTTTAATCCCCTTGCTAGACAATCTCTACAGTATCCTGTCTATCGGCGAGGTCGTTTATCAGGGGAAGCTTGAAGGGGCGAAGCCCCTTCAAAACTAATCCCTCCCCCTCTCCTTTGAAGGAGAGGGGGATAAAGGGGGTGAGGTTGATAAACAAACCTCTAACTAACAGCCAGCATTCGGTCGACTGCCTGTTTTGCCTTTAGTCTTACTTCTTCGGGTACAGTTACTATATTCTGCCTCAGTTCCATCGTCTGGGCAACCTCTTTAAGGGTCGTTTTCTTCATATCGGTGCAGATTTGACTGTTTGAGATTAGGTAGAAGGACTTATCCGGATTCTCCTGGCGTAAGCCATGAAGTATCCCTTCCTCGGTGCCGATAATGAAGCTTTGATGTGGGCTTGCCTTTACATAGCGAAGCATCTGTGAGGTGCTGAGAGCCGCCTCAGCCAGGGCTATCACTTCCGGTCGGCATTCGGGGTGAACTAATACCTGGGCATCAGGGTGGCGCTTTTTGGCCAGCTTTACTTGCTCCGGGCTAAGGCGGTGGTGAACATAGCAGTAGCCGGGGTAGAGGGTTATATTCTTTTTAGTCTGGGTTGAAATATAGTGCCCCAGGTTCTGGTCAGGGATAAAGAGTATGTCGTCGCTGGCTACCGAGTTCACTACCTCAACCCCATTAGCTGAGGTACAGCAAATGTCACTTTCCGCCTTAATTTCGGCTGAGGAATTGACGTAGCAGACGACTGCTGCCCTGGGGTATCTTTGCTTCCACTCGGTTAGCTCACCAACAGTAATCATATCGGCTAGTGGACAGCCAGCGCTACCTACCGATAGCAGAACCGTGCGGTCAGGGTTGAGGATAGCGGCGGTTTCAGCCATAAAATAGACACCGCAGAAAACAATTGTCTCGGCATCTACATTGGTGCAATGGCGTGATAGCTCCAGGGAATCACCGACAAAGTCGGCTATGTCCTGAACCTCAGGCCGCTGGTAGTTGTGGGCAACAATGACGGCTCTTAGCTCTTCCTTTAATCTGGCTATTTCCTCGGTAAGTTGCCTGAAGTTATCTATCACGCTCCCCCCTCTACCATATCACTAGTATGTCCACTATAGTATCATCAAATGAAGGCTTTTCATAATAGTAACCCGGTTTAGGCTCTATACATCGCCAGTATTCCTTGCCCACAATAGGTCTGACTCTATCATCAGTAGACGAGTCGAAGTAAACCAGTCCGTTATCTGTGGTGTTAAAGGCTATGATAGCGTGGGCACTATCAGGGTAGCGTACGTCCACGTAGGCACATCTAATACCCTGGCTATCGGCGTTGGTGTTAACATCACGAGCAAAGTGAGAACACACATACGTACCCTCGACATACTTATTAGAGTCAGTTTTATCTTCGGTTAAGAAGCTGGCAACCTCCTCCAGGGTGGGATTGTGCAGGTGGAATATATCAGTCTGCGTGGCTGAGAGCCTCAGTTTGGTAGCCTGCAAATCCTCTTCTACCTCTGATAAGTAATTCTTAGTCGCCTGCAAATCAGCCTCTATCGTTAGTAGTTCATCTTTGGCGTCTGACAGGTCGCTCTCCGTGCTCTCCAGAGTCGCCTTCAGGCTAGAAGCTTCAGTCTGAGCAGCGTCCAAATCTTGTTGGGCGAAGCCCCAGCCAATCCCACAGAAAACCATTGCTATCGCTAATACCACTATAATTATGGTGACGAGAACCCTTTTAACCATCTGCGGTCTCCTTTATAGTATTTATTAGCCGTCTGTTATCTATCTTGGAGGTTGTTTGTCAAGGTAGATTGAAGGAGAAGCCCCTTCAACTAAAATCCCCCCAAATGAGGGGGACACGGGGGTGAGGTTGATAAAATAAATCTCTACGGCTTTCGTCTAGTAGCTATACTCCCTCGGGCTACCCTCATCGTTGCCCCTGATTCTACTTTCAGGACTACGCTATCCTCGCTGATACTTTCAATCTGCCCATAGATGCCACCGGTAGTAATTACCCGGTCCCCTTTTCTCAGTTCTGCCGTCAGTTCCTCGTGTTCCTTTTGTTTCTTGCGTTGCGGTCTAATTATAAGAAAGTAAACTATGACAAACATCAATACCAGAAAAAGAATTATCGTCCAATCAAACCCTCCTTCAGGTGTCTCTTGAGGAACACAGCCGCCAATAAATACCGCACTGATAAGCCATCCCCCTATTAATCCTAAAGCTATGATTTTTTTCTTGACCATTTTCTCCCCCTTATCTTAGTCGTCGCTATAAGCGTTAACTTTACCCTGCAGTGACCAGGGGCTGGTTTTTTCAATCCTGATTTTTACCAGTTGCCCCCGGCAATCATTGTTGTCGCTGAAGAATACCAGTTTACCAGTTCTGGTTCGACCTTGCCACTTGCCCTTGTTCCTTTCTTCTACCAGAACCTCAACCGTCCTGCCTGATAGCCGGGCGTTGATTTCAGTTGCTATTGTCTCCTGAAGTTGCTCAATCTTAAGTAGTCGCCCCTTTTTCTCAGTCGGCGGGATATTATCCTCAAGTTTCCTGGCAGCAATAGTCCCCGGTCTTGGTGAATAGGCGGCGACATGGACGGTATCAAATCTTAGCTCAGAGAGCAAGTCGACCGTTTGCTGAAATTGCGGTTCCGTTTCTGAAGGGAAGCCGACAATGACATCGGTGCTCAGGGCTACCTGTGGTATCTTACTGCGTATTTCGGTAACAAGCTGGCGATAGTCCTCTACGGTATAGCCCCGCCCCATTACCCTTAGAATATCGTTGTCGCCCGACTGAACGGGGAGACTTATCTGTTCGCAGACCTTGTCCAGCTCAGCTATCGCCTCGATAAGCCGTGGGCTCATATCCTTGGGGTGGTTGGTCAGGAAGCGCAGGCGAGCTATTCCATCTATAGCATTTAGCTCATAGAGTAAAGCAGCTAGGTCTGGTTGGTCAGGCAGGTCATGCCCGTATGAATCCACATTTTGTCCCAGCAGGGTAACCTCTTTTACTCCACGGTGCACCAGCTCCCTGACCTCATCGGCTATTTCAGCTAGCGGGCGGCTCCGTTCCCGCCCCCGGCGGTAGGGGACAATACAGTAGGAGCAGAAGTTATCACAGCCCTGATTGATAGGAACAAAGGTGGCGGGAGAGGGGTGGCGGGGTAATATTTGACGCAGTTTGTTTTGTTTCTCCAGGCACTGGGGGTAGTCCCCGGGCTTAAAAAAGTAGTCAACATGGGGGAAACGCTGTTTAAGGTGACCAACCCTGGAGTTTACCAGGCAGCCAGTAACCGCCAGGGTTATGCCGGGGCGTGACCCTTTTACCGGTTTAAGGGCATTGAGCTTGTTAATGACCCGGTTCTCGGCGCTCTGGCGCACCACGCAGCTATTAAGCACGATGAAATCGGCTTCTTCAGCGGTAGCGGTAGCCTGATAGCCTAACTGCTCCAGGTAGCTACCGAGCCGTTCCGATTCCGCCTTATTCATCTGGCAGCCAATTGTCCAAATATAATACTGAGGCATAATCTTTTTCTCTTGAATATTGAAAATAAAACCCCTTATTCAAGGGGGTATGTTACTTCGTCTGGCGGAGGGAGTGGGATTTGAACCCACGACCCCGGTCTCCCAGGGTAAGCGCTTAGCAGGCGCCCGCACTAGGCCACTATGCGATCCCTCCACGTATATTAGTTTAAAATTAAATACAAAAACACTGGTAGTGGTCTAAATCCTTTACATCATCTCTTTCGCTCCCTTCATTACATCGAGGAATTTTTTACCGTACGGAAATTCGTGATAATGAATCTCGCAAGGGAATCCCTCACACTTTAAACAATAATCCACCTTGTTCTTTATAGCACACTCAAGCACGGGACATGGCGTACCAATTACTTCTTTCACCTTCTCCAGCTTCTCCGGAGCTCTTTCATCAGTCCCGGCTACACAGCCGCCAATGGGACAAACCCCCTTTACTAGAAGTCCACAGACTTCACAGGCTATACCGCATGCTGCTGGCATCTTACTCCCTCCTTTCTGTCTTTTTTTTGTCCCCAGGAGTGCCCAAGCCTCCATAATTTACTCTATCACAACTCTTTATTTTACTCAAATCTGTCAGGGATAGTTTATCAACCTCACCCCCTCCAGCTTTTATGGGGTAATCCCATCCCCTTAGATTTCTATTAGGTAACCTCACCCCCTTTATCCCCCTCTCCTTGAAAGGAGAGGGGGAGGGATATTAAAAAGAGGGGGCGGAGCCCCCTCTTTGACTCCCTTTTGGTTACTTCGTTCCTCTTAAACAACCTGTTGATAAGGGACTTTATTTTTATTAGCAGTAGTATGCTTTTACAAAAGAGGGGGAAGAGATTTTAGAGAGGGGCTTCGCCCCTTCATACTTCCCTTGATAAACGACCTCTAAGGAGATTATTGTTGGACCCTATCCCTCTATCTCTTTCAGGGGGAAGATAAGGGATAGGATTTGAGGGCTCTCCTGGGCTATGCTATGATGGGGCGGCACAAAGCCGATATGGAGATTAATGTTTTAATTGATGATGACCTTGAAGGGCACCTTGAGGTGAGCTGGCTGCAGGGTGTAGCCGAGCAAGTTCTTGCTGCCCAGGATGCTGGCTCTGGCGTGGAGCTTGGTCTGGTTATCACTGGTCAGGAAAAGGTGCAGCAGTTAAACCGGCGCTACCTGGGAAGGGATGAGCCCACCGATGTGCTGGCCTTCTCTATGCTGCCTGAGACAGACCGTTCCCCTTTTATTACCCCTCCTGATGGCGTGCTCCACCTTGGTGAAGTGATTATTTCCTATCCCCAGGCGGTTACCCAGGCTGAGGAGCACCAGCATTCAGTAGAAAGGGAGATAGCTATTCTCATTATTCACGGTGTGCTTCACCTCCTGGGATTTGAGCATGATAAACCCGAACTGGAGAGTGAGATGCGAGCCAGGGAGAAAGAGATTCTGAGCCGTATTGAAGGCGGACTAAGCTGAGAGGGAAGGGTAACCGTGTCCGAAAGGTTAATGGTTGAAGGATTAAAACCATTTGTGGGGAAGCACTGTGAGACCACAGCGTTGAAGCGGGTGCTGGATTCTTATGGACTTTCTTTGTCCGAGGAGATGCTTTTGGGATTGGGCGGAGGAATCAGCTTTATTTACTGGTATACGAAGATGATGCCAGTCCCATTTGTTGGTGCTCGCTATGGAAAAGGTACTGATTTTCCCATCAATATCTGCCGGCGAATTGGCGCTGACATAACCATAGTTGAAACATCCAGTTCCAAAAGAGGCTATGAGGAGTTGAAGGCGCTACTTCGTGCTGGTGAACCGGCAGTTGTCTATGGTGATATGGTTTACCTGCCTTATTTTGCCATGCCTGAGGCGTCTCATTTTGGCGGTCATGTTGTCGTTGTCTTTGGTCTAGATGAGGCAAGGGATGAGGTTTATATCTATGACCGGGGGAGGAATCCGGTAACGGTTAGTATAGCCGATTTAGCCAGGGCACGCGGTTCAAAATATCCGCCATTCCCTCCCAAACACAGGTTGTTAAAGATAAAGTATCCGGCGGAAATTGGGAACCTGGAAGAAGGCATCAAGGCAAGTATTCGAGAGTGCTGTCAGACGATGCTGAAGCCGCCCATAAAAAACATCGGGCTGGCGGGGATGGAAAAGTGGGCGAAGCTGGTGGTGAAATGGCCTGAGCAGTTTAAAGGAATCAACCTGTTGGGCGCTCTGATGAACGGCTTTATCTATATAGAAATAGGTGGTACCGGTGGGAGTGCCTTCCGCCTTATGTATGCCCGGTTCCTTGAAGAAGCCAGCTCAATTATAGACCGCCCAGCCCTGAGAGAAGTAGCCGAAATGATGCGGGAATCGGCAGCAGTCTGGAGTGAGATTGCCTCGGGTTTTCTGTCTGATTCCTGGCCCAATCTTAAAAGAATGAAGGAGCTAATGTGGGAGAAGAACCGGCTCTTTGAGGAGCAGGAGCCAGGCGCTCTACAGGCGATGATAAGAATTAATGGACAGCTCGATAAGCTGATGGATAAAGCCGTAGATGATTTGAGGAGACCCCCTACATTTTTAGCCGAGGTACAGCCGAGCATCTCACAGTGTCTCAGGATAGAAGAGAAAGCATTTCAGAAATTAAGCAGAGTGGTATAGTCTCGAATACAGATTGCACAATTCGTCATATTGTAATCTAATCCCTTATTGACAAATCTTTGAGCCATCTATGCTCTTTACCCAAAGTCATTAAAGGTTGAGCCGAACATTGGAAAATTGGGAGAACATATGATAACAGAGTTTGTTGGATATCATTCGGAGTGGAACCTGGGAAGCCCGGGAGGTTGGGACTATGCCTTTTTTCATCTATAACTTGCCAAAAGGATTTTATGAGCCGCAAAGCACGCCCAAGCCTCAAAGGCTGAGGTTAAGGTCGAGTTCGATGAGAGCAAAATAATGGTTACTATAAGCGATAATGGCATAGGCTTTCAACCTCCAGAAAACCTCGGGGCTCTGCCATACACCGGCAAGCTGGGCTTGGCTGGAATGCAAGAGCGGGTGAAGTTACTCGGCGGCAGCTTAAAGCTGGAGTCTGAGTTAGGTAAGGGCACGACAGTATTTGTTGAGGCTCCAGTTTAACTGTGGATGGACATTACTTCAATTACGAAATTTCTTTATATCTCACTTTAATGGGTTTATTCTCCTGAATCATGGCATAGCAACTATAGAACTTCGTCACAATGTCTCTGAGCAAGGGTGTATTGAAGTAGTGTTGAACGTGAGCCAGCGATTTGCTGAGTCGCTGTGTCCGTATGTAGTCCGGCTGAAGTAAAAAATCCCTTTTTATTTCGCTCCGCAGCGCAACAAAAAAAATCAAAGAGCCTACAACATAGTACTCCCACTCATCTTTAAGGTCTCCCCAATAGATATCCATACTTAGGAATTGTGTCCAGGCGTCGTCAGATTGGGGGATTCGGTCAATATATTGCTCGTGAACCAGTTCCCGCCCCCAGGCATAAATAATCTCATCCAGCTTTTTGACCATTTTCTCCTGATTAAACAAATCTTCCTCATAAAAAACGAGCTCATTTATCTTAGCCAGAGGCTGATTTTCTGCATGCATTCCGTTGCCTCCTTCACTGTATTACCTTTGGAGCGGACGGTATATCCTCCATACCGTTTCCAATTCGTGCCAAACTCATCTTTTAGTAGGTTTAGCGCCGGGCGGTGCCGATAAGGTCGGTTATATCCTTTATCCCCTCTTTCTCCATGAACTGCTCTATCCCCTCAAGAACATCAAGCGGAGCCCGGGGGTCGGCGAGGTTGGCGGTGCCTACCTGGATAGCACTGGCTCCAGCCATAATGAACTCTATAGCATCGCTGGCGGTAGTGATGCCGCCACAGCCAATGACGGGCAACTCTACGGCACCGGCTACTTCATATACCATATATAGTGCCACTGGTTTTATGGCTGGTCCAGATAGACCCCCAGTTATGCCGCCTAATAGGGGTCTGCGTCTGGCGGTGTCAATGACCATACCCTTCATACTATTGATTAGGGAGATAGCGTCGGCTCCAGCCTCAGCCACCGCCAGGGCTATCTTAGTGATATCACTGGTGTTCGGGGTTAACTTGACCAGTATCGGCAGGGAAGTGGCGGCTTTGACAGCGGCGGTTACTTTAGCCGCTGACTCGGGGTTTGCCCCAAATTCAGCTCCCCCGGCTTTGATATTAGGGCAGCCAATATTTACTTCAATAGCGCTGATTCCAGCTGCTCCATCCAGCTCGCCAGCCAGTTGGGCGTAGTCGTCAATAGTTGCACCGGCAATATTAACCATGACCGGTACCCGCCAGCTTGCCCAGATGGGGGCTTTTTCTTTAATTAAGGCCTTAACGCCAATATTCTGTAGCCCGATTGAATTTAGCAAACCGGATGCCGTTTCGGCTAACCGCGGCTGTGGGTTGCCCTCTCTGGGTTCAAGGGTGGTTCCTTTGCCGACAATAGCTCCTAGCTTCTGGATATCGAACAGGTGCTCATACTCGGTGCCATAGCCGAAGGTGCCCGAGGCGGTCATCACCGGATTGGTTAGCCGTAGTCCTTGCCGGTGCTTGGGGGCTAACTCGACCGATAGGTTCATGGGTAGCTCCTTACGGTAGGTTGAGGCTGGTGCCGGTATTTGCGAAGCTCCATTTGATTTTCCTCGTGGATGATTATATGTTATATGTTAGGGATTGGCAATCTCTTCCCTATGAATAGGGGGTAGGATGTGGCTCATACGGCAGGAAATTCAGATAGTAGTGGAAAAAAGATAAATATGACCCTTAAAGCGTTGACCAAAGGAATTAAATAGGATACACTGGAAGTATGATATATCTTGGCACTTCAGGGTTTAGCTACGATGATTGGGTAGGAGTCTTCTATCCGGCAGGTATGCCCAAGAGGGATTGGCTTATCTATTATGCCCGTGAATTTAATACCTGTGAGGTAAACTCGTCCTTTTATGCTTTACCTAAACCCTCTACCTTAAAAGCAATGGCGGAGAAAACCGGTGAAGGCTTCCTGTTTTCGTTTAAAGCGAATCAAGAAATGACTCATCAGCGAGAAGATAATGCCCATGTTTTTAAAGCTTTTTATCAGGTGTTGGAACCTATCATCACTGCCGGGAAGCTGGGTTGTACCCTGGCTCAGTTTCCGTATAGTTTCCGGCTTAGTCGCCATAACTGGGACTACCTCGAACTGTTTAGGGAGAGGTTGGGCGGACTACCGGTAGTGGTTGAATTCCGTAATGCCCAGTGGATGAAGAGCGAGGTGTTTGACTGGCTTCGTCATCTGGATTTAGGCTTCTGCTGTGTTGATGAACCACAGCTACCCAATCTTTTACCACCGCTAGCTGAGGCAACAAGTAAGATAGGCTATATTCGCTTTCACGGGCGTAATAGTGCCAAGTGGTGGCAGCATGAACAGGCATACGAGAGGTATGATTATAGCTACAGCCCCTCAGAACTCAGCGAGTGGCTGCCTAAGATTCAGAAGCTGGATAGCGTAGCTGAAAAGACCTTTATCTTCGCCAACAATCACTGGCGTGGGCAGGCAGTCAGCACTATTCGCCAACTGCGGGTGATGCTGGACTAATCTGTCCTGCTGGCTATTGTTCTCTAGACTAACACCGAATATAATAG
>CAZCLE010000012.1:0-26013 GCA_964499445.1 uncultured Dehalococcoidales bacterium
AACCAGTAGCTCAAAGGAGGCTTCGGCATTCTCATACTGGAAGCCACGACTCTCCAGCAACTTAACCTGCTCCAGCAGTTTCTGTGCCTCCCTACCTTTTAGAGGTAAATCTAAGCCTAATTCTCTTGCCTTGTAAATGATATTTTCCTTTCCTGATAGCTCAGATACCAGCACCCTGGGGAGATTACCCACTTGAGCCGGGTCTATATGCTGATAACTTTCCGCCCACTTCTTTAAGCCGGAAACATGAAGCCCGCCCTTATGACTAAAGGCGCTGGAACCGACATAGGGTGAGAAGGCATCAGGAATAAGGTTAGCCGCTTCTGATACATAGTGTGATACCTCAGTTAATTTAGCTAACTGCTCATCAGTAACGCAATCAATATCCATTTTGAGCTTCAAATCCGGGATAACCGAGCAGAGGTTAGCATTGCCACAGCGTTCACCATAGCCATTGATTGTCCCCTGAACCTGAATAGCCCCGGCTTGAACTGCCGCCAGGGTATTAGCTACCGCCAGTTCACCATCATTGTGAGCATGAATGCCTAATGGCACAGGTGTTAGCCCCTTAGCCTCCTCAATGGCAGCCGTTATCTCATCAGGCAATGTGCCCCCATTAGTATCGCAGAGCACCAGGCAATCAGCTCCAGCTTCGGCAGCTACCTCCAAAACACGCAGGGGATAACTAGAATCAGCCTTAAAGCCATCAAAGAAGTGCTCAGCATCAAAGAAAACGGTAAGCCCTTTTGCCTTGAGATAGCCTATGGAGTCGGCAATCATGCTAAGGTTTTCCTCCAGGGTGGTTTCTAATACCTGGGTAACCTGTAACTCCGAGCCTTTGCCAACAATAGTAACTACCTTCACTCCGGCATCAGCCAGAGCCAGAAGGTTGGCATCGGTTTCAGCTTTAGTTTTGGGTCGTCTGGTGCTACCAAAAGCCACCAATTTGGCGTGGGAGAGGGTCAGTTTCCGAGCCTTGTTAAAGAACTCAATATCCTTGGGATTAGACCCGGGCCAGCCACCTTCGATAAAATGGATGCCCAGTTCATCAAGTTTCTGAGTAATCTGGAGCTTGTCAACCACGGAGAAGGAGATACCTTCTCCCTGTGCCCCATCCCGAAGCGTAGTATCATAAAGCTGGACTTGAAGCAATTTCTAGCCTCCTACCTTGCCGGCAATCAAATCCCCCATCTCCCTCGTCCCCACCTTCGTTTTGCCTTCGTCCATTATATCATAGGTACGATAGTCCTCTTGTAATACCTCGTCAACCGCCGCCTCAATCCTTTGTGCTTCCGGTATTAAGCCGAAGGAATAGCGCAACATCATAGCTACACTGAGAATTATAGCAATAGGATTAGCCATATTCAGCCCCGCCCGGCGAGGAGCACTGCCATGAATCGGTTCATACATACCGAATATGTTGCCTCCCTCCCGTGGCACCCCAGCCAGACTGGCTGAGGGCAGCATCCCCATAGACCCAGCCAGCATTGATGCCTCATCGGTAAGGATATCACCAAACATATTCTCGGTAACGACAACATCAAAGTATGCCGGGTTCTGGATTAGCCGCATAGCGCAGGCGTCAACCAGCATGTGCTCCAGTTCCACATCGGGATACCCTTTAGCTACTTCTATAGCCACCTGCCGCCACAGCCGTGACGACTGCAGCACGTTAGCTTTATCCACTGAGACCAGCTTTTTACGCCGACTTCTTGCCAGCTCAAAGCCGACTCTAACAATACGCTCAATCTCCTGTTCCGAGTAGGTCATCGAGTCGGTAGCCCGCCGACCACGAGATGTCTGCCACTGCCTTTTAGGTCGGGCAAAATAGAGACCACCGGTAAGCTCACGGACAAATATAAAATCCACCCCCTCAATAACCGCTGGCTTCAGATTGGTGGAATCGGTAAGCACGGGAGAGACTTTAACCGGGCGCAGATTGGCAAACAGCCCCAGTCCCTTCCTCAGTGCCAGGAGGCCGTCTTCAGGATGAACCTTAGCTTTGGGGTCGTCCCACTTGGGACCACCCACCGCCCCCAGCAGCACGGCATCACTGCTTTGGCACATTTTCAGGGTGTCCTCAGGTAAGGCTGTCCCCGTCTCATCAATAGCCACCCCACCCACCAGCCCGTAGCGCAGGTTGAAATCGTGCCCGAACCCCTTGCCTGCTGCCAGCAATACCTTGATTGCTTCAGTAGTAACCTCGGGACCAACACCATCGCCGGGTAAAACCGTCAGGTTAAATTGCACTTAGAGCCTCCTGTCAGCCAGTCTCTGCTTGGTATATTCAATAAGCCCGCCAGCAGAAATAAGCTCAGCCATAAAATCGGGGTAGGGATTGGCAGTGAAAGCCATACCATTGGTCAGATTTTTTATCTTGCCGCGGGACAAGTCGACCTCCAGAATATCGCCGGCTTCGGTATTGTCCACTGCCTCAACACACTCAAGCACGGGCAAGCCGATATTTATGGCATTGCGGAAAAAGATACGGGCGAAGCTCCTGGCTATTACGCAAGATATACCACAGGCTTTAATCGCCAGCGGGGCATGCTCCCGTGATGAGCCACAGCCAAAGTTAGTGGTTGCCATGATTATATCTCCCGGCTGCACTTTAGACACAAACTCCTGGTCTATATCCTCCATGCAGTGCTTGGCCAGCTCCACCGGGTCAGACACATTCAGATACCGCGCCGGTATAATGACATCGGTATCAACATTAGCTCCGTATTTGTGAACTTTACCTTTCAGTAGTGTCATGATAATTCCCTCTTGCTTACCAACCCCTCACCCTTTATCCCTCTCCCCTTCATAAGGGGAGAGGGAAGAGAATTTCTTAAAGGGGCTTCGCCCCTTTTAATCCCCTTGCCCCGTATTTATGAACTGCGCCTTTTAGCATGAATAGTTACTCCTGTACCTAATGCATATTTCCCCATCAACTTCTGCGTAATACTAACTACATAGGCCTTGCACGATATTGAAGATGAGCAGTCCGGTTAGGCAGACAAACACGAGCAGCACAGTGGAAGCAAGCCAGTTGCCCGCTCTTTGTCTTTCGATCCAATTTCGAGGATTCATTCCATCTTGGCCAGTAACTAGTCGTAGAGGTTTGAGAGACAGCTCTTGTTCTATTTCTCTCATTCTTTCAATCGTATGAAATTGGAAGAATCTGTATTTCTTCACGGCAACAAACATTGAGAAACTCAGGATCATGCCAAAGAAAAGTAGGATGCTCGATGGTATCAACGCATTTCCTAGGTAACCAAAGGCTACCCCGATGATACCGCTAGCAATCAAGATAGTTACAGAAGGTACCTGCCATACGTGCCTATCGAACGCACGATAATTCTCAACGCACTGTTGATATTGAATTCCCAGAGCCTGCGTATTATTTGAATCTTGCGTCAAAATCACCGCCCCCTTTGTTAATGCTTACGCTTCCACTAAACCCCTCTCAAAATCCTTTACTCTTGGTGGCTTTTTGCCTTTGCCGGGTTCAATAGTGTGCCCTTCTTCTCTCAAGTGGGTGGCTTGGGTGTTTACGCCGCCGGGGAATTTTTCATTTTATCTCCTCCGGGCCGACAATCCTGCCCATTACAGCACTGGCAGCGGCGACGGCAGGATTAGATAGGTAGACCTCTGACTTGGGACTGCCCATTCTGCCGACAAAGTTACGGTTGGTGGTGGAGATGCAGCGTTCGCCACCAGCCAGAACCCCCATATGACCGCCCAAACAGGGACCACAGGTAGGAGTACTAACCACAGCGCCAGCTTTAATAAAAGCCTCAATTAACCCCATGCCCAAGGCATCAAGATATACCTGCTGCGACCCGGGGATAATAATGCAACGCACCTCTGGATGAATCTTTCTCCCTTTCAATATCCGGGCAGCGAGCCGTAAATCATCAAGTCGACCGTTGGTGCAGCTACCAATTACCGCTTGGTCAATTTCTATATCCCCTACCTGGCTAACAGGTCTGGTATTAGCTGGTGAATGAGGCAGGGCCACCTGAGGCTCAATACCAGAAATATCATACTCAATAATCTGAGAGTATTCAGCATCACCATCTGGTTCATAGACGGCATAAGGACGTTTCGCTCTAGACTTTATGTAAAGTTGAGTCTTATTATCCACCCTGAAAATACCGGCTTTAGCTCCAGCTTCAATAGCCATATTAGCCATAGTAAAGCGTCCGTCCATAGATAAGGTATCTATCGCCTCCCCAGTAAACTTGATTACCGAATACAAAGCACCATCCACACCAATGTCTCCGATAGTATGCAGGATTAAGTCCTTACCCCCCACCCATTCCCCCGGACTCCCGTGGTAAACCAGCTTAATAGAGGGCGGTACCTTCATCCAGATATCGCCGGTTGCCATCGCCGCCGCAATATCGGTCGACCCCATGCCAGTAGCCAAAGCACCTAAAGCACCATAGGTACAGGTATGTGAATCAGCCCCGATAACAACATCTCCGGGCAGTACCAAACCTTGCTCGGGTAAAAGCACGTGCTCAATACCCATCTGCCCCACTTCAAAATAGATTACGCCTTGCTTGCGGGCAAACTCCCGCATCACCTTAGCCTGCTCCGCAGAAGCCACATCCTTACTGGGCACAAAGTGGTCAGGCACCATTACTACCTTTTGGGGGTCAAAAACTCTATCTACCCCGAGGCGGTGAAACTCTCGGATAGCAATGGGGGCAGTAACATCATTGGCTAGAATCAGGTCTACCCTGACATTTATGAACTCGCCCGGGCTTACCTTTTTCCTGTCGGCATGAGCAGCGAGTATCTTCTCAGCTAAAGTCACTATAGCTCCCTTTCTTCAGGATGATTAAGAAAACAGGCTTAAAACAGACTCTCATCGAATAGGATGAGGGAGGAATAATACAATCACTATGATGGCTGCGGTAACGGCGGAGACCAGGTATAGGCCAGCACCGGCAGCGAGACCTATGCCAGCTACTGCCCATATAGTAGCGGCTGTAGTCAGTCCGGCAACAATGCCTTCCCCACCGCGTATGATAGCCCCGGCACCGAGGAAGCCAATCCCAGCCACTACCCCAGCCGCCACCCGGGCGGCATCTGCGGCGCCAAATCCGTAAATAGAAGTTACAGTAAATATGGCGGCACCAACGCAGATAAGGATGTGGGTTCTAAGTCCGGCTGGTTTACCCGCTCTCTCCCGCTGGTAGCCAATAATAGCTCCTAGGGCAGTCGCTAACAGGAGACGAAGAACCATTTCTAGCTCGATTGACATCTCAGTACCTAGTTAAAAAACCTACCCGGCCGCTTTTTTAGCCGATAGTAACCGGTTAAGGGCATTGGTATAAGCCTTGGCGCTGGCAACAATAATGTCAGTATCGGCACCCCGCCCGGTGTAGGTTACGCCATCGCTCTCAATCCTAATCAGCACTTCACCGATAGCATCAATACCTTCAGTTACCGATTTAACACTAAATTCGGTAAGCTCATTGGGAACCCTGATGAGGCGGTTAATAGCCTTACACACGGCATCCACCGGACCGGTGCCCAGGGCAGCATCAGCCAGAACCTGACCATCAGGAGCAATAAGCCTGACAGCAGCCGTGGGGATACCCCTATCTCCACAGGATACCTGAATGCGGTCAAGGTGATAGGTTTCAGACACCGTGCGTTGCTCCTCAGCAATAAGGGACTCAATATCTCTATCAGCAACTATCTTCTTTTTATCAGCTAGCTCCTTAAATAATGAGAAGACCCGGTTAAACTCGTTGTCGGATAGGCTATAGCCTAACTCCGCCAGCCTTTCCTTAAAAGCATGGCGTCCGCTAAGCTTACCCAGCACCAAGCTGCTGGCCGGTATGCCTACTGTTCTGGGGTCCATTATTTCATAGGTTATCGGCATCTTGATTACGCCATCCTGGTGAATCCCTGACTCATGGGCAAAAGCGTTGGCGCCAACAATTGCCTTATTCGGTTGAACTGGAAAACCGGTTAGCTCGCTTACCAATCGACTCGTCTTATAGATTTGAGTGGTGTCAATATTGGTAGTCAGGTTAAAGAAGTCGTGGCGGGTTTTAATAGCCATTACAATCTCCTCGAGCGAGGCGTTACCCGCCCTTTCTCCAATACCATTAATGGTGCACTCCACCTGCCTGGCTCCCCGCCTGAGTGATTCCAGGCTATTAGCCACGGCTAAACCCAGGTCATTATGACAATGAACACTAATTACAGCCTGATTAATATTGGGCACATTCTGGCAAATTCCCTCTATTAACCTGCCAAACTCGCCGGGTATAGCATAACCTACGGTATCAGGGATATTTACTGTAGTGGCTCCAGCCTCAATAACTGCTTCCAGAATTTGGTAGATATATTCAGGCTCGGTTCGGCTGGCATCCATCGGTGAAAACTCGATATCATCAGTATATTTCTTAGCCCGGGCTACCATCTCCCGAGATATCTGCAAAACCTCCTCACGGCTCTTCTTCAGTTGATGTACTCTTTGTATATCTGAGGCTGGTAGAAACACGTGTATTCGTGGATGCTCAGCTTCTTCAATTGCCCCCCACGCCCTATCTATGTCATCAGGGTGAGCTCTGGCTAGAGCACAGATTACCGGGGTGCGAACCTCTTGGGCAATAAGCCTTACTGCCTCAAAATCACCGGGGGAGCTGATGGGAAAGCCAGCCTCAATGATATCTACACCAAGCTTCTCCAGTTGCTTGGCTATCCCCAGTTTCTCCTTGGCATTCAGCATCCCCCCCGCCGCCTGCTCCCCATCCCGCAAGGTAGTATCAAAGATTATTACCCGTTCCATACTTACCTCAACCTTTGATAAATACAAACTCTTCTTTACTTCTTCAGCCACGGCATCATCTGGCGTAGCTCCCTGCCCACAATCTCTACGAGGTGTTCCTCATCCATACGCTTTAAGGCATTATAGACCGGGCGACCGGCCTGGTTTTCCAGAATCCATTCCTTGGCAAAGGTGCCATCCTGAATCTCCGCCAGGATTTGTTCCATCTCATCCCTGACCATGTCATCAATAACCCGTGGTCCCCGGGTATAATCACCATACTCGGCGGTATCACTAACCGAGTAGCGCATATGGCTTAAGCCACCCTGATATATAAGGTCAACGATAAGCTTAACCTCGTGACAGCACTCAAAATAGGCTATCTCTGGCTGGTAGCCAGCATTAACCAGTGTCTCAAATGCAGTCTTTATTAAGGCGGAAACCCCGCCACACAGCACCGTCTGCTCACCGAAGAGGTCAGTCTCGGTCTCTTCGGCAAAGGTAGTCTCAATAACGCCGGCCCGACTACAACCGATACCCTTGGCATAGGCAAGGGCTATATCCCTGGCTCTGCCTGAAGCGTCCTGATGGACTGCCATTACTGCTGGAGGGCCTATACCCTCGGTATAAAGTTGCCTCAACATATGCCCCGGGCATTTGGGGGCTATCATAGTAACATCAATATCAGGTGGCGGGATGATTTGCCCATAATGAATGTTGAAACCGTGAGCAAACATCAACATCTTACCTGGAGCTAATCCCTTTTCAATTGACCCGCAATAGATGTCCCGGTGCAGGTTATCAGGAGCCAGCATTACCATAATATCGGCTTCCTTTGCCACCTCAGCCGCCGTTAGTACCTTGAAGCCAGCCTCCTTAGCCTTCTGCCAGCCGGGGCTTCCCTCAGCCTCAGCCACTATCACCTGGCAACCGCTATCCCTGAGGTTCTGAGCGTGGGCATGCCCTTGACTTCCATAGCCGATAATGCCAACTACCTTTCCCTCAAGTAGAGCTAGGTCAGCATCTTTATCATAGTATATCTTAGCCATAAGTTATCATCTCCTTATATATTATTAGACGCTTTATAGAGGGAGGGGAATCATATCATTTTTAAAGAGGTTTTCTCCCTTAAAACTTCCCTTGAATAAATGACCTAGGCTGTCTTCTGTCTTTTGTTACGGGCTTCGGATACCTTTTCCGACACCGGCAGCGGGCTTTGACCTCCCCTGGTCATGGCTATGCGTCCCGTCTTGGTCATTTCCTTGATACCAAAACTGCGAAGTAGATTAACCAGGGAGTCGATTTTCTCCTCACCACCGGTAACCTCGATGGTTAGCGAATCAGGGGCAACATCCACGATATTCGCCCTAAATACATCTACAATCTGTATAATCTCGCTTCTAGTCGCCGAGGTAGCTTTTACCTTAATCAAGGCCATTTCTCGAGCAATCGTTTCCTCTTCAGAGATATCCGATACCTTAACTACATCCACAACCTTGGCTAACTGCTTCCTAACCTGCTCCACCGTTGCCGCTACTCCATTGACGACAATGGTCATCCGTGACAGGTGAGGCAGTTCACTATGCCCGACGACAATACTCTCAATATTGTAGCCACGTCTGCGGAAAAGGCTAGCCATCCGGGTAAGTACCCCCGGTCTATCCGCTACCAAGGCAATTAGAGTGTGCCGCCTGGTTACCATTTCACCACCTCTTTCCTGAGTCTCTCAATAGCCAGGATTACAGTCGTTCCTCACTGTATCTCATGCGTGAAACTCAGACACCTTAACCACATCTACTATTTTATCTAACTGCTTTTTAAGCTGGTCCACTGTAGTTTTTGTTCCACTCAAAACAATGGTTACGCGGGTTAAATTAGGTAGCTCGCTATTGTCCACGTTAATCGTGTCAATCACGTTAACACTCTCAATATTGAAGCCACGCCTACGGAAAACGCTGGCCATTCGGTTCAGCACCCCAGGCTTATCCTCCAGCACAGCAACTAGGACGTGCTTCATCGTGTTCATACTGCTACCTCTTTTCTGGGTGCCTTAAGAGACTCGGCTTTCCTGGGTTCCTCAAGACACTCAGCTACAGTGGCTCCCGGCGGCACCATAGGGTAAACATTCTCTCCCGGTTCCACCACAAAATCAATCAGGAAAGGCCCTTCATGCTGCATAGCTTGCTCAATAGCTGGAACTACTTCCTCGCTACGCTTAACCCTTAACGCTGAGATTCCATACGCCTCAGCAATCTTGACAAAGTCCGGGCTAGCCAATGGAGAAGCCACATATCGCTTCCCGTAGAAAAATTCCTGCCACTGTCTTATCATCCCTAAATGGGCGTTGTTCATGATAGCAATCTTAACCGCTAATCGTTCCTGAACTATGGTGGCTAACTCCTGTATAGTCATCTGAAAACCACCGTCACCGGCGATACACCAGACCGTATCATCAGGACAGCCCACCTTAACCCCCATAGCTGCCGGAAGCTCAAATCCCATGGTTCCCAATCCACCCGACGAGATCAGGCTATTGGGTCTATCATACCAGAAATGCTGAGCCGCCCACATCTGGTTCTGACCTACTCCGGTAACAATGATAGCTTCACCCCGGGTTACCTCATGTATTTTACGGATGACAAACTGGGGCAGGAGCTCCTCACACTCTCTAATTTCGGTGGCCGGGTGTTCCTTTCGCCAGTCCTCCAGTTGTTGAATCCAGGTCACATGCTCCGTTGAGGTAATCAACTTATTTAATTCCTGAAGAATTGCCTTCACATCACCAACTATGGGCACGTCTACGCGTATGTTCTTCCCGATTTCCGCCGGGTCAATATCAATATGGATAATACGGGCATGGGGAGCAAAGGTGCTTATCTTACCCGTAGCCCTATCGTCAAACCGCATCCCAATAGCTATAAGGACATCGGTGGCATCAACCGCCATATTAGCATAAGCCATACCATGCATACCCAGCATACCAAAGCTTAGAGCGTGAGACTCAGGGAAACAACCAATACCCAACAAGGTAGTAACCACTGGTATTTGGGCTGCCTCTGCCAGTTGTTTAAGTTCAGCATATGCCCCGGAGATAATTACTCCCCTACCGGCAATAATAAGCGGTTGCCGAGCTTCATTTATAAGCTTGGTTGCCTTTTTAATCTGTGTCGGGTGTCCCTGGAGAGTTGGTTTATAGCCGGGTAAATCCACTTTGTCCGGATAATGAAATTCTGCCTCGTTTACAAGAACATCTCGCGGCACATCAATAAGTATTGGGCCGGGTCGCCCGGTCCGAGCCAGATGAAAGGATTCCTTAACTACTTTAGCCAGTGAATCCACATCAAGGACAAGATAGTTATGCTTGGTAATCGGCAAAGTAATACCGGTAATATCTACCTCCTGAAAGGCATCTTTACCAATTAGAGAGCTGGGCACCTGACCGGTTATGGCTACCACCGGGGATGAATCAAGGAAAGCATTGGCAATCCCGGTTACCAGGTTAGTAGCCCCGGGACCAGAGGTAGCCAGACATACGCCTACCTTTCCTGTGGCTCGGGCATAGCCATCGGCGGCGTGGGCGGCACCCTGCTCATGACGCACCAGAATGTGACGAAGCTGAGAATATTTAGGTAAGGTGTCATATAATGGCAAGAGCGCCCCACCGGGGTAACCGAAAATAACCTCTACCCCCTCCTTCACCAAACTTTCACATAGAATCTGGGCACCAGTCATCTTCATAGTAGGCCTCCCTTATTTACTAAACACCGCCCCGGTGCTAGCTGAACATACCTTCTCGGCGTAATACCTGAGATAGCCTGTTTTTACTTTAGGTTCAAATTCAGCTAGACGTGCCAGACGCTCCGATATTTCTTTATCACCAAGCTCGACCTCAAGCTTATAATTGGGAATGTCAATCTTAATTATATCCCCATTTTCTAAAGCGGCAATAGGCCCCCGGCTGGCCGCTTCAGGGGAGACATGCCCAATAGCCGCACCACGAGTCGCCCCGGAAAAACGCCCGTCGGTTATCAGGGCTACCTCCCTGTCCATACCCATACCGCTCAGAAGAGAGGTAGGGGTGAGCATCTCCCTCATCCCCGGCCCTCCTTTAGGTCCCTCGTAACGAATAACGAGCACATCGCCTGACTTTATACTTCCATTCATAATGGCCGCTGTAGCCTCTTCTTCGGAGTCAAATACCCGGGCCGGACCCTGATGAATCATCATCTTGGGGACAACGGCGGCTCTCTTTACTACCCCACCCTCCGGTGCCAGATTGCCAAATAGGACAGCAATGCCTCCGGTAGCCGAGTAGGCATCGGCGACTGAGTGAATAACCTCTCTATCCACAAATTGACTGTCAGCAATAATCTCCACCACCGATTTCCCCGATACGGTTTTTGCCTCCAATTTCAGTAAGCCCCGTAACTCCTTCATCACGGCAGCGATGCCGCCAGCACGGTCTAAATCCTCAAGATGATAGTCACCGGCTGGGCTTAGTTTACATAGGTGGGGAGTGCGCTGACTTATCTCATTCACCATTGACAGGGGTAAATCAACCTCTGCCTCCTGGGCTATAGCCATAAGGTGCAGAATTGAATTGGTGCTACCGCCTAGCGCCATATCAACGGTCAAGGCATTATACATAGAATCCTTAGTTACTATATCTCGCGGGCGAATATCATTGTTTAATAGCTCCATAACCTGTTGTCCGGCTCTCTTAGCCAGCTGTATCCGCCTGGCATCAATAGCCGGAATGGTGCCATTACCAACCAGTCCCATCCCCATGGCCTCAGTGGCACAATTCATGGTATTAGCGGTGAACATCCCAGAGCAACTACCACAACCAGGGCAGGCAACCTCCTCCAACCGTTCCAGTTCCTCCTGACTCATTTTCCCCGTAGTTACTTTCCCCACCGCCTCAAAGACAGAACTGAGGTCAACCTGTATAATCCCATTCTTACTACCTAGACGCCCGGCCAGCATGGGACCGCCGCTAACGAAGATAGCCGGTAGGTTCAGTCTTACCGCCGCCATAAGCATCCCCGGGATTATCTTGTCACAATTGGGAATAAAGACCAGGGCGTCAAAACCATGGGCCTCAGCTACTACTTCCGCTGAGTCAGCTATCAGTTCACGGCTGGGCAGGCTATATTTCATACCCGGGTGGTTCATAGCAATGCCGTCACACACGGCAATAGTATTGACCTCAAAGGGAACACCCCCTCCACTCCGCACCCCGGCCTTAACCGCCTCGGCAATATCTCGCAGGTGTATATGCCCGGGGACAATCTCGCTAAAGCTGTTAATAACGCCGATAAAAGGCTTATCCATCTCCGCCCGTGTGCAGCCTACGGCGTACAGTAACGACCGATGTGGAGCCCGCTCTATTCCCTTTTTAACCACGTCGCTTTTCATACCTTCTCCGGTTCCGTTACCGTCATAATTAAAAAACCGTCCCTGTGGGGACGGATTGAAAACTCCGAAATCCCACCTTCAGTTCTGGTAACAAAACATAACATAATGCCCGTAGATGAGTCAAGCTATCTACTCTCGTATAATTAGCCTTCCATAGCTCTTACCTTATCTAACCTTCGCTCATGTCTTCCCCTCTCAAACTCAGTAGCGAGAAAAGCGCCAACGATTTCACTCACTACTCCCTGTCCTTCGGCGGCTCCCAAACAGAGGATATTGGCATCGTTGTGCTGGCGAGCCCGGCGAGCGCTGAATGTATCATGGCACAGGGCAGCCCTTATCCCCCTAACCTTATTAGCGGCAATACTCATACCAATGCCAGTATCACATATCAGAATGCCGTGTTTAAAATCGCCCCTGGCAACCGCTTCAGCTACCTTTTTAGCAATATCAGGGTAGTCGACCGAGTCAGTAGTAAAACAGCCAAAGTCCTCATAGTTATGTCCCATCTCGGTAACTAGCTTGATAATAAATTGCTTGAGGTCGAGCCCCCTATGGTCACCGCCAATAGCAATTCTCATTACCTCAACCTCCTTAATCCTCTCTAGGGTTAAATAATCTCACATACTTGCTTGAGTTCTGCCTTTGATATAGCGCCCTCCCGCAGAACCACCGGCGTCTCCCCGGTCACATCAACTATGGTAGATTCCCTGCCACCTGAGCACCGGCCACCATCAATAACTAAATCTATCTCACCACCAAATTGAGAGTAGACCTCATCAGCCGTCAACGCACTTGGCTGACTGCTCAGATTAGCACTGGTGCCCACAATAGGCACCCCCAGACCTTCAATCAGGGCGACAGGAACCGGGTGAGCCGGGATGCGAATGGCTACCGTTGTCCCTCCAGCAGTGATAATATCCGGGACTGATTTAGACTTATGTAAAACTATGGTCAACGCTCCGGGCAAGAAACTACGAGCTAGAAGCCAGGCAACCGGCGGCACCGGCTCAGCAATTTCGCTTATCTGAGAGGTATGAGCCAGCAGTAAAGGGAGCGCCATATTCTGTGGTCGTTCCTTTACCTGATAAACCCGCTCCACCGCCGACGGCAGGTTAGCGCAAGCCCCCAATCCATAGACGGTATCAGTAGGAAAGGCAACTATTCCCCCTTGCTTAAGGATGGAAACGCCCTTCTCAACCTGCTTCTGGATTGGTGAAGGTAGCTTATCTGACATTGCCTTGTACTATCTGTTAAGAATGACTTTCCCCTTGACGACAGTATACCATAATGGTAATCTTTGGCCATAAACATGGTTAAAAAGGGTTCAAAGCCAACCTCAAAAGAGAGTCACCGGGTAGCTACCAGCGGCGATATTGAAGTCTCTACTTACTTAGAAATCGCTAAGGAAATGGGTGGCGAACAGCCGGTTGCCGCCAGGGAGGCTATATCTGGTGCTGAGCCTGAGACCATAATTATCATAGACTTTGGCTCACAATACAGCATGCTAATTGCCCGGCGAGTCCGCGAGTGCCAGGTATACTGTGAACTAATCCCTCATGACACCCCCTGGGAGAGAATAGCCTCATTGAATCCCAAGGGATTTATCCTCTCCGGAGGGCCATCCAGTGTCTATGAGCCTGGTGCCCCTCTAGCTCCGGCTTACATTTATGAAAGCCATTTGCCGGTACTGGGCATCTGCTACGGGATGCAGGTTATCGCTAAACAGCTAGGCGGGCAGGTTGCACCAGGAGCCAAGCACGAGTATGGTCACGCTATCCTTCACCTGGGCGAGGTAGATTCGCCCCTATTTACCGATGTAGCTGCCTCCTCCCCGGTATGGATGAGCCACGCTGATAAAATTGAAGAAATGCCGCCAGGTTTCGCTGCCCTAGCCCATACTGAAAACTCACCCGTTGCTGTTATGGGCAATGAGGATGGGATATTTGGTCTCCAGTTCCACCCCGAGGTAGCCCATACCCCCCAGGGGAAGACTATCCTGAGAAATTTCGTCTACCAGATATGTGGCTGCAAGGGTAACTGGACAATGAGCAGCTTCGTGAACGATAGCATAACTAGAATCAGGAATCAGGTGAGCAGAGGCAAGGTAATCAATGCTCTATCAGGAGGGGTTGATTCGTCAGTAGTAGCTACCCTTCTCCACCGAGCTATTGGTGACCAGCTTACCTGCATCTTTGTCAATCACGGGCTGCTGCGTCGTGAGGAAGTAGAGAGAACCTTTAATACCTTCCGACTTAATCTAGGTATGAACATTAATTATGTTGATGCCAGCGAAAGATTTCTTAATCGGCTGAAGGGAATAAGAGACCCGGAGAAGAAGCGCAAGGTTATCGGCGAGGAATTCATCAGAGTATTTGAAGAAGAAGCTAAAAAAATAGGTAAGGTTGATTTCCTGGCTCAAGGAACCCTCTACCCCGATGTTATTGAGAGTGCCTCTTCAGGAAGTAAAGCCTCAGCTAAGATAAAAACTCACCACAATGTGGGTGGACTGCCAGCCAAGATGAGACTCACCTTGCTTGAGCCGCTGCGCTCCCTGTTTAAGGATGAGGTGCGTCAAGTGGGACTGGAACTGGGCTTACCTGAAGAGATGGTGTGGCGACAGCCCTTCCCCGGCCCGGGTTTAGCTATTCGTATTATCGGTGAGGTGACCGGGGAAAAACTCGAGATACTTCGTAATGCCGATTGGATTGTAATGAACGAGATTAAAAAAGCCAAGCTATATCGTCAACTATGGCAGAGCTTCGCTATACTCACCGATGTCAAATCGGTAGGAGTAATGGGGGACTACAGGACATATAGCTATCTGGTGGCTATCCGCGCCGTAAACAGCGATGATGCTATGACTGCTGATTGGTCACGCCTTCCCTACGACCTACTGAATCGGATTTCCAACCGCATAGTTAATGAGGTGCCCGGAGTAAACCGGGTAGTCTACGATATAACATCCAAACCTCCGTCAACTATAGAATGGGAGTAGGAGAGAGGTTAGCTTTGAATTGTTTTTGGTTAAATGATGCGTAAAATGTTGTAAAAAATTTGGGGAAACGAATCGTATCTGTTTAGCTCTGTTTAGCTTTGAATTGTTTTTCGAGTTATGTCAACAAGAGAGTGGGAGGGAAAAAGAAGAGGAGAGCTTAAATGGGCAACGAAGCTAAGACCGAAAACCTAGTTAGGGGAATCCTAAAAGAGAAGGGATACTACGATAATAAAGAAATTGTTGTCGAGGAAAAGAAAAGCGATAATCCCATAATAGATAAATTACTAAAAAACGCATCTAAAAAGGGTAGCGGTGCTGGATATCCAGAATTTATTATCAGTTCAAAACAATTTAGTGGCTTCCTGATTGTAATAGAGTGCAAAGCAGAATTATCAAAGCATGAAAGCAAAGAATTAAATCACTATGCAGAGTATGCCGTTGATGGCGCATTACTGTACGGTTCTTATTTATCAAAGGAATACGATGTTCTTGCGATAGGAGTTAGTGGTGAGAATATAGATAACTTAAAATAGCTCATTATTTGTTGATAAAAGGAACAAATACCAAAATACCGTTTTTCGGTAATAAAATATTACCTTTATTAAACTATCATGATGAATACGCCATAAGCCCTCAAAAGAAAAATCAAGATTACAAAGCGTTAGCAAACTATTTTAAGGAATTAAATACTTTATTGCTATCAAAGAAGATAGAGGAAAAACTTAGAAGTCTATTAATTAGCGGAATATTAATAGCATTGCAAAACAGAGCTTTTAAACAAGGTTTTAAAGACCATAATACCGCTCAAGATTTAGTTGATACCCTCGTTGATACAATAACTAAACAACTACAGTTTTCAAAACCACCTGTACAAAAAATAGCGAACCTTAATCGTGCCTTTTCATTTATGAAAACTCATACTACTCTATCATCTGACAAAGAATTCTTGGAATTGCTAATATCTGACATAGACGACAAGATAAATTCATTTTTGAGAACATACCGATATTATGATGCTATTGGGCAATTTTATATAGAGTTCTTGAGATACGCAAATAATGAAAAAACACTTGGGATAATATTAACTCCCCCTCACATAACTGAACTATTCGTAGAACTTGCCGGAATTACTAAAGATAGTGTTGTTCTCGACAACTGCTGTGGAACATCAGGCTTTCTTATTAGTGCAATGAGGAAAATGGATTTAGAAACGTTAGGTGATTTGGAGGAAATCAAGAAAATCCATAATAATAGACTGATTGGTATCGAATTTCAGGATGATGTATACGCATTAGCAGTCTCTAATATGATAGTTCATGGAGATGGTAAAACCAACATATTCTCTGGCGACTGCTTTGAGAAGGTGGATGAAATAAAGCAGAAGTTTAAGCCTACTATTGGTCTTTTGAACCCGCCATATAAACCGCCCGATTCAGGAAAAGATGTCAAAGAAGAATTAGAATTTGTGCTAAATAATCTGGAAATGCTTGAACCTAATGGAAAGTGCGTAGCTATAGTCCCCATGAGTTGTGCTTTGGCTCAATCCGGCTCTGTATTCGAGTTAAAAAAACAGTTACTTGAGAAGCACACACTTGAAGCAATAATGTCAATGCCAGACCAACTTTTCCATGATTCGGACGCAGGGGTGGTTACTTGCACAATGGTATTCACAGCTCATGTTCCACATCCTATAGGTAAGAAGACTTGGTTTGGGTATTGGAAAAACGATAATTTTGTTAAGGTAAAAAATAGAGGTAGAATCGATAAATTTAATAAGTGGGACAATACAAGGGATGATTGGGTAAACTCTTTTCTTAACAAAGAGATAAGAAAAGGATATAGTCTGATGTATGGAGTAACTGCAACCGATGAATGGTGCGCTGAAGCATATATGGAAACAGATTATTCTAGGTTGAGTGAATCTGATTTTCTCAAAGTAATACGAGACTACGTTGCTTACGAGTCTTTTAAAAGGTAAAAGGTATGGTTCATGTAGACCAGTATTTTTGTGTTCTCCCTGGGTCTAACCTTGAGTTAGTAGATAAAACCTTAGACAAAAATGGTATCAATTTTGTTGCGAGAACTTCAAGAAACAATGGAGTAGTCGCAAGGATAAAGAAGTTACCAAACATTGAACCGAATCCGGCAAACACTATATCGGTGGCTGTGAGCGGTTCAGTAATGGAAAGTTTTTTACAAAAAGAGCCGTATTACAGCAGTTATCATTTGTTTGTTCTCAAGCCTAAAATAGCTCTTACTGATAGACAACTGTTATATTATTGTATGTGCCTAAAGGCTAACAACTATAAGTATAATTATGGTCGGCAAGCAGACAAGACGTTACATTTATTAAACATACCATCAATCGAAGAAATACCTGCATGGGTTGACAAAATCCCTATGCCAACTGTACCCAAGTCCAGTTCGGTTATAAAGGAAAACATTAAGCTAGACACAGATAATTGGAGGCAATTTATATTCGATGATTTATTTAAGATAGTTAGAGGCGAATCAGAATATAAGGTTAATATGCAAAAAGGTGATGTGCCGTATGTTAGTGCAACTGAGAAAAATAACGGTGTCTCTTATTTTGTAGGTAACTCCAATAGTGAGGGTAATGTCATAACATTAAGTTATGATGGAACAATTGGGGAAGCGTTCTATCAGAAAAAGAAGTTTTTCGCAAGTGAGAAAATAGCAGTATTGGATTTGAAAAGTAGGACTCTCAACCCTTCCTTAGCTATGTTCCTCATAACTATAATCAGGCTAGAAAAATTCCGCTTTAATTACGGTTATAAATGGTCTATTGAAACTCGGATGAAGAAAACTCAAATAAAGCTACCGTCTGATAATGCGGGAAATCCAAATTGGCAATTTATGGAAGATTATATTAAATCACTACCTTTTTCAAGTAATTTATAGGGGGCTAAAATGAAAGGGACACCGACACAGAAACAAGGGAACATTGCTAGACCAGTTCGAACTCCAGGAGGTCTTCGACCAGATAAGTCTGGTGATGGAGCAGACCTTCCCAAGTATTCCCCACCCAAAAAGGGACAGAAGTGACTAGACTTTTGGGGCAACACTCTGACTTTTAGGGCAAGTGGCACTTATAAGGCAAAGCCCCTTGGAAGGAGAGGGGGGACACAGGGGGGTGAGGTTGATAAGCAACCTTTTAATAAGGAGTAAAGAGAGTTTTTAAAGAATGCGCAAGATAGGAATTGTAGGAATTTTACTGATAACAGTGCTGCTTGTTCTGGGGGCGTGCACTCCAGCACCGGAACCAGCGCCCACGCCAGAAGATTCACTGACTGCCCCCAGGCTGCTCTCGCCACACCATGAAGCTACTGACGTTCAGCTTAGCCCTACGCTTCTTTGGGAGCTGGTGCCTGACGCCGGCGGATATGAGTTAGCCATATCCCCCAACTACGACTTTTCAAATATTCTTCATAAAGAATCCACTCAGCTAACCGCCTACCGCATCACCGAAGACCTGACGCCCTCAACTCGGTATTACTGGATGGTCTGTGCCAAGCTGAATCCAGCCGACCCTGATACTCCTACCGCCTGCTCAGAGGTCTGGACATTTACCACCGCCGAACAGCCAGCGCCAGAGCCAGAACCGACTCCACCGCTGGAGCCACCATCATCGCCGGAACCAATAAAAATAACCGCCGCCCAACTATCCACCGAATATGATGAGATTGGGCTCGCTGCCGAGACACAATACAAGAATCAGATTCTAGAAGTTTCAGGCACTTTTGATTACTTTGGCTCAGCTGTAGGCTCACCATTTATAAGCTTTGAGGTAGATGAAGATGCCTGGGAAATCCGCGCTTTCCTTGCCGATGACCAGATTAGCCAAGCGGAAACGCTTTCCAAAGGAGATGAAATAGTGGTAATCGGCACGTGCCGAGGGAGCACCGTAATTTCGATTATCCTAGGTGAATGCCGTATTGTCCCTTAGTTATCACCAAGACCAAATCAGTATTGCTTATCTACCACCAATGAACACCGAAGGAGTGAACTCTGAAGATACTAGTTGTTGGCGGAGGAGCTAGGGAGCACACCCTGGTCTGGAAGCTGCTCCAGAGTCAAAAAATTAAGGAGATTTATGTAGCTCCGGGAAATGCCGGCACCGCTAAAGTAGCCCGTAACCTGGATATTAGCCCCACTGATATTGAGTCACTGGTTAAAATAGCCCGGGAAAAGGATGTTGAGCTTGTCGTCGTCGGCCCGGAGGCACCTCTGGCTGAGGGCATTGTTGACCGCTTCCAGCAGATAGGGATTCCGGTTTTCGGTCCGACCAAGCAGGCGGCACAGATAGAGTCAAGTAAGGTATTTGCCAAGGAGCTTATGCAGAAATATAATATCCCCTGTGCCCGAAGTGTTAGCTTTTCTAAATATACTCAGGCAAAGAAATATATCCAGCAACAGGCACCCCCTATGGTAGTTAAAGCCGATGGACTGGCTGCGGGCAAGGGGGTAACCGTAGCCAATTCAATCCCACAGGCATTAGAGGCTCTGGCAGACATCATGGAAGCCAGGGTCTTTGGTGCTGCCGGGGACAGGGTAATTATTGAGGAGTGTCTATCAGGAAGAGAGATGAGTTCCTTCGCTTTTACCGATGGCACCACCGTAGTCCCTATGGTAGCCGCTTGCGATTATAAGCCAGTATTTGACAACGACCAAGGCCCCAACACCGGGGGTATGGGCAGTTATAGTCCACCATACTTCTATAGCCCGAAGTTAGACAAAACAGTAACACAAACCATCATGGAACCAGCGATAAAGGCTATGGCTCAAGAGAAAAGACGGTATCAAGGCGTCCTTTATGGTGGTTTGATGATTACCAATGATGGACCGAAAGTGCTAGAATTTAATGCCCGGTTTGGTGACCCGGAGGCTCAGGTTACCCTCCCCAGACTCAAAACCGACCTGGTAGACATTATGCTGGCAGTGATAAATGGCAACCTGAATCAAATAGATGTAGAATGGAGTGGAGATGCCTGTGTGGGGGTGGTAATGGCATCAGCCGGATACCCCGGTAGCTACAAAACTGGACTCCCCATTACCGGGCTGGATAATTTAGATAAGGACATCCTGATATTTCACGCTGGAACCAAGGTAGGCTCACAACCAGGACAGGTATTAACCAATGGGGGACGGGTGCTTACTGTAGTCGCTACCGGTAGAACCATCGCCGAAGCTAGAGAAAAGGTCTATAACAATATTCCCCGAATTCACTTTCAGGGCTGCCATTACCGCCGGGATATCGCTGACATAAAGAAAGGGGACAGTTAAAGGGGCGAAGCCCCTTCACAAACTTCTATACCCCCTCTCCCCGTTCCAAAGGGCAAATAGTGGGGAGTCTTAGAGGGGCGGAGCCCCTCTAAAGAAAATATCTTCCCCTTCCCCTTATCAAGGGGAAGGGGATAAAGGGGATAGGGTTACCTAAAAAAAATCTAAAGGGGGTGAGGTAGTATGCCATTAGTTGCTGTCGTCATGGGGTCAAAATCAGATACTGAAGTCATGCAACCAACGCTGGAGGTACTAACCCAGCTTGGCATTGATTATGAGGTCTCCGTAATATCAGCCCACCGCACCCCGGAAAAAGCCAGGCAATTCGGACTGGCTGCCCGAGAGCGGGGCATTGAGGTCATAATTGCCGCCGCTGGGGGAGCTGCCCACCTGCCCGGGGTTCTGGCTAGCTGGACCACCCTGCCCGTCATAGGTGTGCCCCTAGCCACCAGCGAGCTGGAGGGTATTGATGCCCTGTACTCTATAGTTCAAATGCCAGCTGGAATACCGGTCGCCAGTGTGGCTATCGGGACGGCTGGGGTTAAGAATGCCGCTTATCTTGCCGCCGAAATCTTAAGCCTGAAGTATGATAAAATACGCCAAGCCTATGAAAAATATAGGAGTGATTTACAGGGAGACAATAAATGATTGAGCGATATTCCCGACCACAAATGAAGAGGATATGGGCAGACGAGAATAAGTTTAACAAGTGGCTTAAGGTAGAGATGGCTGCCTGTGACGCCTGGGCTGAGCTCGGTGTCATCCCTAGAGAAGCCATATCTAAGATAAAGCTAGCCCGATGCAATCTCAAACGCATGGAGGAGATTCTCAAAGAAACTCGCCACGATATGACTGCCTTCCTCGGTGCGGTATCGGAGAGTCTGGGTGAGGAATCTCGTTTCATCCACCTTGGTCTTACCTCGTCAGATGTAATTGATACTGCCCTCAGCCTGCAGATGGTTGAAGCCGCTGAGGTGCTAAGTCAGGATATAAAGGAACTCATCTCAGTATTGGCCCAAAAGGCGATAGAACACAAGTACACGGTGATGATAGGTCGCACCCACGGTGTTCATGCCGAACCAATTTCCTTTGGTTTTAAGCTGGCTCTATGGGTCGAGGAGATGCGACGCAACCGACAAAGGCTTGCCGAAGCCAACAGAGCCATTGCTGTGGGCAAGATTTCTGGAGCCGTCGGCACCTATGCTACCGTGCCCCCTGAGGTTGAGGAGAAAGTCTGCGCCAAGTTGGGACTTACCCCAGCCCCAGTATCAAGCCAGATTTTGCAACGTGACCGCCATGCTCAATTCGTTACCACTTTGGCTATAATCTCCAGCTCGCTAGAGAAGTTTGCTACCGAGATTAGGGCACTGCAAAAAACAGAGACGCGAGAGGTAGAAGAACCATTTAGTACCGGTCAAACTGGCTCCTCAGCTATGCCCCATAAACGAAATCCAGAGCTTTGTGAACGAATCTGTGGCTTAGCCCGATTGGTGAGGGGCTATGCCTTGACCTCAATGGAAAATATTGCCCTGTGGCACGAGCGCGACGTCAGCCACTCGTCTACCGAGCGCATTATCCTGCCTGATTCCTGTCTTATACTGGACTACTCACTTACTCTTTTCACCTCAATAATGAAGGAATTACAAATTTATCCGCAACGGATGAAGCGAAATATAGAACTTACCAAAGGCTTAATTTTCTCCCAGCGAGTAATGCTCGCCCTTATCAATAAAGGACTCTCCCGGCAAAAAGCCTACGCACTGGTTCAGCGCAATGCGATGAAGGCGTGGAAGGGAAATAAAAACCTCGTCAACCTGCTAAAGTCTGACCCCGAGGTTACCGCCACTCTGCCACCAGAAGAGCTTGAGCCGCTTTTTGACGAGCAATACTACCTGCGTTATATAGATGACATTTTTGAACGGCTGGGTTTAACCAAGATGCAATGGAAAGGGAAACCAAGCATGTCTCATCCTAGCGAGCTAACTCCGAGGTCAATATAACTGAGCTAAAGAGGTCGTTTATCAGGGGTAGATTGAAGGGGCGAAGCCCCTTCAAAAGTAATCCCTCCCCCTCTCCTTTGAAGGAGAGGGGGATAAAGGGGGTGAGGTAGATAAATAACCTTAGCCCACCAGTTTTACTGACTACCGATTTACCCCTGCCCTTGTTTTCCCGGGGCAAGGTGCGGGATACCTACGACCTAGGTAACCTGTTGCTCATGGTAGCTACTGACCGAATCTCAGCCTTCGACTCGGTTCTACCCTGCGGCATCCCGGATAAGGGATTGGTGTTGAATCAATTATCTATCTTCTGGTTCAGACAGACCCAGAATTTAGTGCCTAATCATCTGATAGAGGCGGTTGATGATACTCGCTGTCTTGATTCCTACCTCCCGGCTGAAAGTCGTTTCCCCTATCCGGCTTACCTTGTCGGTCGGTCTATGGTGGTTAAAAAGGCAAAGTGTATTCCCGTTGAATGTGTGGTGCGGGGTTACCTTACCGGGTCAGCCTGGGCAGAATACCAGCAATCGGGCACTGTTTCTGGAATCCAGCTACCTAAACACCTAAAGCAAAGTCAGAAATTGTCCCACCCATTATTCACCCCCACCACCAAGGCAGAAATTGGGCATGACCAGCCCCTAAGCATGGATAAGATGAAAAAGATTGCAGGTAAGGCTCTAACTGAAGAGATGAAGGAGAAAAGCCTGGCTATCTACGACTACGCTCAACAATATGCCAGAGCCAGAGGCATTATCATTGCTGATACCAAGATGGAATTTGGTCTGGAGAATGATAAGCTCATCCTTATTGATGAGCTACTGACCCCGGACTCGTCTCGCCTGTGGGATGCTGAGCTATATAAGGTTGGGCAAGACCAGCCCAGCTACGATAAACAGCCGGTCAGGGACTGGCTTGTTGAGTCAGGGTGGAATAAAGAGCCTCCCGCCCCCACCCTATCCCCTGAAGTCATTGAGGACACCACCATAAGATACCAGCAGGCCTACGAAAGGCTCACCGGCAGGAAGTTAAGGTAAGATTATACGGTTACTTTCCTTGCTTTGCTATGGTGCTAATGCTCCAGTAACTCCTTGGTGCTGGGGAGCTCGCCGCTAATCCGCTCGTCAATCCTAGTTGCCATATCCAGAGCTCTACTTAAAGCTTTAAACAGCGCCTCTGCCTTGTGATGGTCATTAACGCCACAAACAATCCTGGCGTGGAGATTGAGCCTGGCTTCAATGGCAAAAGACTCAAGGAAATGGCGGATAAGGTCGGTAGGGAATCCAGTCATGTCGTTATCGGTAAAGGGCAGGTCTAATACAGTATATCCCCGCCCCCCGATATCCACTACCACCATAGCCAGAGCATCATCCATCGGCACGGCAGCATCACCCATTCGAACAATACCCCGCTTCTCTCCCAGGGCTTCACCAAAGGCTTTACCTAAACAAATGGCAACATCTTCTATCAGGTGATGCTGGTCGTCTCCGGTAGCTGAAATCTTTATGTCAAATACTCCATGCCGGGCAAGCTGAGCCAGCAGGTGGTCAAACATCCTGATCCCGGTATTCATCTCCCATTTACCGCGACCATCAATATTAAGCTCCAGGGCAACATTGGTTTCCTTGGTCTCTCTCTTGATAACAGACATTCTATCCGGCATTTGCCTATCCTCCTATTTCTCGGAGTGCTCTAATCAGGGCATCAGTATGCTCCGGTTTACCCACGCTGATGCGGATGGAATTTCTCAACATTGGCTTGTCAAAGTAGCGAACCAGAACACCCTTTCTTTGCAATTTTTGCTGAACCTCGTTTGCCTTGCCGTTTAGCACCGAGCAGAGAATAAAGTTGGCTTGCGACGGGAAGGGTTTTAACCATTTCAGCTTCTCTAGCTCGGCAAAGAGCCGCTCCCTCTCGGCAATTATAGCCTTTACCCGGCCCATAAGGTAATCAATATCTTTTAGCGACTCCCGTACCGCCACCAGAGCCGCTACATTTACATTATACGGGGGCTTGATTCTCAGCAGGTAGCCGGCAATCTCAGGTGGAAAAATGCCATAGCCAACCCTCAGCCCAGCCAGTCCCGCCCATTTGCTGAAGGTTCGCAGCACCATCAAATTCCTATACTGACCAATCAGCGGGACAACTGTTTCGCCGCTAAACTCATAGTAGGCTTCATCAACTACCACCGGAAGCCCGGTATCCAGTACCTCCACAATATCCGGCTGGGGCATGATTGTCCCGGTGGGGTTATTGGGATTAGCCAGGAATATTATTTTGGTTTTGCTATCTATGGAGGCTTTCACTGCCTTTACATTGACGGCAAAATTCTCATCTCTAGGTACCTCGACTAAAGCGCCCGCGCACAATTCGGTACCGAAACTAAACATAGCAAAGCTAGGTATGCAATTTATTACCTTGTCACCCGGTTCAACAAATAAACGCAAAATAAGGTCTATTAGCTGGTCACTGCCGTTACCAGCCACGATATGCTCGGCACCAACCCCGGTGTATCCCGATAGCAATTTCCTGAGTTCGGTTTGCCCGGCATCAGGGTAAATATTCAAATAAGGATAGTTAGCCAGAGCCTGCGGCACTCTCGGCGAACAACCATAGGGATTCTCATTGGCATCCAGCTTGATAATGTTTTCTACGGGAACTTCGACTTTCCCCTCCAAGGTCTCCGGGGACGTGCTAGCCGAATAACCCCTAAAAGCCTCTAAACAAGAGCGTATTAATTTCTCTATTCCGGCGCTTTCCGACATTCTCTCTACCTCTCAACCTGCTTTCAGCCGCTTTTCCACTGCCCGAACATGGGCATCAAACCCCTCAGCTTTAGCGATAGTTGATGCAGCTTTACCTAACCGCTTCAAATCAGCCTTGCCTACATCCACCAGGCTGATAAACTTGATAAAGTCACATACATTAAGCGGCGAGCTAAACCGGGCCGTCCCTCCGGTAGGTAAAACATGGCTCGGTCCGGCTACATAATCGCCCAGAACCACCGTTGATTTTTCACCTATGAATATACAGCCGGCGTTAGATATTTTATCAATATAGGTATCAGCCTTATCTATCATCAGGCAAAGGTGTTCCGGGGCATAGAGGTTAGCCAGTTCTATAGCCTCATCTACATTAGCCACCACTACGAGAATTCCCCTGTTTTCTAAACATTCGGTGGCAATATCCTGACGGGGCAAACCTTTAAGTTGCTGCTCAACCTCCTGGCTAACCTCGTCGGCCAACTGCCGTGAGGTAGTTATCAAAATAGCCGAGGCTAGAGGGTCATGCTCCGCCTGAGCTAAAAGGTCAGCAGCACAATACCCGGGGTTAGCGGTTTCATCAGCTATAATCAATACCTCGCTTGGTCCCTGAAGCCCGTCAATGTCAACCGCCCCATATACCAGCTTTTTAGCCAAAACCACAAAGACATTACCCGGTCCACAAATCTTGTCTACTTTAGGAACAGACTCGGTGCCAAAGGCTAAGGCAGCGATTGCCTGAGCCCCACCCACGCTAAAAAT